>DFYA01000121.1:13810-13986 GCA_002382525.1 Opitutaceae bacterium UBA4094
ACGAGGTCCGGCAGGTCCACATAAACTTGGCGGTCGAAGCGACCCGGGCGAAGCAGCGCCTGGTCGAGAACGTCGGCGCGATTGGTCGCGGCGATGATGATGACGCCCTCGGTGGTGTCGAAACCGTCCATCTCGACGAGCATGGAGTTAAGCGTCTGCTCGCGCTCGTCGTTGCC
>DFYA01000142.1:0-10727 GCA_002382525.1 Opitutaceae bacterium UBA4094
AAGGCGTCGATGCGGCCATCGTCGCTGCGGATGGGTTTTCCTTCGAGGCGCATCCAGATCAAGGCGCCGTCTTTGCGGCAGTTGCGGATGGTGACGCTGAAGGGGGTGCCGCGGGCGATGGCATCGGCAATCTCCGCCGCGCGCGCAGGGTTGGCGTTGGGAGCGCGAAGGAAGTCGGGCGGGCGGCGTCCGCGGACTTCGTCGAGCGTGTAGCCGGTGGCGCGCACGAACGCGGCGTTGACCCAAATAATTCGGTAGTGCGAGTCGGTGATGATCGCGGCGTTTTGGGTGTGCTCGGCGATCAACGCGACGAGATGATCTTTCGCCGGCGCCAGCGCGCCAGACCACTTCAGATACGAATCGGGAGGGCTCATGAACGATAGAACAGCCGAACCATAGGGCGAATCTTTCCCCGATGCCAGCGGGGGCGGCAATCTTCATCTTGGCCGCGCGGGACGAGGAAGGTTGAAAAACGCGCGCGTTCGCGTTCCATCGCCCGTTTCGCACTCATGTCTTCCACGCTAATCAATCTTTACGGGCTCACGCGGGCGGATCTCGTCGTGTTGACCACCGGGTGGGGGCTGAGCGCGGTTCACGCGGCGCGACTCTGGAAGTATCTATATTTGGATACGCCGCGTGATTTTTCCGCGATGGACGAGTTGCCGGCGCGGATGCGGGAGCGGCTGGAGGCCGAGGCGACGGCGGGGATGCTGCCGATCGCGCGTGAGACGCATTCGGGAGACGGGTTTACGCGCAAATACCTGCTGGCGTTGAACGACGCGCACCGCATCGAAACGGTGCTCATGCGTTACACGGGGCGGACGACGGCGTGCATCAGTTCACAGGTCGGCTGCGCGATGGGCTGCGTGTTTTGCGCAACGGGGCAGATGGGTTACACGCGACACCTGACGGCGGGCGAGATCGTCGCGCAGGCGGTGCACGTGGACCGGGTGCTGCGACACACGGTCGCGGAGAACCCGGCGCTGGCGGAGGTCGATCATCCCTCGCCGCACCACCGGCACGAGCGATTGCGCAACATCGTGCTGATGGGGATGGGCGAGCCGTTGCACAACTACGACGCGGTGATGAAGGCGGTGGAGATTCTCTGTGACGGTGCGGGCATGGGGCTGAGCGCCAAAAAGATCACGCTCTCCACGGTGGGCGTGGTGCCGGGCATCCACCGCATGACCGACGAGAAACGGCAGATGCGGCTCGCGGTGTCGTTGCACGGGGCGACCCAGGCGGCGCGCGCGGCGCTGGTGCCGGCCGCGCGCGCGTGGCCCTTGGACGCGTTGATGGACGCATGCCGGCGTTACACCACGACGCTGGACCGGCGGATCTTTTTTGAGTGGACGCTGATCGAGGGCAAAAACGACGGGCCGGACGACGCGCACGCGGTGGGGGCGTTGTTGCAAGGCATGCAGGCCCAGGTGAACCTGATTCCGTTGAATCCGACTTCTGGATACGCGGGAGTGCCGAGCCTTGGCGGACAAGCGAAACGCTTTCAGGAAATCCTCGCGGGCTACGGGTTGCCCAGCACGGTGCGTCAGCGGCGCGGCATCGATATCGGCGCGGGGTGCGGGCAGCTCGCGGTGGCGGAGACGACGAATACGGGGTGAGGGGCGGTTACTCGGCGGAGGCGACACGCGGCGCGGCGAGGAGGGCGGGGTCGTAGCCCTCACGGATCGCGAGCGTGGCGAGGACCTTGGGCACGTAGTGGCGCGTCTCGGCGGGCAGGGCGTGGGCGATCTCGGCGAACGTGGTGGCGTCGCGCGCCTTGAGCGTGCGGCGCACGCGATTTTCCCCGGCGTTGTAGGCGGCGAGCGCGAGTGGCCACGAGTCGAACGTGCCGTGCAGGCGTCGTAGCAAGGCGGCGGCAGCGCGCGCGCTTTTTTCGGGGTGGATGCGTTCGTCGTAGGGGCCGAGGCGCAGTCCCTGTTCGAGCGCGGTGCCAGGCATGAATTGAAACAAGCCGCGCGCGCCGACGCTGTTTTTGGCGCGGGGATCGAACATCGATTCGATCTCGGGAAGCCAGGCGAGCTCCACGGGCACGCCCTCCTCGGCGAAGATGCGCTTGAGCCGGTGGATAAATTCGTCGGCGCGTTTGGGGCGCGGCTGGTTTTGGAGGAGACGCACCCAGACATCATACATCGGGATGACGTCGATGGCGCGCGTCGCTGCGGCGGTGGACACTTCGGGTTCCGGCATGACGAACTGCACAAGCGGCGGGGCCGGGGCGGCGGCTTCTTTTTCGGCGACCAATTCCACCAGCCGCGCCGAGAGCCAGCCGGCGTAGAGATGTTGGTCGGGCAGGGCGCGCAACGCGAACAACGCGCCGTGTTCCTCGTGGGCGTCCGAGTCGTGCGTGGTGAACGCGGCGGGCGGCGGGGTGCCAAGTTCGCCGGTCAACGCCAGCCGCGTGGCAAACGCGTCCCACTGCTCACGCGCCGGGAAGGTGAACTCTTTAACGAGTTCGGTGGCGGCGTTGGCGCTTTCCGACTCAACGGCTTCGTCCGCCAAGGCGTCCAAGTCTTGCGCGGGCGCGGGCTTCGCGAACGGCGCTTGCGTCAGCACCGCCAGAGGCAGGAGCGCAAAAAGCAAAAAGTAAAACGGCAGGCGCAAGTTCACATGCCGGACTGACCGAGGGCGTCCTACACAGTTCTGCCCCCCGGGGCTCCGTGCGCGCTGCAATTGTAAACCTTCCGCAAGGTGTTGAGTTAGCGAGGCGACGGTTGATCGACTTTATGTAAATAGCTGGTTTGTAGTATGCTGTGGGAATCGCCCCCGCTGCCATCTGGGAAACACCTTGGAGAAGCGTTCCGGGAATTGCCCCGTCAATTGTGAATAACTTTCGTGAAACCCGGTTCTCCGTGCTCCGGAGGCATCGGAGCGGCTTTACCGTTTGACCCCCGGGCGAGGGCGTTTACCTACAACCCTCCTTCGGATGAATCGGGTCTATATCAAAACCTACGGGTGCCAGATGAACGAGCGCGACAGCGAGGCGGTCGCGGCGATGTTACGCGCCCGCGGCTACCGGATCGTCGGCGACGAGAACGACTGCGACGTGATGTTGCTCAACACCTGTTCGGTGCGCGACGCCGCCGAGCAAAAGGCGATCGGCAAGGCCGGCTACGTTTCGCATCGCAAAAAGAAGAACCCCGACTTCGTCCTCGGTATCCTCGGCTGCATGGCACAGAACCGCGGCGCCACGCTCCTCGACCAGTTGCCGGACGTGGACCTGATCGTCGGCACGCAGAAATTTCATCAAGTCCCCGACTACCTCGACAACCTGCGCGCGGCGCGCGACGCCGGTGTGCCGATTGGCGAGACCATCGTGGACATCGCCGAAGAGGCGGGTTCGCAGAACACGATCAAGGATCACCTCGTCCCGGAGGCCGACGCGGGCACGGATGCGAATGGTGCCGAAGGATCGGCGGACGGCGTGCTTCCGCAGGTCACGGCGTTCGTGTCGATCCAGCAGGGGTGCAACATGGATTGCGCGTTCTGCATCGTGCCGAAAACGCGTGGCGACGAGCGTTCGCGCCCGATGGACGACATCGTGGCCGAGTGCCGTGCCCTCGCCGCGCGCGGCGTGAAGGAAGTGACGCTCCTCGGCCAGATCGTCACGAGCTACGGGCGCCGCGATTACACCCATACGAACGGAATCTCGCCTTTTGTGCAGTTGCTCGAACGCGTGCACGAGATCGACGGTATCGAGCGCATTCGCTTCACCTCGCCGCACCCGCGTGGTTTTAAAGACGACCTTGCGGCGGCCTACGGCCGCCTGCCGAAGCTCTGCGAATACGTGCACCTGCCGATGCAGAGCGGCAGCAACCGCATTTTGAAGGCGATGAACCGCCCGTATTCACGCGAGCGCTACAAGGAGATCGTCGATTCGCTCCGCGCGGTGCGGCCCGACATGTATTTTTCGACGGACATCATCGTGGGTTTCCCGGGCGAGACGGACGAGGAGTTCGAGCAGACGCGCGAGCTGTTCGAGGCCTGCAATTACGACATGGCCTACATTTTCAAGTATTCGATCCGCAGCGGCACACCGGCGGCGGACATGGGCGACCAGATCCCCGACGAGGTGAAGGAGCACCGCAACGCGGTGTTGTTGGACATCCTGCGCAAGAACTCGGAGCGCCGCACCGCGCAGTTGATCGGCACCGTGGAAGAGGTGCTCGTCGAAGGGCCGGACAAGACCGGCAAGCGTTTCACCGGCCGCACGCGCGGAAACCGCGTGTGTATTTTCGACGCGAATACACGACTGATCGGGCAGCTGGTGCCCTTAAAGATCGAGCGGGCGAGTGTGAGCACGTTGTATGGCGAGCTGCAGTTGAGCGGAGTGGAGTGATGGGATCGGCTCTCTTTCTGTTACGTCTCTTCAAAAGAATCTAAAATGTCGCTCACCGTCGCCACCCTCATCACCGGCCTGATTTTGCTTTCATTCGGCGCGCTCTTTCTCGTGAGCAACTCGGCCATTCGCTCCATGTTCAAGGCGTTCCCCCGGTCGCAGACGGCCTCGGTTGTGTTCTTCGGCGGCGGGGCGGCGTGGTTCCTCTACAACGTGGCTCACATGTCCACCGCCGACGTAATCGGGTTCTCTTCGCCGACGCCGTTTGTGTTTATCTTTGGGGCGCTGGCGGTGCTCTCGTTTTTTTATTTGCCGGAGTTTCTTTCGGTGCGCGGGCTGAGCGTGTTGATCCTCGTGGGGTCGTGGCCGTTGCTGATGTCGGCTTATGGGCGATACGAAATTCCCGAGCGCTTGTTTATGGTGACCGCGCTCTACGTGGCGATCGCGGCGGCGATCTACTTGGCGGTTTCGCCGTTTCGGATGCGTGATTTCTTCGAGTGGCTTTACCGAACGCCGGGGCGATCCCGGGTGTTGGGTGGCGTGCTGGCAGCGTATGGCGTGCTGCTGGCCTGCGTGGCGTTTACCTACTGAATGAATCGCAACCCCTCTTTTTTAGCGACATGACACCTGTTCTGCTTGTTCTCGCCGGCCCCGCCGGTTCCGGAAAAACCACGCTTTGCGAACGCATGGTTGCGGAGGTTTCGGGTTTCGGGCGTATTGTCACCACCACTACGCGCGCTCCGCGGCAGGGCGAGGTGAACGGCGTGCATTATCATTTCCTGACTCCGGAGACGTTCGACGCCAAGGTGGCGGCGGGCGAGTTCTTGGAGTGGGCGTGGGTTCACAAAACCGGCAATCGCTACGGCACGCTGGCGTCGTCGGTGCTCGATCCGCTGGCGGCGGGGCGCAGCCTGATCATCAACGTCGACGTGCAGGGCGTGGAGAGTTTCCGCAAGGCGGCGCAGGCGAATCCCCTGTTGGCGCGCCACATGGGCACGGTGTTTATCAACGTGGCAATCCCGGAGCTGCGCGTGCGTTTGCAGGGACGCGGCGAGAGCGCGGAGGAAATCGCGCATCGTATGGAGACGGCCGAGCGCGAGTTGCTCGAGATCGGCAAGTTCGACTACGTGGTCGATAGCAGCGACCGTGAGGACGATTTCGCGGAGTTGCTGGCGATCTGGCGCAAGGTGCAGGCGAAGGCGGCGGGGTAAGCCCGCCGGAGGGTTGGCCGCAAAGAGGCGCAGAAGTCGCGAAAACGGAGGCGGGAGGACAGCCGGAGGAGTTGCTTGAGGCGGACGAACCGGGCGCAGAGACGCGCCCAGCCACCTCGACCTCGGTGGTCCGAAATGTGGGAAGCGAGCTTGCTCGCGATCTCGGGCTGCAATCGCGAGCAAGCTCGCTTCCCACGACGGAGAGAGCGACTGACCGCGTTACTGGTAGAGCCAGTATTTGCGGGTGTGCTGCTGGTATTGCAACGCTTGGGCGCGCCAGACTTCGACGTGGCGTTCGACATCGACGCGGGCGCCGTCGCGTTTGAGGGCATTCCACCATTCGGTGGAGCCGACGTGGATGTTAAAGCTGCGCGCCTGCACCGGCGTGATTTTCTGAAAGGGATTGGGTGGATCGTAACGGCAGGCCAGGCGCATGAGGTGGAAGCTCAGCTCGGTGGGGCGCCAAGCGTTCCAATCCACGACGTCGACATAGACGCCCTCGCGCGGTTTGCCGTCGGGGCCGGGGACGGTGATCTTGCGGTAGCCGAGGCCGGGAAGATTGAGCGCGGTGAGATCGCGTCCGAGGCGGTCGGCGGTGACGCCTTTGAACGTGAGACCTCGGAAGGGGTGATGGGCGCCGACGCCGTGGCGGAAGCCGCTGTATTCACAGCCGAGCCCGATCATGGCGTAGCCCATCACGGCGGCGAAATCGCGGACCATCGGCGAGGTGGGCACGAAGTTGAGCCCGGTCTCTGGCCAGCGCATGGAGCGCTTCCATCCGCGCATGGGGACGATGGTCAGGCGGCCGGTGCGGCGGGCGGACTCGGGGACGTCGAGCATGCCGGGTTCGCTTGCGGCCATGCGGGCGAGTTCGGCCATGGTGAGGCCGTGGACATACGGTATCCGAAAAGCCCCTACACCGCTGAACCACTCGCGGTCGAGGAGGGGGCCGTCCACTTTGAAGCCTCCGAGGGGGTTGGGCCGGTCGAGCACGACGACCTCCACGCCGTGGCGGAAACATTCGTCCATGGCGTAGCGCATGACGACGTTGTAGGTGTAGCTGCGCACGCCGATGTCCTGCAGATCGATGACGAGGGCATCGAGGCCCTTGAGCTGGGCGGCGGTGGGTTTGCGGTTCTTGCCGTGAAGGGAATAGATGGGCAGGCCGGTGCGCGGATCGACGGAGTCGGCGAAGTTGACGGAGGCCTTGATGTCGCCGGAAAGGCTGTGTTCGGGCGCGAAGAGGGCGACCAGTTTGGCGTTGGGCGCGCGGCGGAGGACCTCGATGGTGCTTTCTCCGCGGCGATTCACGCCAGCCGGGTGGGTGAGGAGGCCGACTTTTTTTCCGGCAATGGCGCGGAAGCCGGTCGCCTCAAGCGTGTCGATGCCGAGCATGACCGGGAACGGGAACTGGACGGTCGGCGCGGCGGCAGGTCCGGAGGACGCGGGTGCGGGCGGGGTCGGCAGGGTGCGAGCGGGTGTGGGTTTTGCCGGGGTCTTGGAGCGACAGCCGGAGAGGCCTGAGACGACGAGGCCGAGGAGCAGTAGCAGGGGCAGGAAGAGAAAACGTGCGGAGCCGGGCATGAGCGGGCTTTACAGTGGGTCGGAGGGCGGGGCCGTCGAGCGGGAAGCGACTTGTCGGGCGACAACTTTGCGACGGTGGGATTCGGCCTGGCGGGCGCCGAGGCGCCAAAGGAGATCGAGCAGGGCGCCGAGCGCGGTGCCGGCGATCAGGCCGCCGAGGAGCAGGGCGTTGATGCGGGTGCCGAGGCGCTGATTCCAGCGGAGGTCGGGTGGAGGAATGGCGGGATTGGCGTCGGAGGCGGCGTGGTCGGAGTTGCCGATGTTGACCGGGGAGAGATTAAGCGCGGGATCGTCGAACACCTCGATGCTGTGTCCAAACCCGGAGACCGAGATCACGGCTTTACCGAGTTGATAGGTGCCGTAGTAGATCGGGAGGGCGGTGGCGGGCGTGGTGATAAATTGAAGACCGCCCAACACCATGAAGTTGGCCCGCAGGAGCACGGCGAGCAGAAGTGCGATCGGTAGCTGCACGCCGAGGAACGGCATCAGCGAAAGAATCGAACCGCTGTAGAGCGCCGGGCGGATGTGGATGGTTTTAAAGGACCACAGATAGGATCTTTTGCGGGCGACGGCGGCGAAGCGGCCGAGCAGCGGATATTTGTGGAGGACGGCCCGGCGCGGCATGAAGCGCAGGAAGAACTTCACCCGGCGAATGCGGGCGAAGTGCTCGCGTTGGTGCGGGTGGTGGTGGTCGTCCGGCATGGTTGCTGATCAACAAAGCTCGCGCGGGCGGCTGCGCAAACGGAAAGGGGGAAACAGGATCTCTGACCTCACGCTCAGAGCCCCTGCAAGCATCAGGCGGGACCGATGTAGGCGAAGCGCGGCTGGAGGCGTCCGTCGATTTCGATCGTTTCGAGGAACATGGCGCGGGGGCGAACCCAGAGGCCGTAGTCGCCGTAAAGTAGCCGGTAGGTGACGAGTTCCTCCTCGGTCTCGGAGTGTCGGGCGACGCCGAGAACAAGGTAGTCTTTCCCTTTGTAGTGGCGATAACGACCCGGGAGCGGACCGGCCGGGTGGACGGGGATGGGGGGGGCGGAGGCGGACGCGGGTGCGGGTTCGGAGGACATGGCGTGCAGGGTCGCAGCGGCGGGGCGGCGGGTGCAAGCGGTGAGGCGGAGGATGGTTGACCGGTTGGGAAAACGGGGTCCGGTGGGGTCATGGCAGACGGTCGGAAAACGGTCGCGTTTTACCTGGAAAACGCGGGGACGCGGTATGCGATCTACATCGACAAACCGAAGCGGGCAAGCGCCGGAGCCTTGGGTGTGGAGCCGGCCGTGGAGCGACGGTGGATCGTGGTGGTGGGGCTTGACGCGGACGACCAGTTCACGGAGCTGTGCAAGGCGCGGGCGGCAGTCGCGAAGACTCAGGCGTTGCCACCGCTGCTGTTGGTCGGCGTGGGCTACGGGGCGAGTTATGCGAATCCGAAAAACCGGCGAATGCGCGACTACACGCCGGGGCCTGGCGCGGAGGCGGAGGGAGAGGATGCGGGCGGAGCGGACGCGTTCTTAAGGCTTTTAGAGACGACGCTGTGGGCGGAGCTGGGGCGTCGTTATCCGGTGGATACACGCGTGCGAGCGATCGCGGGGCACTCGCTCGGGGGGCTGCTGGCATTGCACGCGCTGTTTCGGGAGAAACCGTTTTTCAACCGGGCGCTGGTGTCGGCGCCTTCGATCTGGTGGGGCGAACGCCGGGTGTTGCGGACCGTCGCGGCGCGTCAGGAGAAACGCGGACGGCGCGCGGCGAAGCTGTTCGTCGGCATCGGGCTCAAGGACGGCAAAGACATGCTTGGCGACGTCGGCCTCTTGGAAGTGCAACTCGCGGCGCGACCGGTGCGCGGACTGGAGGCGACGTTTGCGCGCTTCCCGGGGCGCACGCATTACAGCGCCATTCCGGCGAGTTTCCGGACGGGGCTGGCGGTGTTGTTTGGCGAAGACGAGGCGGATGGGGCGTAGGCTTCCGTGGTTTGATCGCTTCTCTGCTCCGATCTGAACCACTCGCTCACGCTCGCAGCTACGCGGAGGAGGATCCATCGCGAGCAAGCTCGCTTCCCACGTTCGAACCGCAGCGGATCCGCGGGAGGAGTCGCGCGTCGGCTCAGAGGACCGGGGCCCGGAGGTGGGAGGCGACGTTGACCACGCCGTCGGTGTCCATGGCGTGCGTGATGGCTTTGGCGACGTGATCGACCGTGGCGACGTTGCCGCTGAGGATGACGTGCCCATTCTTGCACTCGACGGTGATGTCCATGGCGGAGAGGTCGCGATCTAAGACGTATTTGGATTTGATGATAGTGATGATGCGGACGTCGGAAATCTTGCCGCCGACGGCGCCGGCCTTTTGGCGGACGACTTTGCCGCCGTCGGCGAGTTCGCGTTTGATATCGTCGGGGGTGAGGCGCCATTCCTGCGCTTTGGTGGAGAGGCTCTTTTTGATATCGGTGGTGGTGTCGGCGGCGCGTTCGCCGAACGTGCGCGACTCGGGCGAGCCGGCGGTCTCCGGTTGAGCGGGGGCGGCGTGGCCGCCGTGAGCGGAGTCGCTGCCGGGAGTCGCCTCGACGAATTCGGGCGGCGGGGTGGTGTCGCGCTTCAGGTAGAGATTGCAGCCGAGCGCGCCGATGACGATGCCGAGGATAAAAACAAAGAGGCTTTTCATGCGCGCAAACATGAGGGGCGGCGCGGGCGCGTGAACATAAAAAAGCGCGCGAGCTTTGGGCTCGCGCGCTTGGCGTTGAGATGCAATCGGGCCGCTACGAACGGAGCGCGAGCAAGCTCGCGGCCTACCAGCGACCCGCGACGGTGTTAGAACGCGCTGCCGTCGGCCTTGGTGCCGCAGAAGGCGACTTCGAGGCCGAGGTTGGCGGCGAGCTGGGCCTTGGTGTAGAGCGCAAGATCGGCTTCCTTGGCGCTGTTGGCGTAAACAACTTGGATGTGGTTGCTCTTGTGGCGGGCCATCATCGCTTCGCGGTCCACACCGTAGGTGACGGCGTGCATGATCGGCCATTGTTTGGTCGTCTCGTTCCAGCGCCGCTCGGTCTCGGCTTGCGGCAACTCGATCACCTTGGCGCGGCCGAGGTCCATTTTGAGTTTACCGTTTTCGACAAACACGCGGCTCCAGACGATTTCACCTTTTTTCGCGATGCCGCGCAGCGTGCCGCCACCGAGGCGGAAATACATGCCCGGCTGACGCAGCGAGTCGGAACCGGCCCAACCGCCGATGTGGTGCGCGGGCGGGGCGCTGCCGGAGATGAGGAACACCCAGACGTATTCGTCGGTGGTGCCGCTCTCGTCAAAGGCTCCCCAACGCAGGTCGTGCAACGTGTTCTCGACGGGTTGGCCGAGGGCCTTGTGCACGCGGTAGGTGAAGAGGCCGTCGAGGCCGGCGCATTCGTCCACCTCGTTGAAGTGGGGGATCGGCTCGCCGTCGCGGATGACTTTGCCCTGCGCGTTTTTGACGGGCGGACGATCGCTGTTGTTGAGCGTGCCTTCGACCAAGTCGGAGGCGGGGAGGAGATCCTTGAGGCCCTGCTGGTATTGGATGCCGATGGTCTCGCAGCCAAACTCGTCGGCGATGCGCACGGC
>DFYA01000142.1:10786-13408 GCA_002382525.1 Opitutaceae bacterium UBA4094
CGCTCTTTGTAAACGCCGGTCTGGAAGAGGAGCTCGTCGGGGATGATCGCGTTATACATGCCCATGCAGCCTTCGTCGAAAACGCCCATGATGGACTTCTTCACGCGCAGCTCGTCGGCGAGCTTCTTGGCGAGGGCCTTCGCCTTGGCGGGCACGGCGGCCTTGGCGAGCGGCTTGACGTGGGAAACCTTGTGCTTGGTGACGCCGGTCTTGAGCCACTCGGCGAGTTTGCCGAGGAAGTAGGCGTCGTCGAAGTTGTCGCTCCAGAGGGTGGAGTATTTCACGCCGGCCTTGGTGAGGCCGCCGTTGAGGTTGAGCATGCCGACGAGACCGGGCCAAGTGCCGGACCAATTGGCGACGGTGAGGATCGGCCCGCGGTGAGAGATGAGGCCGTGAAGAATGTGGTGGGAATACTGCCAGACGGCCTCGGCGATGATGATCGGCGCGTCGGGGTCGATGGTCGCGAAGACCTCCATGCCTTCTTTCTGCGAGGAGATGAAGCCGTGTTTCACGTCCTTCTTGTAGCCGTGCGCGCGCACGAGCTTGTGGCCGAGTTTGGCGACGGCGGCCGTGAGGGTTTTCTCCATTTCCTGCTGGGCGGCCCAGCAGACGGCGTTGGCGGAGTGGCGAAGGTCGCCGTTGGCGATGAGCGTGACGGTGTTTTTCGGTGCTTTGGGCATGGTGGTGGGGGTTTGGGCTAGAGATTATCGGCGAAAAGCCGGGTTTTGGGAAAGGCGCCGATTATACTCTGGCGATCGCCTCCGGAGAATGGATAAAGAAAGGACAAGCATGGATAAAATCGGCCAATCCACGGTGGGCGAGTTGTTGTCGAAACAAGTGTCGGGAACGCGTTATTTCTTCCTGAACCTGGCGCCGGCGGCGGATGCGAAGGCGTTGGCGGTGACGGTGGGCGGGCGGGAGCGGTGCAATCCGGACTACGAGATCCGGCGCGGGAAGTATCGGTATCATGGAATTGAATACGTCGCCGAAGGGGCGGGCGTGGCGGAGCTCGACGGCGTGGAGCATGCGTTGCGGGCCGGGTCGGTGTTCGCGTATGGCCCGACCACGCGCTGCGTGATGAAGACCGAGCCGGCGCGGCCGATGTTGAAGTATTTTGTGTGCGTGGCCGGAGCCGGGGTGGCGAAGCGGTTGCGGAGCGCGGGCGTGGCGCCGGGTGCGGCGCGGGTGTTGGGCGCGCATGCGGAAATCCGTGGGGTGCTCGAGGATCTGGTGAGGGAGGGGCAGCGGACGGGGGCGCTGGCGCGGACGATTTGCGCGCAGTTGTTCGAGTTGTTGTTGTTGAAGATCGAGGACGCTTCGGGGGCCGTGGCGCAGGGCGATCCGGCGCAGGAGAACTTTCAGCGATGCAAGGCGCTGATCGACTCGGAGGCGGAGCGGTTGATGACGTTGCGGGAGATCGCGGCGGCGGCCGGGTTGGAGGAGTCGAGCGTGTGCCGGCTGTTTCGGCGCTATCAGGACACGAGTCCGTATCAGTATCTGTTGCGGCGAAAGATGAACCTGGCGGCGGCGTTTTTGGTGGAGGGCAAAGGCCGCGTGAAGGAGGCGGCGCAACGCGTGGGCTTTGCCGATCCGTATCATTTTTCGCGGTGCTTCAAGGCGATCCACGGAGTGCCGCCGAGCGAGTTGTTGAAGCACAACGGGCAGGGATGAGCAAAAAGGAGAGGCGCGCGGTGCCGGGGGCCCAAGTGTCACCTATTAGGTGACACTTGGGGCTGCCATCAAAGGGTGGTTTGACGGGCGGTGAGCGCGCGGTGTTGATGGCGCGATGGCGGTTTCCCTTACGTGTATCCGGAGTCTGGAGGCGGTGCGGTTGGATATCCCGCTGCACGCGCCGTTTGGCATCTCGGGCGGAGCGCAAGCGGTCGCGAACAACGTTTTGGTGAGGCTCACGTTGGAGGACGGCACGGTCGGCTACGGAGAGGCGGCTCCGTTGCCGGCTTACAACGGGGAGACGCAGACGCGGGTGTTGGAAGCGTTGCGGTCGGTAGGTGATGCGGTGGTCGGGCGTGACGCGTGTGGCGCAGGCGGGTGGCGGGCAGTGTCGGCGAGCGTGCGTGCGGCGGCGAGGGGTTCAGGCGCGGCGCAAGCGGGCTTCGAGATGGCGTTGCTCGACGCGCTGGCGAAACGCGAAGGCGTGCCGTTGTGGACGTTTTTCGGTGGCGCAGGCACCGAGCTGGAGATCGACATGACGGTGACGACGGGCTCGGTGCACGACGCAGTCGTGGCGGCGCGCGACATCGGGCGGCGGGGTATTCGGATGATCAAGGTGAAGATCGGCGGCCCGGCCGGTGCGGAACACGATCTAGCTCGGCTGGCGGCAATTCACGCGGTGGCGCCGACCGCGCCGTTGATTCTCGATGGCAACGCGGGCGTGTCGCGCGCGGAGGCCCTTGAGTTGGTCGCGGGGCTCAAGCGCCTCGGCATTGCGCCGGCCTTGCTGGAGCAATGGCTGGCGAAGGACGACCTTGCAGGCATGCGAGCGCTGCACGAGGAGTCGGGCTGGACGGTCGCGGCGGACGAGGCGGCGTGCACGGCGGCGGATGTGCGCCGGATCGCCGACGAGCGCGCGGCCCAGGTGATCAATATCAAGCTCATGAAAGC
>DFYA01000027.1 GCA_002382525.1 Opitutaceae bacterium UBA4094
ACCGAATGCTCGGTGATGCGGCTGATTTCTTTGTAGCTAAATCCGTTCTGAAACTTCAGCCGGATGACTTCCTGCTGGTTCGTCGGCAGGCAGCCGATCAGGCGCAACAGCGCCGCGTGCGTCTCGGACGCCTCCAGCGCGCGCCCAGGCCTCGGCTCGGTGGTCGTCACGCGCTCGGCCTCCCCGTCGGCGAAGCGTTTCATGCGCCCCTCCTTGCGCAGCACGTCCAGCGCGCGGTGCCGGCACACGGTGAACAACCACTCGGCGAGATGCCCGTCCACGGCCTCGCGCGGCTGCGCCAAGAGTTTGACGAACGTGTCCTGCACCACGTCGCGCGCCCGCTCGCCGTCGCCGCCGAGCAGGCGCGTCGCGTAGCGGACAAGCGACGCCTGATGCGCCGCGACTGCGGACGAAACAAAATCCCCTGCGTTTTCATAGGCGGCCTCCGGGTTCATGGATGGGTCTTACCGGAATGACGCGCGACCGCGCAGGTTCTTAGAAAAAACTTTCGTTCCCTCAGCGATCGCGGTCGGCGTCGCGGATTGCCTTCACCCGCTCACGCGTGGGCGGGTGCGACGCGATATAGTCCATCAGGCCTCCGTCGTCGTCCTCGTCGGCGCGATGCGATGACTCCAGCCGCTCCAACATCGAAGCCAGATGCCCCGTCGGCAGTCCCGCGCGTTGCAACAACTCGATGGCATGCGCATCCGCCTCGGCTTCGAACTCGCGCGAGAACCGGCTTTGCAACAACAACGCCGGGACCGCGCCGCCCAACGCCGTGACCGACGAGACGTCGCCGGTCACGAGGGTCATCACCACGACGATCGCGGAGTTTTGCAGGACGCTCCGCATGATATGTCGCCGTTGCACATGCCCGCATTCATGCGCCACCACCGCGATGATCTCTTCATCGGACTCCGCCAGCTTCACGAGTTCGTCCGTGATCACGATGACGCCGGACGGCAGAGCAAAGGCGTTCGCGCCCAGTCGCGGCGAGGCGCGGAACTCGATCCGATACGTGTCGCGGTCGCCCGCCGCATTCAGAAACGCGGTGAACTTCGCCTGCAACTCGCGACGTCTTTCCGCGTCGAGTTGCGACGGCTTGAACACGGTCTTGTCGAAGGTCTGCAGCGTCTGATCGCCGAGTGTGCGCAGCAGCCCCGCCGGCAGCATGAATGCGACGTGTTTCGCGCCCCAAGGAACGCCGTGGGCGATCGCCACCCAGCCGAGCACCAGCAACACCACCGCGCTGACCAACACCAAACGCCAGCTCTGCTCGACCCGGTGCAGCCACGCGCCCAACCCGGGTGCGGACCAGTGCCTCAACGCGGCGTCAAGCGAGTCGTTGTCTGTCACCTCGCAGCGCTGATCGTCCGGCAGTCGCACAAATCGAGGGCCGTCGCCCAAGCGCGATTCGACGCGCACCTGAGCACGATGAAAAGCCACCACAGGTCCGCCCTCCGGCGTTTCAATTGTGAGCGTTCCGTCGCCCGCGAACCGGAGCGTCACCGGTTGCGGCCGCGACGTGCGGCCATCGTAGAGGGTCGCCGGAACGCCCGCGCTCATACCCCGAAGCCGAGGTCGAAGTCGAGGAAGTCGCCCGCGGCCTCGCCGATCGCGCTCACCGGCGGCTGTGCCTCCGCGACAAACGTGTCGAGGCTCCCTCCGGGCACGACGTCGATGCTCTCCAACTGAAACTTCACCGTGCGCACCGCCGCCCACGGCCACATGAGCCCGAAGGTGCAGGCCACCACCAGCGAGTTCAGCAATTGCAGGCCGAGCAGATCGCGCGCGCGCATGTAGGCACGAAACGAATGCGGCCCCAGCGTCGTGGTGTTCCAATAATAGCTGAACAGTCGCGCCCGCATAAAAATCACCCCGAGGTAGGCCAGCGGAAAACCGACCAGGAAAAGCATCGGCGCCATTGTCATCCCGACCGGGACGTCACCCGGCGCCCCGGCGCCACCGCCCCGCGCAACCGTCATGATCATGCTGCCGATGAAAAGGGCATAACCACCGATGATCGGCAGAAAAAACATCAGCCCCTTCAGGTAGATTTTAAACAGATCGCTCGTGGTGCCGCCAAAAGAGAACGGCGCGGTCCCGTAACGATGGTTCTCGGTCATCCACCTGCGTTTTTCCTTCATCACATAAGGCAAAATGAACCCCAAGGTGAACGGCACCAGCATCGGCAGTAGGATATGCACCCGCGCCGCGCCCCAGTAGCCGCCGTGAAACCCAAAGCGCAGTCCGCGCCAGGCCGAGTTGCGCGCGTTGAACAAAAACGACCGCGCGATAAACCACGGCACCAACGCCGCCACCAACAGCATGACCGGCACCTGCACAAACGGAGAGATCGCCCCGGTGCCGCTGTAAACGACGAACAACACCGCGACGATGATGTTGCCGACGAGGATCTTTTTGGGATCCGCCAAATATTCGAACGCGTGGCCCGCCACCGAGGTGTGCGAGTAAAAGTAGCGCTTTTTCCGCACCTTGGCCCACGCGGCGTAGATGCCCAGCGTCACGATCGTGAGCAACACGTTCACGATCCACACGCGGAAATAGCCCTCCCACGTGCCGGAGAACTTCAGCTCCAGCGGACCGTCCGCCGGCCCGGCCATGGTAGTGAACGCCGCCGGCGGCGCGGGCGGGGGCGGGGCGTCCCCGAACGCGGCGGCCAGTTCGCGCCAAGGACGCCAGTCAGCCATGCCTTCACGCCACACCAGTGTATCCAGCGTGATAATACCGTCGGCGACCTTTTGCGAGAGCGCGGCTGCGTCGATCGGGCCGAGCTGCTGACCGTTGATTGCGTAGTGCCAGTTCATAGAAAATTCCCGATCTTCCTCACTCGGCGGGATTGCGCTTCTTCACCACCCGCGTGCCGCAGAAAAAGTCGTGCAGCCCGCGATGCTGGTCATCGAATGCCACGATGAGAAACCCGATGAAAAACGTGGGCAGTCCCGACACGAGTTTCGCCAGACAACGCGCCACGATCCGCGCGAAACCCAACGGCTTGTTGTTCGCCTTCACCAGCCGCAGCCCGAGGAGCAGCTTGCCCGGCGTCGCCGCAAAACGCGTGATGAAGATCAGGTCGTAAACGACCGCCCAGACGAGGCCCGTCAACATCGCCGCGCCCGCAAATTTAAACACGATCACCGCCTCCTCCGGCGTCGGCTCATAACGCATGCCGCCCCCCGCCGCCTGGATCGACTCCGCGATGGCTTTCCACTCCGGAAAAAACCAGACCTCCACCAGCTTCGACAGGATGTTCCAAACCACAAACCAGATGACGAAATCCACGCAGAACGCGCCCGCCCGACGCCAGAAGCCCGCGTAAAGCAACACTTCGGGCGCCACCGGTTTCCCGTCTTCCGCCTCCAGCCGCATCGGACGCCGCTCCGACTGTGGCACGCGGTTCACGTTTTCCGTCGAGTGCGCCCACCCGCCCGCCTCGAGACGCTCCCGCGCGGCGCCCGAAGAGGGCATCTGCGGCGGCAACGTTGGCGGAAGCTGCGCCGGCGTCGCGAATATCGCCGGGTCGCGCGCCTGCACCTCGCCGAGGGACTTCCATTGATCCATACCCTGCCGCCACACCAACGTGTCGCCCTTGACCGTGCCCGCCTGAATCAGTCGCTCCAACTCGGCGTGTGGAACCGGCCCCGAGCGCTGACCGTCGATCGAATAATACCATTGCATACCTCGTGCAAACCTCCGCCCGCGACCACTGGCAACGAAATTACCCGCGCTTGCCCCGTCCGCGCCCGGTCGTTTCGCTCCGCCGCGCCATGTCGTTACGCCTCCTCGCCGCGCTCGTTGTTGTCCTGTTCACTTTCACCGGCTGCCTGAAACGCGAAACGCCCGTCGAAGCCGCCCGCAAATCCAAGACGCTCCTCCTCGGCAACGGCGCCGAGCCCGCCGACCTCGATCCGCACATCGCCGTCTCCTACACCGACTACAACATCCTTATCGCGCTCTTCGAGGGACTCACCGTGATCGACGAAGCCTCGTCGTTGCCCATCCCCGGAGCCGCCGAGCGCTGGGACATCTCGCCCGACGGCCTCACTTATACATTCCACCTGCGCCCCGACGGCGTCTGGTCCAACGGCGACCCGGTCACCGCCCATGACTTCGTTTTCTCCATCGAGCGCATCCTCAACCCCAAGCTCGCCTCCGACTACGCCTACATGCTCGACGTGCTCCAAGGCGGCGCCGACTACACCGCGGGCAAACTCGCCGACTTTGCCCAAGTCGGCGCCAAGGCCCTCGACGACCACACGCTCCAACTCACGCTCGCCCGTCCCACTCCCTACCTGCTCTCGCTCACCGCGCATCAGGCGTGGTTTCCCGTTCACCGCGTGAGCGTGCTCAAACACGGCGCCCCCCACGCCCGCGGCACCGGCTGGACCCGCCCCGGCAACCTGATTGGCAACGGCGCCTTCACCCTCGCCGAGTGGCGCCCCGACCAACACATCCTGGTTAAGAAAAACCCGCGCTACTACGCCGCCGCCAACAACCGTCTCGACGCCGTGAAGTTTTTCCCCGTCGCCGACCCCGGTGTGGACGAACGCGCCTTCCGCGCCGGCCAAGTGCACATCACCTACGACGTGTTGCCCGACCGCCTCGATGCCTGGCGTCGCGAAGCCCCGGAGAAACTCCGCGTCGATCCCTTCCTCGAAACCTTCTACGTGCGCTTCAACACCACCAAACCGCCTTTCAACGACGTGCGCGTTCGCCGCGCGTTGGCGCTCGCCATCGACCGCGACGCCATCGCCGGACCCGTCATGCGCGGCAGCCGCACGCCCGCCCGGTCCTTGGTGCCGCCCGACACCGCCGGCTACACGTCCACCGCGTCCATGCCCACCGACTTCGACGCCGCCCGCCGCCTCTTGGACGAGGCCGGTTTTCCGCAGGGTCGCGGTTTCCCGCGCTTCGAAATCAAAATGAACACCGACCCGGTCAACACCAAGGTCTTCGAGGCGATCCAGCAGATGTGGCGCCGCGAACTTGGCATCGAAAGCACCTTTGTGAACACCGATTTCCGCGTCTATCTGGACGCCATGCAGTCGCTCGCCTTCGACGTCCTGCGTTCGCGATGGGTGGGCGATTTCAACGACCCCGCCACCTTCACCGACCTTTTCACCTCCAACAGCGGCAATAACAACACCGGCTGGAAAAACCCCGATTACGACCGCCTCATCGCCGCCGCCGCACGCGAACTCGACACGCCCGCGCGCTTCGAGCTCCTCCGCCAGGCTGAGGCCATCGTGCTCGAAGAATCCCCCGTAGCCCCGGTGTTTTACGGCACGCGCACCTACTTGATCCACCCCGATGTCCAAGGCTGGACCCAGTCCCTCCTCGGCATCCACCGCTACCAGACCCTGCACCTCGCCCGGTGACCTCGGCCTCCCGTGGGAAGCGAGCTTGCTCGCGATGCTCGGCTCCCCTCCGCGCTCCCATCCCGCCCTTCCCCCGTTTCCTTGGCACACAACATGCGACGGGCCTTGTGCTGCGCCGGTCGCGCGCCTAAATCCCTCCGCATGCGTCTCCCCGCTCTCGCCCTCGCCCCTGTGATTGCCCTCGCTCTCGGCAGCTCCGCCTCCGCGTTCGCCGACAACGTCAAGGTCGTCCGTCTCCTTCCCGAATACATCCCGGCCGCCTCCTTCGTCCGCGTATCCGAATACTTCAACGGCAAGGAAAACACCCGCGGCGCCACCATCGTCCGCACCCAACCCGATTCACGCGAAGGCTTTTACTTCAACCTGCGCACCAAGTCCGACACCGCCATCGAACTCGCTTGGGTCGAGCTGCAAGTCATCTCGCCCGCCTCCCCCGAACCGCGCACCGAGAGCTTTGCCGTCTCCCTCCCCCGAGGCAGCCACCTGATCCGCTTTGGCCTCACCGGCGCCGACTGGCCCGGCCCGAAAGCGCGTCCTGTCGCTTGGAAACTTCGCCTGCTCGCCGCCGACGGCGCGGAACTTGCATCCGAGCAAAGCTACCTTTGGTCCAAACCCGACGCCCCTTCGGTCCCGGCGGCGCAGTGACCGCTCAACTTCCCCTCCATGCCCGACCTCTTCGCGAACTACGAACACGGTAAATTCTACGACGAGATGTTCGCCGCCCCCGGCGAACCTCGTCCCCACTACCGGCGTCTGCATGAGCGTTTTGGCCGCATGGAGAACATGGGCGAGTTGATGGACCGCCAGCGCACCGCCGACCAGACGTTCATCGACCGCGGCGTCACCTTCACCGTCTATTCCGACAACGCCGGCACGGAGAAGATTTTCCCCTTCGACCTGCTTCCGCGCATCATCCCCGCCCACGAATGGGCCCATCTCGAACGCGGTCTCACCCAGCGCATGCAGGCGCTGAACCTCTTCCTCGCCGACATCTACGACGGGCAACGCATCCTCAAGGAGGGCGTCGTCCCCCGCGAGATGATCGAGTCCTCGAAGAACTTTCGCAAAGAACTCGTCGGCTGCAAAATCGCCCGCGACCTCTACGTCCACATCAACGGCTCCGACATGATCCGCGACGAGGCGGGCCTGTATTCAGTTCTTGAGGACAACCTCCGCACCCCCTCCGGCGTCAGTTACGTGCTCGAAAACCGCCAGGTCATGAAGCGCGTTTTCCCGGGCATGCTGCGCGACTACCGCGTGCGCCCCGTCGAGAACTACACCAACGACCTGCTCAACCTCCTCCTCTACCTCGCCCCCGCCCACGTCCCCGAGCCCACCGTCGTTCTCCTCACCCCAGGCGTCTATAACTCCGCCTACTTCGAGCACAGTTTCCTCGCCCGCCAGATGGGCATCGAGATCGTCGAAGGCTCCGACCTCGTCGTCGAAAACGACAAGGTTTACATGCGCCGCACCGACGGACTCGCCCCCGTCCACGTTATCTATCGCCGCATCGACGACGACTATCTCGACCCCACCGTCTTCAACCCGAAATCTCTCCTCGGCGTCCCCGGGCTCTTCAACGCCTACAAGAAGGGCAACGTCGCCCTCTGCAACCCCATCGGCACCGGCGTGGCCGACGACAAGGCCGTGTATTATTACGTGCCGAAGATGATCAAGTTCTACCTCGGCGAGGACCCCATCCTCCCGAACATCGAAACGTTCCTCTCCGGCAACGAAAACGAACTCTCCTACATCCTCGCCAACCTGCCGAAGCTCGTCGTGAAAAGCGTCAACGAAGCCGGCGGTTACGGCATGCTGGTCGGCCCGCACAGCACGCAGGTGCAGATCGAGGAGTTCCGCGCCAAGATCATCGCCAATCCGCGCAACTTCATCGCCCAGCCGACCATCGGCCTGTCGCGTTGCCCGAGCGTCTGCGACGGCGGCACGATTGAGGGACGCCACATCGATTTCCGCCCCTACATCCTCAACGGCGAAACCATCAAGATCATGCCCGGCGGCCTCACCCGCGTCGCCCTTCGCAAAGGCAGCCTGGTGGTCAACAGCTCCCAGGGCGGCGGCTCCAAAGACACCTGGGTCCTCAACGACGACGTCACCCACCCGCCCGTGACGGTGCCCGAAAAAATCATCGTCTAATCACCATGCTCTCCCGCGTCGCAAATCTCGTTTACTGGATGGCCCGCCAACTGGAGCGCGCCGAAAACACCGCTCGCATCGTCGATGTGAACGCGCAACTCGTCCTCGACCTCCAGTCGCGCCAGGCCGCCGACGATCCCAAGTCGTGGGAGCCGCTCGTTTACGTCACCGGCGACGACGA
>DFYA01000074.1 GCA_002382525.1 Opitutaceae bacterium UBA4094
CGAACAAACCGCCGATGAATCTTGGATCACCACGCTCACCCGCGTCTGAGCGTCCGCTCGTTCGTTCGTCGAGCACGCCGCCCCGCCCGGCGTCCGTGCCGATGGTCGCCGGGGGCAACCTCCCGCTCGCGTTCATCGGACTCGGACTCGCCGCACTGGCGACAGCCGCCGTGTGGTTGTTGCGACAACCCGGGCTCCTCTCGCTGCCGTTCATGCACCCGCAGGTGGTGGCCTTTGTCCACCTGTGGTTGCCCGGCGTGCTGCTGAGCATCTGCGTCGGCGCGGTTTATCAACTGATGCCCGTCGTGCTCGGCGCTCCGCTGAAAGCGAACGTATCCGGTTTATGGATTCACTTCGGACTACATGCCGTCGGCGTGGTCTGTTTGGTGAGAGCCTTCACGACCAGTCAATTCGCCTGGGCCGGCCTCGGCGGCACCTTCATCACCATCGGCGCGGTCATCTTGATGGTCGCCACGGTGCGCACGTTTCGGAGCGCCGACCGCCGCGACGCCTCCGCGTGGTGTTTCCCGCTCGCGAACGGCTGGCTCGTGGCGACGGTCGTCTTCGGCATCGCGCTGGCGCTCAACCGCCGCTGGCCCGTGCTGCCGCTCTCGGCCATCGATCTGCTGCGCGCACACGCCCACCTCGGCCTCGCCGGGTTTTTCCTCACGCTGCTCCAAGGCACCACCTTTCAACTCGTGCCGATGTTCACGATGGGCGAACTGCGCCGCCCTCGGCTCATCTGGTCCGGTCTGGTCGCGACGCAAGCCGGCTTGCTCGCCCTCGCTCCCGGCCTCGCCTGGGGCATCGACTGGCTCACTCGCACCGGCGCGGTGATTCTCGTCGGCGGGCTCGCCTGCTCGGCCGTGGCGTTGGTCGCGACCTTCCGCACGCGTCGCCGGAGAAAGACCGAACCGGGCATCAAAGCCTTTTTCGTGGGCGCGGCCGCCTTGGCCGTCGCCGCGCTCATCGGAGCCGTCTTGGCGTTTGCCCCGGCGAGCGTTTCATCGAGCCATGCGTGGATCACCGCCTACGGCGTGCTCCTCATTCCCGGAGCGCTGAGCCTCACGATTCTCGGCATGTTGTGCAAAATCGTGCCGTTCCTCGTGTGGATGCGCTCCTACGGCCCGAAGGTCGGCAAGCAGCCCGTGCCCATCGCGACCGCCCTCGCCTCCCGCGCGCTCGAAAACGGTTGGTGGATCGCCCACGTGGGCGGGCTCGTCCTGTTGGTCGCGGGCTTCGCGACGAGCGGCGCCGTCCTGCTCGCGGCGGCGACCGCGCTCTTCCTCGCCAACATGGTCCGCGTGCTCGCCCACCTGCGCCCCCGCGCGCCCATCCCCCTTCCCGCATGAACACCCTCACACCCGCCCCCGACGAACAGACGCTCCGCGCCGCCTTCAAAACCGTTTACGATCCCGAGTTCGGCGTGAGCATCGAAGACCTCGGGCTCATCTATGATGTCCACGTCGAAGCAGGAACCGTCGCGGTCAAAATGACGCTCACCTCGATGTCTTGCCCGGCCGGAGACGTGATCCTTAACGGCATCAAAGCCGCGGCCGAAGCGGTTCCGGGCGTCACGCACGCCGAGGTGTCGCTCGTCTGGGAGCCGCAATGGTCACCGGAGATGCTCAGTGCCGACGCGCGCCGTCAGCTCGGTTGGGGAGACTCCGCTGCAGCGCCCTGACTCACAGCCAGGTTGCGTAACGCCTGCGAGCGGCTTGCGTCTATCACGTAACGCCAACCTCCATGAAACCGCTCCCTGCCGTCTTCGCCATCGCCCTGCTCCTCCTTATCCCAGCAGCCACCGCCGCCGCCCAGGCCAGGCCTCCAGCGATGCCCGACCTCATTCAAAACGGCCTCAACGCCTACGCCCAAAACGGGCTCAACAGCGCGCTGCAAATCTGGTTGCACCACTCGCTCCTCGACCGGGCGACGCTCCTGCGCACGGAACTCGCCGCGCTTAAACACGCCGACAACGCGTTTGGGCTCTATGAGGACGCCGAGGTCATGCGTGTCGCCGAGATCACCCCGCGAGTCACGCGGGTGTATTTGGTTTTATACTACGAACGCGCCCCGCTCTGGGCCTGGTTTGACCTCTACCAAACCCGCGCAGGACGCACGGTGATTTCCGACCTTTATTTCAGCCCCAAGGTCCAGGTGATCCTGCCCGCCGAGATGGTCGCGCAGTAGGCAGAACCGGGCAAAAGCCGCGGCGTGGATCGAACGTGGGAAACGAGCTTGCTCGCGATCTCCGGCCGCCTTCGCGAGCAAGCTCGCTTCCCACGCAGCCTCCCCGCAACGCCAGTTCACCGCAGGCGCCACCCTGGGGGAGCTACCGCAGCTCGCACCCTACGAGATGATTTAACGGTCAACGATTAAGGCACCGCTTGCCTCGACAGCGGTCTGCGCACGATTCTCCCTCCCATCTATGTTGACCTGGCCTCTCGTTCTTAGCGCGTTGCTTCTTGGACTCGTCCAAGGCCTCACCGAGTTTATCCCCGTCTCCTCCAGTGGGCACCTGATCCTCGCCGGCGGCATGGTCGATTTCGAGGAATCCATCGGCGGACCCAATCGGCTCATCGTTTTCGAGGTCGTCATTCAACTCGGCTCGGTCCTCGCGATTCTGGTCGAATATGGCCGCGACCTCCTGCGCACGGCGCGCTCGATCCTGCACGGTCACTCCGGGCCGGTCGTCGAAGGCACGATCAAAACGCCCCAGAGCGGCCTGCGCGGAATCCTCTTTCGTTCCCGGCTCGGCGTGGCGCTGATCGTTGGAACCGTGCCGGTGCTTGCGGTGGGCGTGCTTTTCGGGGGCTACATCCAAGACAACCTCTTTTCGCCAACGGTCGTCGCGTGGAGCTTCATCGTAGGCGGCGTGATCATGTGGATTATCGAGAGCCTGCCTCTCCGTCCGACCTGTGCCTCGATCGATACGATCAGCTTCCGTCAGGCCTTGTGGGTCGGCCTCGCTCAAGTGCTTGCGTTGATCCCCGGCACCTCGCGTTCCGGGGCCACGATCATGGGCGCGCTCGGCGCCGGTCTGGATCGGAAAACCGCCACCGAGTTTTCGTTCCTGCTCGCGCTGCCCGTGCTGCTCGCGGCGTCCGCCTACACGGTGGTGCGCAACGTCGAGGCCATCGACGTCTCGTTCCTGCCGCCTCTCGCATTGGGTTTTCTGGTTTCGTTTCTGAGTTCATGGCTGGTCATCCGGTGGCTCCTGCGCTTCGTGCGTTCCCACACCTTCAAGAGCTTCGCCCTCTACCGCATCGCCTTCGGCATCGTGCTGTTGTTCACGCTGGCCTGAGCCGTGCCCTTTTGGCTCAACGAGAACGATGCGGTCGGGAGGCGCGTATCGAGTCGATCTGACGGCCCCCCTCAAGGTATCACTCCCGTCGATGGCGGCGCTACCGTTCGTGGGACGAGCACTGGACGGACCGGGAAGGTCCGTCCTCCGTGGCCTCAGCGCGTGAACTTCACCGAGCGCACTTGATACGGAGCGACCTTGAGCGAGAGCTCGCCCGTCGCCGCCTTGGCATCCGCCAGCGGCTGGTTCAGCAGATCTGCCGGCACGGCATTCGCGCCGTTGGCGAGCGCGAGTTTCACCGCGCNNCCAGACCCGCCGAGACCGGCTCGCCCGCAAACGGCACGCAAGGCGTGAACAACGTGTCGGCCAATGCCGCTGGTTGCTCGCTCGTGGGCAACTCCGTGGCGTAACGCGTGACCGCGAGGTCGATCACGTGTTTGCCGAGGTCCGAATGCGTGGGACGGTTCGGCGTCGCCCGGAACTTCGGGTGGTCGCCCGCCTCGGTGACCAGCGCGCTGCGCAACAGGCTCACGCCCACCGCGCCGTCGCGGGTGGTGAAGCCATACTTCGCCTCGGTGATGATCGCGAGGCCTTCGCTTTGCGCGTCGTCGCACACCGCCATCCAGCGGCTGCCGGGCACTTCCCACTGCGCCTCTTCGCGCGGGTAACCGGGCCACTGTCCGCGCAACAAACTGCCGAACGGCGCGCCGTAGCGCACTTTGCTACCGGCATAGTCGCTGGTGAAAATGCCCTTCAACCAGTGGAGCGGGTCCTGCCAGTCCACTTCGTAACGCACGCGGAGCGCGTTCTCGGCGGCGCGCAACGAATAGATCACCGTCACGCGGCTCTTCTGCACGAGTTCGTATTCAAATTTCAACGACGCCACGAGGCCGTCGTTCGTCACGACCGGCTTGCCCACAAGACGCGCATCGTGGCCCTTCACCATGTTGCCGCGATCCACGTCCCACGCGTCGAAGGTCGCGGGTTGGTCCGGGTAGGCGCAGAGTTTGTGCCCGGTGACGGCGACGTCCAGGCCGTCGACGACAAGCGACACGAGCGAGCCGTCCGCGTCGAACGTGGCTTTCACGCGTTCGCTTTCGAGCGACGTCGCGGTCGCCTTCGGTGCGGCGACGGTCTTCGCCGTCAGCGCCGCGAGCGGGCCGCCGCTGAGCGGTGCGAGTTCGTAGCACTTGCCGCCGTCGATCCAGGTGCGCGGGAGCGGCAGCGGGTTGAACCAACCTTTCGCGGCCGTGCCACAGACATTCCTGTCTGTGTTGCCTGGGCTGCCTCCGTTCAACACCTGCGCGGCTTCCGCCAACGCCTTCGCGGCGAGGGTTTCCAGCTCGGGGATCGCCTCGGCATAAACCTCCCAGATGGAGCTGCCGGGGATGTAGTCGTGAAAATGCGAAAAGCTCGCGCGCTTCCAGTAATGGCGGTCGATGGGACCGAGCCCGCGAACGACGTGCGCCGCCTCGAGCGTCTGCAACGCGCGTTCGAGCGCACGGAACGCCGCCTTNNCGACGGGCAGCTCGGACTTCACTTGATCGAGGCGTTGGAAGAAGGGCTCGATGTTGCCCCACTCCACCTTCGGCAGACCGGCGAGGTTCGACACGCGGCGGGCGCGTTCGAGCATCTCTTCGGTCGGACCACCGCCGCCGTCACCGTAGCCCGTCGGTTGAAGGAACTCCGGGTGCACGGCGGCCTGCTGGTGGTGGAACACGTCTTCGCGCAAGCGCTTCACGTCCACGTTTTCATTGTAGTCGTGGATCAAGACCACGTGCGCGTTGATCGCCGCGCCGTCCGGTCCTTGCCAGCGGAAGCTGGAATGCGGGAAACGATTCACGGTGCTCCAGGAGAGTTTGCTCGTGAAGAACCCCTTCACGCCCACGCCGGCGAGCAGTTGCGGCATACAGCCGCTGTAACCGAACACGTCAGGCAACCAGAAGACCTCGCTGGGCGAACCGCGGAGCGCCTTGAACTCTTCCTGGCCGATGCGCAGGCAGCGCAGGATCGCCTCGCCGCAGGGCATCTGGGTGTCGCCTTCGACGTAGGCAGCGCCGATCGCATCCCACTTCTTTTCGGAGATGAGGCCTTTCACTTGTTGCAGGAGTTCGGGCGAGTGTTTGCCCACGGCCTCGTAGCTCGCGGGTTGCGAGTAGCCGAACTTGAACTCGGGATACTCCTTCAAGAGGCGCGTCTGCGTGGACCAGGAATGCATGGCCTTGAACTCGCCCACGCGCTCCGGCCAGAGCCACACGAGGTCGATGTGCGCGTGTCCGGTGAGCACGGCTTTCACCGCGTCGGGCGCACCGGGGAATTCCGCGTAAACCTTCTTCAACTCCTTCGCGAACGCGGCGAGCCCGTCGTGATCGTAAACGTCGATGGCGCGGTCGAGGCGGTCGCAGAGGCGGCGGAAAAGCGGGCTCGCGCGGAACGCGGGCTGGCTGTGGCGCACGGGATCCGTGAAGGGCTTGGGCAGGCCCGACTGCGCGGGCTGGTATTCGCGGTATTCGACCTCGATGAGTTCGAGCAACACCTTGAGATCGTGGTAAA
>DFYA01000240.1 GCA_002382525.1 Opitutaceae bacterium UBA4094
GCGGCTGCGGCGTGGAAAATGAAATCACTTCGAGGCGCTCACGAGGTGGTGCTCGCCTTGACCTTTTCGTAGGCAGCTTGGACCGCGCTCCAAGCCTCGCCTGTCTTGTCCTTGGTGGCCGACCACGTGTCGGCGGAGGCCTCACGCAGGTTGCCGAGCTGGGCCTTCAGGGCGGCGCGGGCTTCCTTGTATTCCTCAATCACTTTGTCGCGCGCAGGCTCGGACTTGACCGCGAGTGAATCCACTCCGGCGTCGGTCTTGGCCGCCATGCGATCCATGGCATCGGCGAAATCGGACTTCTTCTCGAAAGTATAATCTTTAACGGTGTCCCACGTGCTCACCGCGGCGTCTTTTACGTCGGAGGCGAGGTCCTTGGCGGCGGTTGCCGTGTCTTGGGCGACTTCTTTGACCGAAGTCTTTTTCTCGCAGCCGGACAGGCCAAAAGCCGCGGCGCTTATGGCTGCAAGGAGAACGAGGGAGGGAGTGAGTTTCATGGAGGCCATGCTATGCAATCAGTCCGGCCCACACCATGGGGTGTTACCCGTGCGGCGGCCTGAAACGAGAGGCCCACAAGGCCGACAAAGGCCGCGCAGTCTTTCGGGTGAGCGGCTCGATGGCTTACGAATGGCGAATGCTTAATTTTTGACGGAGGAGCTGAAAGGGTCCGGCCGTAAACAGGCGGCAAAGCGACAAATCTATTGCCCGTTTACGGCCCAACCCCGCCTGACCAGGCGCCATGAGAAACCATTGCTTTACGCCCCAAAGAAAACCACTGGAGACGCCGTCCAGCTCAACCTCCTCATGAAAATATCCAAACCTGTTGTTTCCTCAACGTGCGCGACTCTGGTGATTGGCGCCGCGCTTTTCGCCAGCGGCTGCGCCTCCATCGTGCACAGCGGCTCCCGGACGGTCACCGTAAATTCGCAACCGGCCGGAGCAACGGTCACCATTCTTAAGGCCGATACGGGCGCCGCAGTGCACTCGGGCGCGACGCCGCTCACCGTGTCTCTCGATCCCAAGCGCGGCTACTTCAAAGGCCAGAGCTACACGGTTCGTATGGAGCTCGACGGATACCGGACGGAAGAAGTCATCCTGCGCCCGCAGTTGTCCGGTTGGTATATCGGCAACGTGCTCTTTGGCGGGTTGATCGGCTTGGTGATCGTCGATCCGCTCACCGGCTCCATGTGGAACCTAAGTCCCGACAAACTGGATCGTCCGCTGACGGCCAACCAAGCCGAACTGCTGCGGACGGGCAGCGGCTTCATGGTTTCCCTACTTGCGGACACCACTCCTGAAGAACGCGCGCAGATGGTTCGGATCAACTAACCCGCACCTACTCCCCGTTCATTTCCGCCGCCCGCATGCCGCCAAGCATGCGGGCGTTTCGTTTATAACGTAAGCACCGCCTGCTCACGTTGGCAGCGGGAAGGCGGAGGTTGAGAGCATTTCAAATAGCGCTGTAGCCGTCTTGGAGTGGCATGGGGGGCCCCGCCCATGTTCCGATCCCACGTGCGGGACGCCCGTGCCACATCGTCGGCTAGAGGCCATGACGTCCTTGATCTCAGGCCTCAGGTTTCACGTCTCAGGTCTCAGGTTTCACATTTCAGGTTTCAGGCTTCACGCCTCAGACCTCGCCCCGCCTTGACGTAATAACATCCGTTGCCACGGTGAGCACATGACTGTTGAACTTAAACTTCGTAAAATCGGCAATTCACTCGGCGTGGTGCTACCCAAAGAAGCTCTTGCACACCTCAAAGTCGCTGAAGGCGATGTCCTCACTTTGACCGAATCCCCGGATGGCGTGCGGCTGACCACGGCCAATCCTGAGTTCACCAAGTCGATGGCGGTCTTCGAGTCCCTCAACCGCCGCTACCGCAACACCCTCCGCGAGTTGGCCAAATGAGCGAGCCGCATTGGTTTTCCCGCGAAGAAGCCCTCGCGCTTCACGATCTCATGCTGGCCGACTACGGCGGCCTTACCGGGTTGCGCGACGACAACATGCTGGAGTCGGCCTTGGCAAAGCCCCGGCAGCTCTTCGCCAACGGCAAGCCAAGCCTCGCCGAGATGGCGGCCGCTTACTCGGCCGGCGTGGTGAAGAACCATCCGTTCCTCGACGGCAACAAACGCACCGGCTTCATGCTCGGCGCCGCTTTTTTGGAATGCAACGGCCTGACCTTTTTTGCCAGTGAGGTGGACGCCACGCTGCGCACCCTCGCCCTCGCCGCCGGCGAGATTACCGAGGCGGAGTATGCGGCCTGGCTGAGTGAGAACTCACGCCCGGCCTGAATGGTCCCACCGTAGCAGCACTGCGGAACTGACAAACATCGCCTTGACCCCTTCGAGCCGACTCCGGCGGACAGACCAATGGGCTAAGCGCGTGGTTCTTGCCTCGACGCCACTCACGCCGTTCGAGGCATTATTCCTCGACGACGCGAAGCCGCAGGAAGCCGCGCCCGCGGGCAATCGTCATGCGCAACGAGAGAAGCTCGGCTGTGTTTGCGAGCACGCTGACCCGGTCGGAGGCGTCGTCCCAATCCAGCAGGTTCTCGGAGAACTCAGCAATCACGAGGACACCTTCCGGATGACCGGCACGTTCCCAACTTGCTTTGAGGTAACCGACGTTGTCGGTCGTTTCCGTGGCGAGGGTCAGGTGGGGGCGACTTGCTCGCTCGCGCGGGTCGGTGGCAAAAGCGTATTCAAGGAGGTTCGACGCGCCGTCATTATCAAAGTCCTGATCATTCCCGGCTGAAGCGGCACTGTCATGGCGACCAAAGTAGTCGATGCGCCAGCGCTGCACGGCACTTAGGGGACCTCCCGTGAAATTAAACACCAGCTCGTCGGTGACAGAAATGCCTGTCGAGCTTCCGCTTACGTGGCTTGAGCTCTCGCCGCGTGCGCGGATGTAACCGGCTTGACCGACCGTGATGCCCGTCAAACGCCAGCCGCCCGTTTCCGGCACGCCCGCGCCCAAGGGGGCCCAACTGGAGCCGTTCCAAATTTCAAACTGCCCGATGCGGAGGGCCGGAGCCGAACCGTCGCGCTGCCAGAAGATTTCCGACGCGTTGGGCATCGTCAGGGAATGAAGAGCGGCGGTGTTGTTGGGCACGCGCCCTAGACGGTCTCTGGACACTCCGCCCAGCCCAGTGAACGATCCGCGCACGAGAATTTTCCCGCCTTCGGTCAACACGGCTTGATCGACGAGGCCTTCGCTACCGACATGAAACGAAGGGTCGATACTTCCGTCGGCGTTTATCCGTTGCAGGGCGTTGCCGACGATTGGTTTCCACACGCCCGACGTGAGAATTTTGCCGTCCGACTGGAGCGCGAGGATTTTCCCGTGGTAGGCGGACGAATTGAAACTTGGGTCCACGATGCCGTTCGTAGTCAGACGGATCATACCGAGCACCGACTCGTAGTTTATGTTTTTCACATAACCCGCCAGAAGCATTTTCCCGTCGGGTTGGACCGCGGCGGAGTCGATGGATGAGATCTCCGGGTTATCGACGAAGGTGGCGTCGAGTTGCCCATCGGCCAAAAAGCGGGCGACGGCACGACGAGAAACGCCATTGATTTTGACGAAGTTTCCCAAGCCAACGAAACGGCCATCGGGAAGCGCGATAACGTCGGAGTAAGAACTGTAACCATTACTGGTCGTGAGGGTCCGATTGAAGGTCGTGTCGATGCTGCCGTTTGCGTGGAGCCGAACAATCTGGCCGCACGGACGAGCCGAGCCGTCCACAACGGAAGTGATCACGAGCAGCTTGCCGTCCGAGAGGGCATCGAGGGCGTTGATGGACATGCCGGTTGGAGCGACGAAACCCGTGTCAATATTGCCATCGGCATGAAGCCGGGCCAACGAAGTCGCGCCGCCGGACGACCGGACGAGTATCTTTCCGTCCGGCAAACGCTTGAGGTCGTAAACCCACGCGTTGATGGGCGAAGTGAACGATGAATCCATGTTTCCGTTGGCATCCAGCCGCACAAGATAGGATGCGGGCCGACCATTCGCTTGGGTGAAGCGTCCGCCGACGAGCACTCGTCCATCTGGCTGCACGGTGAGAACGTGTAGCAAATTATCGAATACGGGCTGAAACGTCACGTCTTCTTGAATGCCTGTTCCTGTCAAGGTGAGGGCAACCTCGCGATTTTCATAGTCATTGCTGGTCACGCGAAGCGTTGCGTGGCGAAGGCCGCCCCCGCTGGGCGTGAATTGGACCGTAAACTGGGTGCTCGCACCCGGAGCCAGCTCCGCGGCGGCGGGTGCGGCGAGAACGAACGCACCGGGGTGAATTCCACTCACGGTGACAGCCAGGTCGGTTAATGGGCCACTTCCGTTGTTGGTCACCGTCAGGGTTTGCGGAGCGCTCGGTGCCTGCCAATCAAGGGTTCCGAAATCGATGGTATCACCGGTGGAAAGGGCAGAGGCTGCGGCGTTGGTGATGATCATCTGAGGAGTATCTCCGAGTGCGACCGTCGTTTCGTAGTTGCCGGTTTTTCCATCGGTGGAGCGTGCGCGATACCACCCGGTCGGGAGCGTAAGACCTGTGCGCCTCCAGACGCCAAGCGTTCGTGATGCCGTGCCCAGCAGCGCCCAAGTGCTGCCGGTCCAGCGGTCAAACCTCACGCTGTGCACTTCGGCGAGGCTCCCTCCCCGGGTTAGTTGAAGTTCGCCTGCCGCAGGCGATGTCAGCGCGATAACAGGAGGGGTGCTCGCCTCGGCACGCACCAAGTAGCCGTAGCTGGACGCAGGATGAGTCGCGGCGATGAGAAGCCGCCCATCGTGCTCCAGTGCGAGCGCGCCGACCGGGACATCGGGGATACCGTAGTAGGTAGATGCCAAGGTCCCGTCTTCGTTCAGCAACCTCACGCCGCCAACGAAGTCTCCCCCGATCAAAATCTTCCCGTTGGCTTGGAGTTGGATGACGTTAACCGTGCCCTCAGGCGAGCAATTGAAACCAGTATCGAGCGTGCCGTTGGGATTGAGCCGCGCGAGGCCGGGCGTCGCGATGCCACCCACGTGGGTGAAGCCGCCAGCAACAAGGATTTTTCCGTCCGGTTGAATGCGGAGACACGAGACGTCGCCGTCGATGGACGGTGCGAAGGACGCACTCACGGTGCCGCTTGTTTCGAGACGCGCCAAGTGGGGGCGAGACGTGCCTCTGATCGTGGAGAAGGAGCCGCCTACCAGCAGCGAGCCATCCGCGTTGGCGGCCAGTGCCATGACCTTGCCGTCCACCGTATATTCGCCGCCGAACGTGCCGATGGGGGTGAGTTGTTTCAGCCAAAACGTGTTTCCGGAGGTAGTGCCACCGATTGCGATCCTCCCCTCCGGTCTTAAATGGAGTGCGGAGATCGGGCCCGGGATAAGGCTTGGGTCAGGCGAAAACGATCCGTCTTTCGTGCCGTCCGCGTTGAGGCGAGCAAAGCCGGGGACGGGAACGCCTGAGGCGGTCGTGAACGCACCGGCCGCGATGATCCGTCCATCGGAGGCCATCGCGAGGTGAGTCACCGCACCGTTCAACTGAGCGCGAAAAGCGACGTCTCTTCTCCCCGTGGGGAACATACGAACGAGAGTTTCCGGAAAGGGATGCCACGCCTGAAAGTCACCGCCGACCACGATCTGGTTGTCGGCCTGAACGGCAACGACCCGAACTCCGTCTTCGACTTCAGGATAAAAACCGGGAGCCAACGAGATGGCGTCCGCCCTCGATGGCGGTAACCATGCGAAAGCCACAAGTAGGATCATTGCCGCGTGACCGGTCGCGCAACCCAACGAAGATTTACCGGATGTGAAGCAGGGTGAGAAAGGCCGCGAGCGAAACCGGGGCATGCCTGAAAACATGGTAAACGTCTGATGTGCTCCGTAGTCAGGGGCGAGGTGAAACACGACTAAATCCACGGCCGGGCCCGGGCTCATGGGGCCGGGCCGAGTATTGTTGTATTTTACACCTGCCGCACTTCAGCACTCGCGTGGGAGGCCGGTCGTATTTGCTGAAGGTCACTACCCGGACGGGCCGACCCGGGCCGCTGGTCGTAGGCAGGGCGGTTGCGGGCGACAAGCTTCCGACTCGCACGCCTCGTCGGCAAAAAATCCGTGCCGACCCACGCGCCTCGTGGTCAAGGTGTGCCCATGAGCACCTCCTTCCCCGTCAGTGATCACATCCAGACCCGCGGGGTCGTTTATTTCGCCCGCATGATCGACAAGATCCGCAAACACGCAGCCGGCCAGCTTCACCCCGACTACGTCGCCAACATGGGCTTCGGCGACAACACGAGTTTCGACGCGCGGTTCTGCGTCGGGCGCAGGGGGTCAGGCCGAG
>DFYA01000042.1 GCA_002382525.1 Opitutaceae bacterium UBA4094
GGCCGAGAGGTCGTCCGGACCCGATCGACGAAGTCCGGGTGTGAACGCTGCGGACACATGGTCGTCGCCCAACGCGATCCAGTGTGCGCCGCGCCAATCGGATAGTTCGCCGTCTATCTTCGGCCGACGTAATCGGTGTGCGAATACAGGACGCAGCTGCGCCGGTTGCCGGAGAAAGTTGTCTCCGGAGCGAACGATCACGCCGGTTGCGTAAACCTGCATGTTGTGGGCGGCGGCGCCTTCGATACGGAACGCGACTCGCCGGGTTTCGCCGGGCGCAAGCGCGTCGAAGGGGCGCGTGGGCGACTTGACGGCCCAACCGGCGGGCAGCGTCTCGATGTGCACGTCGCCGTCGTGGGACCGGTGGCTGCGGTTGGTCACGAAGACGGAAAGTTCATCGGCCGCCGAGAGCGCGACGCGCGCCTGAAACGGATCGCCGAGGCCGAGCACGTCGGCATGGAGCAGCGCGTCGCGAATGCGGTCCGGAGGTGTTGCGGGAGGAAAACGCACATAGACCGGGTCCACGCGCAGAGGCAGGCCTTGGGCGACCTCGGCGGCGGAGAACGGGTTTCCATTAAAGTCGTAGGCGGTGAAGTCGCCCTGGAGCCGCATGCGGCCCTCGGTTTCCGGCGACGGGGTATTCAACGTCACCAGCGGGCCATCGGCGGCGTCGGGGAAGAGGAACACGCGCATCGAAGTGCCGGTGGGCAACAGTTCCCCGCGACCAGCGCCGGCAAGAAGACGATTGGCCGCGCTGTAGGCGCTGAAGAGGTGGTGCAGGAAAAACGGCTGGCCCCGCCGTAGGTGGCCACGGTGATCTCGGGCGAAAACGCGCAATACGGCACGCCGGCGGCCGCATGGTGGATGTAGTTGCGAATAGTGCGGGCGGCGGCGCGGCGTTCTTCGCGACCGGGCACGTAGTAGCCGCGACGAACCTCGTCGGGGTTGCCACGCCAGTGATAAAGATCGGCGGCGAAATACTGCTCGCTGTTGATCATCGGTCCGGTGAACCCGTGCTCGTCGAGGAGCGCGCGATACTTGAGCAGGTCGGGATAGGTGTCGGCACCGGGAGCGTCCGGCGAGGAGCGGTAGGAGTGGAACGAAAACAGGTCCATGTAGCGTCCGCCGCCGAGTTCGAGCACACGCTTGAGCCACGGCCAGTCGGTGCCGTTGACGCAGCCACCGACGACCTGCAGCGCGGGATCGACGCGTTTGATCGCGGCGTGCGCGACTTTGAGGATCGCGACGTATTTCTCCGGTGGGACGGAGAGTTTGCCGTGAAGCGGACCGGGTCCGTGGCGCCAGAGATTGGGCTCGTTAAGGATCTCCCAATAACGGAGGTCGTGCTGGAGCGCCGAGACGAGGTTGCCGATGTGTTCGCCGTAGGCTTCGAGCGCCTCGGGGTCGGGGGTCTCGACGTGAATGACGCGCTGTGCGAGTTCGGCGGGGTAGAAATCCACGCAGCCTATCTGGCGGATGTTGCGGCGGTTTAAGGGCGCGAGTTGCGCGCGCACCGTTTCGACCCAAGCGGGATCGGGGTGGCGTTGAAGGTCGCCTTCTCGGAAGAAAAAGCGGTTCCAGCCGACGCCGAGATCGGTGAACAAGTCACCATGCTTCTCGGTGAACCACGAGGGAACGACGGCAGTTTCGTGATGCATGCCGAAGAGCGTGGCCGCAGGCGCATTGGCGGGAGGCGGTTCGATCACCGCGTAACGCGCAGTGCCAACACCAAGGAGTTTGCCGTCGGCTCCGGTGGCCGTGAGGTCCACCTCGAAGGTCCCGAGAAGGTCGGCACGCGGGGTAATGGTTTCGTCCCAAGCGCGGTCGTGAGGCGCCCGAAAGGTGTTTTCCCAGACAGTGCGCGACCAAGCATCTTTGATGACGGCGCTGATTGTGTAAGGCTCCGACACGGCTGACGACGGATGGGCGTTGATCGTGAGGCGCGGCGAGGAGCGGCCGCGCACAAAGTAGTTTTTCTCGCCGGCGTTGGCGCCGAGCATGACCGGCGGGGGCGTGAAGGCGGAGGGCTGGCCTTTCTCGAGCTGCACGCGATCAACGAGGAGTTTGTCGGAATCGATGCGCACGTAGCCGCGCGGGTGGAGCAGGGGCGTGTCCCACGTGAACGTGAAGGTGCGGCGCTCCCAGCGATCGGTCCGGAAATCGCGCAGGCCGGTTTGGCGGAGATTCCAGTCGGTCGAGATGAAATACACGGTGGCTTCGGCGGACGGATCGAGGGCCTTGAAATCGGCCGAGATTGTGTAGGTCTGACCGACCTCGATGGGAACGGCGTAGCTGACCAGCGCCGAGCCGAAGCCGAGGCGAAAGGCGGTGCCGCCGTCGATGCCGGCGCCCGACACCGGGCCGGATTCGCGGCCGTGCCCCATCGCGACGCGAGTGTCGCGTTTCTCCGACCAGTCGGAGAAGTGGTCGACATACCAGCCGGTCCAACCGAGCTCGAAGTCGGGGTTAAGCAGGAGATTTTTCCCGGGGGCTCCGATCCAGCCCGGGTTGTCGGCGGGTTTTTGTTCGGACCACGTGACGGAGATGTCGGCGATATCCACCTGGGCGGGGTGGTTGAGGTCGAAACGTGCGAAGAAATACGGGTCCTTCTTGATCTCGCCCGGGCAGGGACCGCTGACGGTGAATTTTTTCCAGGTCGGGGAGAGGGAGAATGTATTCGAAACTTGATACTGCCACGTCCAGTTGTCGCCGAAGAGCCAGCCATCGAGCACCGCAGTCGGAGACGCCGAGCGCGCCCAGAACGAAAGCGTAAGGCGACCGGAGGTCGGGAGTGGCATGAACGTGCTTTCGATGATGCGCGGCGGCCCCTCGCCATCGTGGGTGAGACGCAATACCTGCTCGCCCGTGCGGAAGGAGGTGTCGGCAACGAGCTGGGTGTGCGCGGCGGGACCTCCACTGTAAGGTGCACGTTTCCAGCCGACCGGTAGATCGCCGGGGGAGCCGGCGGCGAGGGATCCGTTGATGAGCAGGTTCTCCTCGGGCGAAGCCGCGTAGCGCCGGACGGTGACGTTGCACAGGTGAAGACTGGCGCCGTGAGGAAGTTGCGAGAAGCGCACGTTGAACGCATCGGGCTGGTCGAGACGGATGTGAAGGCGCAGCGGCGTCCAGTCGGGCCGGCTCGCAAAGGTCTCGGAGCGGGAGAGGCGTTGTGCACCGTCCACAGCGGTTGCCTCGACGCGGAGCTCGGACTGCGTGTCAGCAGCCGATTCGACCCGGTAGTCGGCGAGCAGCACGTGCCAGCCTGCGGTTTGCGGACGTGCGACCGAAAGGGTGGGCGTGGCGGAGCTCGACGTCAGCACGCCAGCGTCGGCGGCGGCGATGAAACCAGAGGCAGGGTTTACCGGGCGATCCGCGGCAGGGGCGACGTTCGCCAGGCCGACCCAGAGCAAGAGCGCCAAGCTCAATGATAGAGAGCGGTGTTTCATCGTGTGGAGTGGGTTAGTCGCAGGCGGGTGCCTTCGCACGGGTTATTCGGCGGTTCAGTAACGTGAGAATGATTAGGTATCGACGCGGGCGCGGGTGAATCCTTCCTAGGCGGACCGTGAAAGTCGTCCTTGCCGAAAAACCGTCCGTCGCCCGCGACATCGCCAAACACCTCGGCGCGTCGAAGCGCGCGAACGGTTGGCTGGAGGGCAACGGCTGGGCGGTCACGTGGGCGTTTGGCCACTTGGTGGAGTTGCAAGAGCCCGAGGACTACACGCCCGATTGGAAACCGTGGCGCGTGTCGAA
>DFYA01000117.1:0-1526 GCA_002382525.1 Opitutaceae bacterium UBA4094
GCCGGGCCGCCGCCGATCACGGCGACATCGAAAGAAGGAGACGGTTGTTCGGAGAGGGGATCTTGAATCATCACAAAAAGGGAACGCCTCCAAACTTCCGTCCCGCCGCCGCGCGCACCAGTGCCGCCCGTGCGCGAACGCCATTCGCTTTCGCCCTGCCGAAAATCCACGCGGATTATCGCACGCCGCCATTGCCGCCGGAGCGCGTTTCCGCATCGTCGCGTCCACCCCGCCCATGAGCCGCAAACGCGAAGCCCGCCACACCGGTTTTGGTGTCGGCATCACCCTCCTGGATTTCCTGCTCGATAGCCGCGCCCCGCGCGGCGTCTCCCAAATCGCGCAACACCTCGATCTCCCGCTGTCGTCCACCCACGACATGCTGAAGACGATGAACGAGCTCGGCCTCGTCGCGCAAAACCCCGCCACGCGCCTCTACCAACTCACCCCGCGCGTGCTCGAACTCGCGCAAAAAGTCGCCAGCCACTTTGGCGTCAACAACCGCGTGCACGCCGCCCTCATCGCCTACTGCGAAAAACACCAGGCCACCGCCTGCCTCGCGGTCATCGCCGGCGCGTCCACCCACATCTGCATGGCCCACGGCCCGCACGGCGGCACGGTCAGCCTCGGCTCGGGCGGCCCCGTCTATGCCACCGCCGCCGGCAAGGCTATCGTCTCGCTCCTGCCCGAAACCGAGTGGCCGTCCTTCGCCCCCACGCCCGACTGCCCGCGCCTGAGCAAACGCACCAACCTCGACGCCGGTAAATTCTACCGCGAACTCACCGTGGCCCGCGAACAGGGCGTCGCCTGGAACATCATGGAAACGACCAACGACATCGTCTCCGCCGCCTCTCCGGTCGCCCCGCCCACCGGCACCGCCACGTATTCGGTCGCCCTCATTTATGCCGGCGATCGCCTGCCGGTCCTCGACCGCGACGGCATCGCCACACAGGTCCGCGACCTCGCCGCGGAATTGCGCCCGCTTATCTATCCAGAGCTCCTCCAGGTCCGCCGAAAAAAACGGTGACCGCCGCCGATCCGTTCCTGCAGCCGGTTTCGCGCGGACGAAACAGAGTCCATGCTACGCCGGCTCCCCGGTTGCCCCCGCCCACCCCCCGCCGGAACGTGGGGGTTCCCTCCATGGCCCTCGCTTACGTTAGCTAACCTCCTCGTCCGATTGTTGTCCCGCGTCTTTCCGTTTCCCGTGGTTTCCTCCCCCTTCGTATGACCTCATTTTTTCGCCTCTTCGTCCCGCTCTTCCTGCTCGCTCCGCTCCTCGGTCTCTCGCAGCCGAAATCTGCCATCGGCCAGCTCGGGCTCGAAGGCTTGGGTGTGCAGGGCATGGACTCCCACGGGGTCACCCGCGAGATGATCTCCGTCAACCATCCCGCGCACTCCACCGCGCTGCGCGTTCAGGTGCCGACCGCCGTGCCCGCCAAGATCCACCAGATCCAGGTCAACGTGCCCAACCGAGCCCCCATCGCCGCCGACGATGTCGTGCTCGTGCGCCTCACCCTTCGCAGCGCCGG
>DFYA01000117.1:1547-2617 GCA_002382525.1 Opitutaceae bacterium UBA4094
AAGAAGGCCTACTTCCGCAACGAGCTGAACTTCGCGCTCTTCCTCGGACAAGCCGCGCAGACCGTCGACCTCGTCCGCTTCGATGTCTGGAACCTCGGCGCTCAACCCGACGACGCCACCCTCGCCCGCCTGCGCGCCGGCGCGGTGATCACGCACGACTTCGAGGCCCCCTTTCCCCCGCTGTTTGCGCAAACTGGCAGTCGCGCCCGCACCACCGGCCATGTGCCTCCCGGCTGGGAGGAAGACTCCGCCTGGGCCGAGGTCGCCGTGAACTACGGCGCGACCCGCCAAAACCCCTTCGGCGGCGAGCAATCGTTCCGCGTCGAAGCCGACACCATCACCAAGGGTCAGATCCAGTTTCGCCTGCCCACGATCATCCTCGATCCCGCCTACCAGATCCGTCTGCGCCTCGCCACGCGCAGCCCCACCAGCACGTTGATCAACGTCGCCCTGCGCCAGCGCGAGGCGCCGTATCGCACCTACTGGAAATCCACCTTCCCCGCCGCCCCCGAGTGGGGCGTCGTCGAGGCGCTCGCGACCACGCCGGTGAACGACCCCAACGCCGTGCTCGTTTTCGACCTCGATAAACCCGGCGTCATCGAGCTCGACGACCTCTCGCTCACCTACCTCACCCACGCCCAAGCGCTCGGCAGCCGCACGTTCGAGGGCAACCTCCTCCCGTCCTCCTCGTTCCCGCTCGGCCTCTCCGCCCCGTGGGCCGGCGGCGGTAATGGAAAACCGGATACCACCTACGTCGCCGATCCCGCCGTTCCCGGCCCCTCCGGCCTGCCTTCGCTCCGCATGACCACGTTCGTGGAAAGCGGCCGACCGGTCGCCCAGCTCACCGCGCCGTTCGAGGGTCGCCCCGCTTCGGCTCACACGTTCAGCTTTTGGGCGCGCGCCGCCCACACCGGCCACAAGCTCGCCATCCGCGTCGGCGCGCCGGAGGAAAAACTGTGGGTCGCCCCGTGGCAGAAGACCGTCGACCTCACCGAGACGTGGCGCCGCTATCACTTCACCGTCACCTTGCCGCCCGCCCCCGAAGGGTTTTACCTCGCGCGCCTCAACAC
>DFYA01000083.1:0-3638 GCA_002382525.1 Opitutaceae bacterium UBA4094
GCAAGACCGGAGCCACGCCTTCTCGGCGGAACTTCACCGCATTCGAGACGAGGTTGATGAACACATGCTCCAGCGTCGGCCCGTCAGCCCGCACTGTGCCCAGCGGACGCTCCACGTCGATGACGAGCCCCTCGACGTGGTTTTCGCTGCGCACGTGCTCGATCACCCGCTCCACGACTTCGCCGATATCCACTTCCTCCTGGATGAGCGGCACCTGCTGCACGCGGGTGTAGCCCAGCAAGTCGATGATCAACCGGTCCAGCCGCGCCGCCGACGACTCGATCCGCAGCAGATAGTCCAACCCCTCGTCCGGCAGCGTCTCCGCAAAATCCTCGTGCAAAAACTTCGCGTAGCCCGCGATCGCCCGCAGCGGCGCGCGCAGATCGTGGGCGACCGTATAACAAAACGACTCCATCTGTTTCGTTTTGTCTTCGAGCGCCGAGGTCCGCTGGTCGATCAATTGACCAAGCTCCTCGGTGGACATCTTGAGCGCCGAGATATCTTGGCACAGGTCGATGAACGACAGCGGCCGGCCTTCGGCGTCGCGCAACAAGGCGCCGCTGTTCTTCACCCACACATACGATCCGTCGTTCCGCCGCATGCGTTTCTCCAAGACAAAATACGGACGCTTCCCCACCAGCATGTCGTCGAGTTGCACGCGCATGGCCTCCTGATCCTCGGGCGCCGTCAGCGAAAGGATGTCCCGGCCTTTCACGTCCAGGTCCGCCGGATAACCCAACAGCTCGCGGAACGCCGCGTTCACGTGTTCGATGCGCCCCGACAAATCCGCCAGCACGAGCCCGATCGGCGCCTGCGCGAACGTCGCGCGAAACTGCGCGTCGCTCGCCTGCAACGCCTGCTCCAGCGTCTTGTGCGGAGTCGCGTCGCGCACGATCTTGGTGAAACCCCGCAGCGTTCCCGTTTCGTCGCGCAACGCCACCAGGCGCCCGATCGCGAAGAAGCGCGTCCCGTCCTTGCGCAGGTGCCAGCGCTCGTCGTTGGCCTGGCCCGACGCCGTCGCCGTCGCCATCTCCCGCCCCGGCACGCCGCGCGCGCAGTCCTCGGGTGTGAAGATCACCGCGGCGTTGAGCTTCAACGCCTCGTCCTCCGAGTAGCCGATGATTTTCTCCGCCCCGGTGCTCCATTCGGTGATGTCCCCCTTCACATCCGTGAAAAAAATCGCGTAGTCGCAGGCCGCATCCATGAACATTTGGAAGCGCTGCTCGGGGTTGAGTGGGTAGGTCGTAGAGTCCATGGGGGTGCAATGGCGGCCGTAGCCCGACGGGACAATAATCCGGTGCACGCCCCCGGCAAACCGCCCGGACGCATATTCCTCCCAACCCGACATGGGGCGATTTCCTCGCCGACGCGCGACGTGCAAAGCCCCTTATTGGGAACCTTTTTCGACAGCGTGCCACGGTTCGAGGCGACCCGGTGGAATCACCCGCCGCGCCGCTCTCACCGTGAAGCTCTTCGACTTTCTGCAAGGCAAATGGCTGGGCCATCCGCTCCACCCGGCGCTCGTCCACATCCCGCTCGGCCTGTGGTTTCTCGCCGCGATCTTCGACGTGCTCGTGATGCTCAACATCGGCGTCGCCGTCCTCACGCGCCTCTCGTTCTACTGTGTCCTCGGCGGTCTCCTCGGAGCCTTCGCCGCCGTGCCGACCGGCGTGGCCGACTGGGCTCCCATTAAGAAAGAGAAGCCGGCTTGGAGGCTCGGGCTCTACCACATGTTGCTCAACCTGCTCGCGATCTTCATCTGGGCGGCGAATTTCGGCCTGCGGCTCGACGTGTGGAACGAAGCCCCCGGCGTCACGCTTCCCATCCTGATCACGTCGCTGCTCGGCGCCACGTTGCTCGGCGTCTCCGGCTACATCGGCAGCCGCATGGTGTTCGACCGCGGCACGAGTGTCGGTCGCCACTCCAAGAAAAAATGGCGCGCCATCGCCGAACGCGGCGCCGCCCGCCTGCCGGAGGAAAAATAACATGCCCACCCCCAAGGAGATTATCGAAGGCAAACCCGTGGGTTGCCCGTTGCATCCGCTGCTCGTGCACCTCCCGATCGCGCTGTTGCCGCTCGGTGTCGTGCTCGACGTGGCGAGCTGGATCTGGGCGCGACCCGAGTGGCTGCTGGTGCGCGCCGCGTTCGTCGCCATCGCCGCCGGCGTGGTGACCGGCATCCTCGCATCGCTCGCCGGCGTGGTCGATTACACGTCGATCCGCAACGACCACCCGGCCAAAAAAACCGCCACCGCGCACATGCTGCTCAACGTGGTCGCCATCGGCCTCTTCGCCGCGAGTCTCGGTTTGCGTTACGGTTCGCTCGACCTCGGCCGCACCGCCTTGCTCCCGCTCGCGATCTCCGTGGTTGGGCTGCTCCTGCTCGGCTACTCCGGCTACCTCGGCGGCAAACTGGTTTACGACGACGGCATCGGCGTCGGTCGCCACCACCGCGACACGCCGCTTCCGGAAAACACCATCGAACGCCCCGCCGCCTCCGATGGACAACCCGTGGAGATCGGCGCCGCGCCCTTGGTTCGCGAAGGCGAGACGGCGCGCGTCTCCATCGGCGGCACGGTGGCCGCCGTCGCGCGCGCCGACGGACGCCTTTGCGCGTTCCAGGAGTTTTGCACGCACCGCTACGCGCCGCTGTCCGAAGGCAAAACCGAAAACGGCGAAGTCGTCTGCCCCTGGCACGGCTCCCGATTCGCGATGGCCACCGGCAAAGTCACAAAAGGTCCTGCCAAGGAGGACCTGCGCACGTTCCCCATCGAAGAACGCGAAGGCAAAGTTCGGATCCGCGTCGAAGGATCGTAACGCAATGCCGGTCAGAAAACCGCGCTCGACGCGCTGCAGAATTTCAACCGCAGATGGCGCAGATTTGCGCAGATGAAGAATCCGATATCTGCGTCGATCTGCGCCATCTGCGGTGAAAGAACGGATGGGTTCGGCTATCGGTTTAAGACGCGGATCCGTAGCACCGCTCGATAGCAATATCGACACACGCCTGCGCCGTTCCATGACGTGTTCATCGATCGTGGGTTTATATTCGCGTTATTCGTGTCCATTCGCGGTTGGACTGAATCTCTCAGCCGGCCAGCCCACTCCATAGCTCCGCCTTTTGCGTCTTCCCTGCTTTTGGCGGCCGCGATTCCCTGCCTCCGGTCTTTCTTTCGTGTATTTCGTGTGTTTCGTGGTGACCTCTCCGTCTCCTTCGCCTCGCCGCCACCCGCATGGAATTCAACCTCGATCAACGCACCGCCTCGCTGAGCATCGGCGAGTTCTCCGCGTTTTCGATTGGCCCGCGCGAACCCTCCGACTCCACCGGCGCCCAAGGTCTCTGGCGCGCCCGTCTCGGCACCCGCTGGCACCAGGAACTCCGCGCCACCACCGCCAAGTCCACGCCGGCCGCCACGTTTGAAGTCACCATCAGCGGACGGGTTTTCCACGGCGGCTGGACGCTCACACTGGCCGGCCGCATCGACCAGCTCCTGCCCGCCACGCCCGCGACCTCCACCGCGCCCGCCGCGCCCGCGATCCTTCGCGAAATCAAAACCACGCTCGACCCGTTGCCGGCGCCCGAGGAAGACCTGCGCGCCGCCCACCCCGACTACTTCGCGCAACTCGCCACCTACCTC
>DFYA01000083.1:3748-5270 GCA_002382525.1 Opitutaceae bacterium UBA4094
TTTCCGAACTCCGCGAAGGCCAGCAGACCACGCAAGCCGACCTTACCGCCGCGCTCGCCACGCACCGCCACGTTCTCTTCACGGCCCCCACCGGTTTCGGCAAAACCGGCGCCCTCCTCGAATGCGCGCTCGGTGCGATGAAGTCCGGCCGCTACGCCCGCCTCCTCTACCTCACCAGCAAAGCCACCGGCCAACTCCAAGTCCTCCGCACCCTCGAAGCGATGACAGCACCGCCGCAGACGGCGGAAACCCCGACCGCCGGCAGGGCGGAAATCCCAAACCCCAGATCCCAAATCACAAATAAAAGCAGCGGGGGGACTCGGATCCCCGCCTCCGAAAGCTCCTGGTCTCTCGACCCTTGTCCCTCGACTCCGCCCTTGGGTCATTCCACACCCGTCGCCGCGTGGCACGTGCGCCCCAAACACGAACACTGCCTCGACCCCGTCTGTTATTGCCAACGTCGCGAGTTCAACCATCCCGACTCGGTCGCGCAGCGTTGGAAACGCGCCGGCCTCTCCCGTTTTTACCTCTTCGAAAACCTGCCCCACGACATCCCCGCCCTCCGCGACGCCGGCCAAGCCGCGCAGATTTGCCCCTACGAAATCACCCGCACCGCCCTCGCGTTCCAAGACGTCTGGATCGGCGACTACAACTACGTCTTCGCCCCCGCCAACCGCGGCCTTTTCTACAACCAGCCCGGCTTTAATCCCGCCGAAACGCTCCTGGTCATCGACGAAGCGCACAACCTTCCCGCCCGCGCCGCCGACGCCCGTTCCTTTACGATCCATGCCGACGACGCCCGTCGCGTGCTCGCAGAACTCGACCACGTCCGCGCCCCCTCCGCGTTTCTCCGCGCGTGGGAAACTTACACACTTCTCCTCGCGACGCTCGATCCCTGCGATGCCCTCCCGCTCGACCAAGAAGACGACCTCGCCGACACGCTTCGCCGCCTCGCCGAGAGCCTCGCGCTCACGCCGCTCGAATACGACGTGATCGAACAACCCGTCCGCGAACGCCTCTGGGAAATCCCCGCGCTCGCCGATTGGTTTACTCAACCTTTCCCCCGCCTCGTCTGGAGCCCCCGCGCCGGCGAACTCCGCCTCACCTGCCTCGACGCCGCTTTGCCCACTGGTGACATCCTCCGCGACTACGCCGGCGTGATTTTCGCCACCGCCACTCCCGGCCCCGCCGCCAGCTTCGCCGAAGCCTGCGGCTTGGAGGGAGACCTGAAGGCTGAGACCGGAAACCTGAAACTCACAGCCCCGTCCGCCCCTCAGGCCTCAGGTCTCCGCCCTCAGCCCTCCTCCGTCGCCTCCTCTGCTCAGGTTTCAGGTCTCAGCCCTCAGGTCTCTTCTGCCCCACCTCAGGTTTCCTCCTCCAGCCCTCAGGTTTCCTCCGCCGGCTTAGCCGGCGTCACCGCCCACACCCCTTGGCGCGACCACGCCTACGAGATCGCTTACGACATCCGCGTCGACACGACCTACCAACAACGCGCCCGCCACGCCCCCACGACCGCCGACAC
>DFYA01000083.1:5285-5514 GCA_002382525.1 Opitutaceae bacterium UBA4094
CCCAGCTACGCCTACGCCGAGTCCATTGCCAACGCCCTCGACCAACGCCACCCGCACCTCCGCGTCGCGCTCCAACCGCGCCTCTCCGACCTCGCCGCGCAGACCGCGTGGGTGGACGAGTCCCTCGCCTTCACCGACGCGCTCTTCCTCGTCCTCGGCAGCAGTTTTGCCGAAGGCATCGACACGCTCGGCGGACGCATCAGCCACGCGATGGTGGTCGGCCCCGCGC
>DFYA01000345.1 GCA_002382525.1 Opitutaceae bacterium UBA4094
CACAGCCGCCGCATCACGCGGGTGATGGCGGAGCACTACGCGGGCAATCCACACGTGATCGGCTGGCAGACAGACAATGAGATGCACTGCCATTTTTCGGAGGACCATTCGGAGGCGGCGCGCGCCTTCTTCGTCGAGTTCCTGCGCGCGCGTTTCAAAGGAGACATCGGCGCGCTCAACCGCACGTGGGGCACCGCATTCTGGGCGCAGACCTATGCGGCCTTCGAAGACATTCCGACGCCGAAACCCGGCCGGCCGACGCATCTTAATCCGGCGCACGTGCTCGATTACCGGCGGACGCTGGCGCATGGCGCGGCCTGTTTCCAGCATGACCAGGTGGAGATCCTGCGGGCGGCGCATTCCCGTTGGTGGGTGACGCACAACGGCTGGTTCCGTTTGATCGACTTTGCGGGGGATTTTTCCCGCGACCTCGATTTTCTTGGTTACGACTCGTATCCGTTCTTCGATTACAACCCGGATTCGCGCGCCGCGAGTCAGGCGTTTAACATGGACTATGCGCGGGCGTTTTCGGGNNGTGAACATCGCGCGCGGGGCGGACGGGTTGTTGTTTTTCCGAGAGCGCAGCTGCCGGTTTGGCGCGGAGGAGTATTGGTGCGGCGTGATTGATCACGACAATGTGCCGCGTCGGCGCTATCGCGAGGCGGCGCAGCTCGGGCGGGAGTTGGGACGCATCGGGCCGGCGGTGCTCGGCACGTCGGTCGAGATCGACGTGGGCGTGGCGGGAGCGGACTTTGCTTCGCTCTGGGGCCATGAGCCGATCACGCTCGGGCTGCCTTCGCCGCGCAACGCGGGCGAGACGGTGCATACGTTCTTCTACAACCGTGGCAACTCGGTGGGCTGCGTGCACCCCGGCGACAGCCTGGCGGGGCTGCGCGTGTTTTTTGTGCCGCACTTCGCGGTGTTCGACCCGGCGTGGATCGCAGGTTGGGAGGCGTGGGTGAACGACGGCGGCGTGCTTGTTATCGGTGCGCGCACGGGCTCGAAAGATCTCAACAACAACGTGGTGGCGGAGACGCTGCCGGGTGCGTTGCGTCCGCTGGTGGGGGCGACCGTGGAGGAATACGGCAAACAAAACGCGCCTGCCAAACGCCTGCTCACGTTGGTCGCGAACGCCGGCGGCGAGGCGGTGACGGACCTGTGGTATGAGACGTTGCGCCCCGATGCCGGCACCGAGGTCGCGGCGACATGGAAAGGCCGTCATCTCACCGGCGAACCGGCGGTGACGTTGCGCCGGGTGGGGCGCGGGGCGGTGTTGTATGTCGGCACTTATTTCACGGCGCCGGTGATGGCTGCGCTGGAGCCGGTGCTGGCGGGATTAGGCGCGCTGCCGACGCCGGCGGTGCGGGTCTCGGGTGTGGAGACGGTGGTGCGCGCGGGCGCGGGCAAGCGGTTGCGTTTTGTGATTAATCACAACGAGCACGCCGTTGAGGTGGCGTTGCCGGCCAGCGGCGAAGACCTAATCGCGGGTGTCGCGGTGAACGGGTGTTTATCGTTGGAGGCGGGCGCGGTGGCCGTTGTGCGCGAGGGCTGATTCGCGACACCCTTTTAACACGATATCGCGGACGCCGTGGCGGCTCCCTGTTCCTATCGGGTAAGGGGAGCCGTTGCCTCCTACCGCGCCGCGAGTGCGGCGCCCGCCGCGCGGGGGGCGACGGGCATCAGCTCGACACCGGAGGCGAACGCGTTGGTTTCAATATCGAGGTCCGCTAGGTTTATGATCGCGCGGCCTTCGATCTGTAGTTGATTCAACACTACGCCCTGCACGTCGTGATCGGAATCTCGGCCTTGGATGTGGCTCGTCTGATTGGAACCCTCCGTGCCCGCGCGTTCGATGCGCAGCCCGTCCACCGAGACGTTGCGCAGGCGGGAAAAGCGGCGCTGGTCCGTTTGGTCTTCGCGATGCAAGATCCAGAAATCGAACGGACGGTTGCAGCGGAGCACATGAATGTTGCGGAACGTGAGGTCGTGCGCGTGGACTCCGTCCTTCAAGTCCACGCCGATGACGCGTGAACACTCGACGATGTGGATGTCGTCAAACAGCACGCGACCAATCCGCCCGCCGCGCGTTTCGGTGCCCACTTTCAACGCGGTCACAGGCGTGCGCATCAGGCAGCGTTTGACGGTGATGTCGTGCACGTCGGCCAACCGGTCGAGGTGGCAGCCGGTGTTTTTGATCGGCACGCAATCGTCGCCGGTGTGGAAGAAACAGTCCTCTATCACGATGCGCGTGGAGCTGTCGGGGTTGATGCCATCGGCGTTGTTCCAGATGGATTTTGAGCCCGGGCGCCACGCGGAGTCCCAGCAGGGAGGGGGGATTTCGTTGAGCACCTTCACGCCGCTGAAGCGGACATCGTCGCAGTGGATGAGGTGGGTGTTCCAAAACTCGCTGTCGCGCAGGAAGACGCCCTCGAAGCGCAGGCGGCGGCAGCCGACCGCACGCACGAGCTGCATCATCGCCCGAGGCCAGGTGTGCAGTCGGCGCAGCTCGGAGCCTTGTCCGCACACCGTTCCGCGCCCGATCAGCCCGCTGTTTTCGACATGGTCGAAGTAGACGAGCCGTCGATGGGTGCCGGGTTGAAGCGAACGAGGCAGGTGTGACGGCGCGAGCCCGGGGTCGTCGAGTGGATGCGCGTCGAGGTCGAGGCTCGCTTGAAGCACCGCGCCGTCTTCGAGGTGGAGAAAGGTGTGGCTACGCATGTGCACGGTGCCGGTTTCGTAGAGGCCCGGGCCGAGCGAGAGCGTGCCGCCGCCGGATGCGGACAACTTGGCCAACGCGGCGTTGAGCACGTCGGTCACGGGACGTCCGGTGTTGGGCAGCACTCCAAATGATCGACCATCGACCGCTTCCGCCGGGCGTGTGTAGGCGCCGACGGGGTCCAAAAAAAGCCAGCCGCGCACCGTGTCGCCGCAGAGGAGTGCGTAATGGCCGGGTTGCTCGAAGGTGCCACTCAGGGTGCCGTCGGCGGAAGTATGAAAAGCGGGCTGCGGTGGATAGACCGACCAAGCGGTGTCGCCGCTGGCGGGCGTGATGCTCCAGCGGTCCGCAGCATTATGATCGAGGCGGATGTAGTGGACCGGTTCGCGGGTGTAGCTGAAGTCGGGGCGCGGAGCCCAACGGGTTTTCCAGACGAGAGGGCGGTGGTTAAGGACGACCGTTGAGAGAGGCATGCAACCATCCTGCCGGTCGTCTGAGGTGAAGGGAGGTCGCGGGGTATCTTATCGTAAGTTGGTTCGAGGCCCGAGGCGCCGCATGTTGTGAGCGGTGGCGCTCCGGTAGTTACCGGACGACGAACGGACGAAGCGCCGCTGCATCGGCTTGCAGGCGATGTGCGCTGCCGTCGGCCATGAGGTAGACTGCGGATTCGCCGTGGCGCCGGGCGCGTTCGAGCCCACCTGCAGGGTCGATGTAGGCGGGCAAGGTCGAGCTTTGCAGGTCGATATTCCAGCTTCGCGACGGGGCGACGACGATGGTGCGGCTCGGGTTGGCGATGCCGGCGAGCAAGGTCGGGTGGTTCTGGATGGGCGGCCAGCCGCTGTTGAAGATGAGGCGGTAGGACATGCCGTAACCGAGGCGATTCCAATCGCTCGCGGCGAGAGGCGTGTATTCGTTTTGCCATACGGGGCAGCCGGCGTCGCGGGCGATCATGTCGACGCTCCACGCGGAGGCGTCGCGGCTGGTGCCTGTCAGGTAGGGGACGAGGGCGATGAACCAAGGACGACCAAAAGGGCCTACACTCGTGTCGATGATCGGAGGCAGGTTGCCGCGATTTTCTCCGGCGTGAAGGAGCATGGCGGCTCCGACCTGGCGAAGATTGGACGTCGCGGTGGTCGTGACGGCGTT
>DFYA01000155.1 GCA_002382525.1 Opitutaceae bacterium UBA4094
CCGCACCGCTTCCGGCGCGCCCGACATCGGCCACCACGAATATCGCGCCGCCGACCCTACGCCGGCCGCGCCCGCCGCGCTCCCGCCCGTGCCCGCCGACCGCACCGGCCTCGCCGCGCAACCCCTCGACGCCCGCCTCACCACGTATGTTGCCACTCCCGGTGTAAACCGCCTCGTCAACTTCGACGCCGCCGGTTCCGCCGGTCCCGTGACCACCTACACGTGGAACTTCGGCGACGGAGCCACGCACACCGGTTCCGACGCCGCCGTCTCCCACGCCTGGGCCTTCCCCGGCACTTACACCGTGACGCTTACCGTCACCGACGCCGCGAACAACAGCGACACACTTACCGCTATTGTCATCGTTCCCTGATCGCCTGACCTCGTATCGAGCGCGCAGCGCAGCGGCGCGCTCGATTGCCTCCCCCGGGAGCGCCGGGCTCCAGCCCGGCTTCGTCTCCACCGTCCCGCCTGCTTAGGCCTTCGCGCCTGAATCCCGCGCCGCCAGCCGACGCAGCGTGTCGATCGCGATCACCAGGCATCCCGCCGCGCCGCGGAACTGCGCCGCACCCAGCGCGAGCGCGCCCCAGCCTTGTCCGCCCGTCTGCGCGGAGGGAGCCGCCTTCACTTTGCCCGCGGGTTGGTTGTTTCGATCATACCACTCAAAAAACTCCCGGTCACGCAGCACGCGCTCGACCATGGGCAACAACGCCTCATACGCCTCCGCCACGTAACCGGCGCGCGCATAAGCGGCCGCCGTCTGCGCCCCCCACCAAGTCCAGTCGCCTCCGTTCGCGTAACCCCAAGGCTGAATGCCTTTCGCCGCGTAACATTTTTCCGGATACGGAGGCCAGGGGCTGAAACCGATCGAAGCCGCGCCTGCGCGGCGCACCGCCTCCAGCGTCGCCGCCCACGAGCGCGCCGTCTCCTCCGCAGTCAACACCCCGGCGCGAATCGCCAGCGCCGTGCCGAGCGGAAAAAAGATCGCGTCCTCGTCCAACTCCGGCGGAAACGGCGAACCCTCCTCCAAATAACGGTGCGGGTAAAACTTGCCGCGCTCCGCGTCCCAGAGCACCTGGCGAATCGCCACCGCCAACTCAGCGCGTCGGCGCGTCCAGCACTCCTGCTCCGACGTCGTGAGGCAATTGAGCGCGAGCAGGTCGTCGAGCGCGAGCAGCGCGACCGCGTTCGAATACACGCCGACCGCCCGGTGCGTGTTGGCGTTGACCTCCAGCCCAAACGCGTCCTCCGGCTGCACGTCGTGCCAGTCGATGGTCGCGGCGTTGCAGATGAGACCGTGCGCCGGCGACCAGCGTTTGGACCAAAGAAACTCCAGCGCATCGAGCGTGCGCGCCAGACACGCGCGTCCATTCACCTCTGCGGACAAAATCGCCCGATCTCCGGTGGTCGTCACGTAGCGCGCCAGCGCCTGCACAAACGAGGTCTCCTGGTCGGCGCTCACGCTGTTCTTCATCGCCATGCGACCGGGCAACGTGTCGGCGCGACGGAAGTTTTTGTAGTAGGGATCGTGTTTGTTCTCCGCCACCACGCCGTCGGGCAGGTTGCCGTCGTCCTCTTGAAAATGGAAAAACGAGAGCAGCGCTTCACGCACTTCGGACGCCGGCACCACCTCGAGCGCCGGCACGATGAAGGTATTCAAATCGCGGATCCAGATCTCGTGAAAATGACTGCCGGCGTTGAGTCCGCCGCGCAGACACTGAAGCGCCATGGCGCGGCATTCGTCGAAGCGGGCGTCGGTCGCCAGCGCGCGACGGACCGCTTCGTCCAACGGGCGCGGAGGATTGGCGGGCAAGGCGGCGGGCACGACGGGCTCGCCGAGAAAGGGAATCGATGGGGTGGATGTAGGCATGGGCTTTAAAGGAGCGTGCCCACTCAAGCCGCACCGCTTTCCCAGTCGAAGCCCCGCCCGGTTTAATCGTTGCGCAAACCACGCCGCAGCCCCGCCTCGCCGAAACCGTCCTCCGCAGGGTGCGGCAGTTTCCAACTGCCGACCCGTATTCATCGGCGGTTAAAAACCGCCGCTCCTCACCGCTCGCGCCGATACACCGCCAGCGCCGTCGTGCCGCCGGGCAAGTCGATCGCACTCCCGTCCCAGTCCACCGAGACCTCGGGCCGCGAGGCGTCGATCAACTCGCGATGCTGGCGCGCCGAGAGGTTCATCGGCCGCCCAAGGGCGATCCAGCTTTCATAAGCACTGCCTTGCCCCGGCAAAATGCGTTCCAACCGCGCGGGCGCATAACCAGCCGGCGGCACCACCGTCTCGCGCCAGTCGCCGAGCGCGGTCGTGTTCCATAACACAATCGCGATCCTCTCGCCGTCCTCCGACACACTGCCGAGTGCGCCGCGTTCGGCGGTCGTCGGCAAACCCTCGATCAACAGCGTGTGCGATTCGAGACGCTCAAAAAACTCGAACGCGCGAAACGCCGACTTCGGCACGTCGTCCACCGTCAGCAAACCGTATCCGCCGTGGAAGGGCATGAAGTGATACTCACACTCCTCGTAGATGTCGGATAGATTCCAGAACAGACTGGCGTCGGCCCAGCGTTCTATACCGGCAAGCGCGGAAGCGATCACCGCGGCATTCTCGCAGGTATCGTGGTTCTCGGCCAACGGGCCGGCCGAAGAGTTCCACTCGCCCCAGATGATCGGCAACCCAGGACGCCGCGCCTGCACGGCGGCGTGCACGCGCTCAAAGTTTTGCCACAAGAAATCGAGCCCCAGCAGTTTCACGTCACCGGACGCCGAATCCACGAACGCCACGTCGCTCGGATAAATGTGAGTCGACAAAAAATCCACCGGCGCCGCGTGGCGCGCACAGTCGTCCAGGAAGTCCTCGATCCACTCGCCGCGCGCCGTCGCCGGGCCGCCCACCCGCAGATCCGGATGCGCCGCCTTCAGCGCGCGCACCGCGTGGCGATAGAGCTGAAAATACTCCTCCTGCGTGCCCACCCAGAAAGGGATGTTCGGCTCGTTCCACACCTCAAAATACCAGGTGCGCAGTTCGCCCGCGCCGTAGGTCTCCAACAAAAAGCGCGCGGTCTCGGCAATCAGTGCCTCCCAACGGGAAAAATCCGCCGGCGGAGCGGTGAGGCCGCGGTAATGAGTGATGCCTTGCGAGGGATCGCGCGACAGCACCGAGGGCATGAAGGAGAGTTCGAGAAACGGTTTCATCCCCGTGGCCAGCACCGCATCGAGAATGCGCTTGAGGCCGGAGAACGTGTAATAACTTTTCCCGTCCGGATAGGTCGTGAAGACCGACACGTCGTCGCTCAGCGTGCCGTGCGCGCGCCAATAACGGAAGCCGAGTTCGTTGCGGCAGCGCCGCATCTGCGACTGCAAATCGGAGCGCATCACCATCGGCGCATGGCAAGTGTTGGCGCCGAAAGACCAGCCGCGTTTGAGCGGAACGGGAGTCGAGGAAGGGGCGAGTCGAAGGGACATAAGAACTTGAAGTATCCGTTTATGAATACGCCCATCCGCGGCGTTTCGGGAAAACCGTTGACAAAGGCGAACTCGAAAACCGACACAAAAGCCGCCGGTTGTTATTGTAGCACCCCACCCTTCCCCGCGCCCAAAGCTTCCGACCGCCCCGCGTCCGCCGAGACCACCCCGCCGACGTCTCCCTCCTTTTTTTCATGCCCCGCCCCGCACCCAGATCCGCGCCCGCCACGCCCGCCGTCACGCTCAAGGATATCGCCGCGCGGGCCGGAGTTTCCGTCATGACCGCATCCCGAGTGCTCGCCGACAAGGGCCATGTCAGCGCCGAGAAACGTCGCATCGTGCGCGAGATCGCCTCCCAACTCGGCTACCTGCCCAACCCGATGGTCCAGCGGATCATGTCCGAGATCCGCCGCGGCCGCCTCAACGCCTGCATCGGCACCCTCGGCTGGCTCAACACCCACGCCTCTCGCCGCGAATGGCGCGACATCCCCTACCGTCGCCACTTCTACGAGGGCGCGATCGAGCGCGCCGAACAACTCGGTCTCCACGTGGACGAGGTCTGGGCCGGAGAACCGGGAATGACGCCCGTCCGCCTCACCCAGATCCTCATTAGCCGCGGCATCGAAGGACTCATTATCCCGCCCCAGGCCGAGAGCGCGTTTTTGACCGGCATGGACCTCGGACGTTTCGCCGTCGGCTTCATCTCGCCGCCCCGCGTGCCGGGCCGCTGGAACTGGGCCGAGTCCGACAACTTGCTCGCCATCTCGCTCGCGTGTGACGCGGTGCGGAGCGCAGGACGGCGTCGCCCGGGACTCGTCCTGGCGCGACTCCACGACCAGCCCGGACAAGGTTGGCGCGCCGGTTTTCTCGCCAGTCAGGATGACGCCCCGGTCCGCTCGCGCGTGCCCATCCTGCGGCTGCCAGGATCGCTGGAAGAGCATCCCAAGCTCTACCAGGCTTGGCTCAAAAAACACCGTCCGGACGTCGTGATTGGTTGCGATTATCGGCTCAAACCGTTCGCCGAAGACGCCGGATTTTCCGTGCCCGACCAACTCGCGCTCGTGCACCTACACCTCGCCGAAGACGTCGAGGGCTGGGCCGGCGTGGACCCGCTCGACCTCCAAGTCGGACACGCCGCCACGGAACTGGTCGCCTCCAGCCTGCGTCGCAACGAACGCGGCGAACCCGCGTCCCCGGTTCGCGTCCTCGTGCCGGGCGTCTGGCGCGACGGCGTGACCCTGCCGCCGCGCCATTAAAGTCGCGTCAAAGGAGCGGGCACGCCCCCGTGCCCGTCCAAATTCTCCGAGCCCACGACGCCTACTCCGTCGACGAGATCTTTCGCAGCGTCGCCCCCTCCCGCCACACCGGCGCCGTCAACACCGTCTTCGCAAACGCCGGCACGCCCGTCTCGTTGCGATGCATGTGCGAGGTCAACAGATCCACCGCCGCGTGGCCAAGCGCCACCGGGTCTTGATAAATCCCCGTCCGTTCCCCGGGCGCTTCGCCCAACGAGATGAACACCAGCCCAAGATCGTCCGGCACGCGAAACCCCGCCGCCCGCGCCCGCGCTAGGTCTTCCGGAAACTGCGTGATCACCACATCCAAGCGTTCTTTGCGCACCCACTCGAACCACCCTAAATCCGAAGGCACGTCGTCACGGCGCACCCACCGACTGGACACGTTTTGCCCGCTCCACTCGTCCAACAACGTATAAAAGGTGCCCGTCACCAACTGCCCGGTCCGCCGGTCGTAACGCGATTGCAGCCGCAAGCCCATGCGTCGGTAACCGCGCTCAATGCAGCTGCGCACGATCATGCGCATCCCGTCCACAAGATTGTGCCCGATGTGATGCAGGCCCGGCACCGCGTGTGATTGGCCGATCGCCACCACGCTAAAAGGCGACCAATCCGCCTCCAGCATCCCGCCCTCGCGTTCAAGGGGTGGCAGCAGCAAACCCCGAACGCCGCGATACGCCGCCACCCGCGCCGCCGCATCCACCCGCCCGTCATCCCGCTCCCCCTCGAACCACTCCAGTTTGTAGCCCAGTTCTTCCGCACGGCGGACAATGCCTCCGAGCATGCGCCGCGTGTAGGCATACGGATTTTTCTCCACAAAACGCCGTCCGCCCTTCGGCGCCAGCAACCCGATCACCGTGCCCGGCCCCGCCGCCCGCCCGGCGCGAATCTGCGCCATGAGCGCCGCCACCATCGGGTTCATCTTGTAGCCGAGTTGCTCCGCCACCTCGGCGACTCGACGGCGTGTTTCCTCCGGAATGCGTGGATGATTTCGTAACGCCAGCGACACCGTCGTCACACTCACGTTCAGCTGGGTTGCGATGTCCTGTTGAGTGGCGGCCATGGATTCAGTCAACGATTCAACTTCCGTTACCTTTGAGGTCAAGTTCAGGCCCTCTCATAAGGACAACACACCCCTTATGCCCAACCCTATGAACTCATCCCGCCTCACTTCTCTGGCGACCCTCGCCCTGGTCGCATTCGCCGCCCCCCTCGCGTCCGCGATCACCATCGATTTTGATTCCGGCTACACCACCGGCACGCTCGACGGAAAACCCACCTCAGGCACCCAGTGGGCGCTCGTCAACGGCGGCACCAACGTCGTCAACGTCACCGCTGCAATTGGCACGAGCGCTAGCCAAGGCATCGCCGGCACCGGCACCGGCGCGGGATCCAATTTCGTCTATTACGGCTTCAACACCACCAACACCGACCTCGGCACCACCTTTGACGCTTCCGCTTCAGTCGTTGATTACAGCTTCGATTGGCGCGCCACCCAGGCTTTCGGCACAAGCAATGCCCAGAGCATTTTCGCCTTCACCGTTGGCAGCTCCACGGCCACGGGCGGCAGCGCCGCGCTCCGTCTCGACATCCGCAGTTCGGGTCGTCTCATCGCTCTGAACGGAGCGACCAACCAAGCCGCTGATGGCCTGTTTACCCTTGGCACCTACGCCACCGTCTCTGGCCAAGTGAACTACGAGACCAACACCTACACGGTCTTCGTGAACGGCGTGCAGCAATTCACCTCCATCACCGGCGGCAATCTCGCCTTCAACAACGCGGCTTCCGACAATGCCTTCATCCGCGTGGGCAATCTCGGAGGCGCCACCGCCGACTACCGCACCTGGAACGCCGACAACATTACCGTCACCGCCATCCCCGAGCCGTCCACCTTCGCCGCGCTCGCCGGCCTCGGCGTCCTCGGTCTCGCCGCCGCTCGTCGCCGCCGCGCTTAACTCTCGGCCTTCACCCGCCGTTCCCCTCACGGGGCTTACACCCCGCCTGCCTTCAGGCGGGGTTTTTACTGCCCGCCTCCCGCGTGCCGTCGGTCCCCGCCCGCGAAAAACCCCGATTTTGATCAACGATTAAACCCAACGCGGTTTCGCCCGCTTCCCTCGCCTCCGTTTGGCTCCTTTTAGCAACCCACCCATGGCCACCGGCATCATCATCACCGACCGCGCCAGCTTCGCCCAGGTCTTCCCGCCCTCCGCCCGCCAAGCACTCGCCGCGCGGCTCGACCTCATTGGCGACGGCTTCACGCGCGAGGAAGTCGCCGCCCGCCCGGAGCTGCTCGCCGAGGTCGATTTTCTTTTCATGAGCTGGAACGGCCCCGTGCTCGACGCCGCCTTCCTCCGCTCCGCACCGCGCCTCAAGGCCGTGCTCCACGCCGCCGGCACGGTGAAACCGTTTGTCACGCCCGCGTTTTGGTCCTCCGGCATTCCGATCACCTCCGCACAGGAGGCCAACGGTTACCCGGTCGCCGACTTCGCCCACGCCCAAATCACCCTCGCGCTCAAAGGCTTTTGGCGTCTCTCCCGCGCCTACCGCACGCGGGGCCGCATTCCGTCCACCGCCGAACGCAAAGCCGGTCCCGGCCTCCACGCCGCCACCGTCGGCCTCGTTTCGTTCGGCGGCATCGCCCGCCGCCTCGCCACCCTGCTCCG
>DFYA01000306.1:0-1327 GCA_002382525.1 Opitutaceae bacterium UBA4094
CTCGAGCGCATGGTGACCGAGCGCACGACCAAGCTGATGGAGACCAACGCGCAGCTGGAAACGCTGGTGTATTCGATCGCTCACGACCTGCGCGCGCCGTTGCGCTCTTTGCACAGTTTCGCGGGCCTGTTGGTCGAGGCTCAAGGCGAGGGAGTATGCGAAGAGGCTCGTTCGTATGCGCAGCGGATCGCGCGTGCGGCGTGCTCGATGGACGCGCTGGTGACCGATCTGCTCGCGTATGGTCGCATCGCCCGCTGCGAGCTGGAGTTGAAACGCGTGCAAGTGCTGCCGGCGTGGCGGACGGCGCTCGCGCAATTCGAGGCCGACATCACGGCGCGTGGCGCGCGGATCGAGACCGCCGCGTTTTTCCCGCCGGTGCATGCGCACGAAGGCATGCTGGCGCAGGTGTTGGCGAACCTCCTGGGCAATGCGCTGAAGTTCGTGCCGGCGGGCACGACGCCGCGCATCGTGTTTCGCGCGGAGGAATTCGGCCGAATGGTGCGTCTGTGGGTCGAGGACAACGGCATCGGTATCGCGCCGCATCACCAGGAGCGGATCTTCCGGGTGTTCGAGCGATTGCACGGGCGCGAGTATGGCGGCACCGGCATCGGCCTCTCGATCGTGCGCAAGGGCGTGGAGCGCATGGGCGGCCGCGCCGGCGTGATCTCCGACGAAGGCGCCGGGGCGCGCTTCTGGGTGGAGCTGGCGAAGGGGTGAGCGCGGCTCACCCGCGTGGCGGCGGCGTGGCCAGCGCGAGGCGGTGGGTGGCGGCGACGCGGCGTGTATCCCGTTCTTCGATACGCGCGGCGGCGGCGAATTCCGGCCACCGGCGCACGGCTTCGCCGATGGCGGCGAGGATGGATTTGGCGCGCGCGGGTTTCACGTCGGCCGCGCGGGCGCACGCGATCAAATCGTCAAAATTGAAGCCGTCGTTCTTGCCGTTGAGCGTCATCTGATGGCGGGCGGTCCATTCGCCGTCGGGATTGTAGCTGTAGGCGATGTCGTAGGCGGGGGCGAGGGACCAGCGCCCCCCTTGGTCCATGAGAAACGCGATGTTCTTGGTGTGGTCGTCCTGGTTGCGCGCGATGACGTTGAAGGCGGCGCGGCGAAACATCTCCTCCATCGCGGCGTGCGGCAGGTCGAGGGCGCGCAGCACGGCGAAGGCTTGTTCGTAGCCGTAGGCGCCGGCGGCGTTGAAGTCGTAATGCGCTAGGGCGCAGAGCGACTGGAGGTGGAGCTTTTTAACCGGACCGGCGGGGCGATCAAAGCGGCGCGTCATGAAGTGGGCGCGACCGTTTTCCTCGTAGAGGCGACAGTCGTTCATGGT
>DFYA01000306.1:1371-4299 GCA_002382525.1 Opitutaceae bacterium UBA4094
GGCGCGTCCACTTGGCCGGAGCGGAACTCTCCCGTGTTGGGGTTAAAGGCGACGACGGCCTTGGCGCGGGCGCCGCCGGCGGACGTGCCGACGCGCAGGATGTCGCGCAGGGCGGCGGCGCGCGCCTCGTCTTCGGAGTCGGCGCTGGCGGCTGCGCGTTGGCCGGAGGCGGGAATCGGCGCGGTGGCGAGGCCGGCTTTGCGGGCGAGCGCCTCGTTGGCGAGTTGCACGAGCGCGTCGATCTGGACCGGCGCGGCGACGTCGCGACCGGAGCGAAGGGCCGGGCGGAATTCCAAGGCGCCCATGCCGCGCGCGCCGAGGTAGCACAGGCGCTCAACCGGGTTGAAGTCGGAGGGTGCGCGGCCTTGGCGGGCGAGCCACTGATCGATGAGGAGGTTGCCAAAGCGGTCGGGAAGGGAATCGGCGAGCAGGCCGGGGAGCCCGAGGAAACTACGTGCGGGCAGTTCCGGGAACTGGTGCACGCCAGCGCGAAGCGGCATCGTGAGCGGAGCGATCTCGATGGCGCTAGGCAGGAAGCCCTCTGCGTATTCAAAGCTGCCGAGCTGACGCGCAGGGTCCCACGCGATCGCGCCGACGACGCGATCCCAGAGCACAATTTCGGCGAGGGTGGCGGGTGAGGCTGCCATTGGACTCAGGCGTTGGGGCCCCACGTCCACGGCTTGGGCGGATCCTCGGCGAGCGCGCCGGCGGCGTGCTTGCGGCGCCCGGTGGCGCGGCGGCGCTGTTTGCCGGCGAGTTTGACGAGCTGGATGGGGCTCGGGCCCGGCGCGGGGATGAAGTTGTCGAGGTGACCGAGGAGATGCAGGCCGCGCAGCAGGGCGATGAGCGTGAGCAAGGTGGCGCCATGACCGTTTTCGACGCTGGTGATTGTCTTGCGGGCGACGCCGGTGAGATCGGCGAGTTCGGTCTGGCTGAGATTTTGGTTGAGCCGATGCAGCTGCAGTCGCTGCCCGAGTTCGCGCTGCCATGCTTCGTTGGTTTTCTCTGCGCTCGTCATAACGCGCTTAAAACAGCCCAAAAATAGCTATATGTCAATTAATGAGTAGATAAATGGGATGTTATGATTAAATTAAACGAGTGCTTTTATACTCATAAAAAGGGTAAATCGAAATTTTGGGCGTTAAAGCACTCGTAGTGTTTCGGACGTCGTGGAAACATGAGGTGTCTTGAGCCGGGTTGGTCCGTCGAGCAGGCAAACCAAACCGTCCTCCCCGGCGATCCCTTTACGCGATCGAACGGGTGTCGCGATAGGCGGCGGCCTCGTCGGCGACCTTCGAGGCGATCTGGAGCGCGAGTTTGCGCGATGTGCCGCAAGCCTGCATGGGAGCGCCCAAGTGAAGCCGGAGGCCGTCGGCCAGCGGCTCGAAAAGCGCGGGTTCGCTGGATCGCTCCACCAAGGCGAGCACTTCGGCGGTGTAGCCGAGCCCGGCGAGACGAATGGCGAAATGGATCAGAAGGCGGAACGAGTCGCGGCAGGTGGCAGGGTTGCCGAAAAAGCCTTCGAGTTCCTGCAGGTGGCGAGAATGTTCGGATCCGGACATGAGGTGGTTTTTAGGCAACAAGGACAACAGGGCGAGTGGACGCATCTTTTGTGCCATCGATTTGACCGGCCTGTAACATTTTAGGCGATGTGCCGTGTTTTGGTGAAGGTGGCCGGAGTGCGGCGCGGGACGGGCCCGGCGGCCGGACTGGTTTTCGTTTTGCCGCGCCTGCCGGTGGCGAACCATCGTCGTGTGATGTTAACCAATACCGAGGTGCTTGCGGGGATTTTGAGCGATGTGACGATGATCGTTCGTGGCGCGGGTGAGATCGTGATGCGGCACTTTGCGCAGCCGGTGGCGACCTCGCGCAAATCGAGCCGCATCGACATCGTCACCGAGGCTGACCGGGAGAGCGAAGCCTACATCGTGCGAGAACTCGTCGCGCGGTTTCCCGAGCACCACATCGTGGGCGAAGAGGGTGGCGGGCAAGGCGAGGCCGCGGCGCAGGCAGCGTATCACTGGTTCGTTGATCCGATTGACGGCACGGTGAACTTTGCGAGCAAGCTCCCGCANNGATCCGACGCGTGATGAAACGTTTGTCGCGACGCGCGGAGGCGGGGCGATGTTAAATGGAAAGGCGATCCGCGTGACCGAGACCGCCGAGCTGGTGGATGCGGTGATCACCAGCGGGTTTCCTTACGACAAGCACACCAACCCGGACAACAACCTGAAGGAGTGGACGGCGTTTCTAACGCGTATCCGCGGCGAGCGGCGGCTCGGCAGCGCGGCGCTAGATTTCTGTTATGTAGCGGCGGGGCGGCTGGACGGCTATTGGGAGAAGGACCTCAAGACCTACGACGCGATGGCCGGCCTGTTGATCGTGCGCGAAGCGGGCGGTGTGGTGACGGACTACGCGGGCGGCGAGTGGCCGCAGCGCGAAGAGCGCGGTCGCTACGTCGCGAGCAACGGAAAGCTGCACGCGGCAATGCTGGAGGTGTTGGCGGGCGAGTGAGGAGGAGCGGCGGCTATCCTGTCCGGAGCGGAGGTGGGTCACAGAGGGCACAGAGCTCCGACACGGAGACCACGGAGTCGGGCAGCAGACGGGTGCGAGACACTGAGGTCCGTGCTCTATGATCTCGGTGTCGGAGCTCCGGCTCGGCTCTGTGACAAAAAATCGGGATCTGTTTTGCCCGGCTCAGGAGCGGCTTGAGATGCAGCCGGCCTTGGGGTCGGTGGCGCTCAATTGGCAATAGATAGGTTTGAGCTGCGCATACAGGCCCCAGAACTGCGGAGGCCGCGCGCCTTCGAGCAGCGCGATGAGCATGGCGAAGTGGATGTGCCAGCCGGAGGCGAAGCTGCCGACTTCCTTGAGATCCTCACCCGACGCGCGGTGCGTGAGGAGAAGGCGCACTTTGTCGCCCTCGGG
>DFYA01000110.1:0-2536 GCA_002382525.1 Opitutaceae bacterium UBA4094
TCGGCGAGCGGACGCTTGTCGGCCGCAACCACGATGACCGTGGCGAAACCGTTGTCACCCGCAACGGCGAGGCGCGTAAGCTTCGCGGGATCCTTGCCGTCGAGATAACCGCTGAAGCCCTCGGCTGCGGGCACCGCGAGGGTGAGTTGTTTGCGCACGGTGTCCTTCACAATCTCGCCGGTGTCGCTGGTCATCACGCGGCCGGGCCAGGTGAAGAGCCAGTCGGCATCTTCTTGCGAGGCGGGCTCGGGGCCGTAGGCGCGACGGATGCCGTGCACGCTTTGCCAGCCGGGGAGGATCTTGTGTTTGCCGGCCATCAGGCGGTCGTAGTTGCCGGCATGATACGGCTTGTCGGTCCAGAGCGTGATAGGATGCTTGCTCGGCGCGACGAGGTCGCCGCAGAAGAGCAGGCTGCTGGTGCGCAGGTGGTCCATCATCATGCCGTCGGACACCATCTGACCGAGACGCGCATCGCGTTTTTCGGCGGTGGACCAACCGTCCGGTCCGATGACCGACGTGCCGTGATTCCACGAGAACCACACGATGCCGCTCCAATCATGGAGGCGTCCGTAGGCGGCGCTCGCCAGCATGAGCATGGTGCGGAAGGGCGCCTGCGCCTTGATGTTGTCGCCGCCCTCGGCCTGGTTGAATTCGCCGATGAAATACGGCTTGCCCGCGAGCGCGTTGCGCAGGGCGCGAGAGATGCCGTCGTCGAGATCGCGCACAACGAGCGGGTCGATGTAGGCGTGGTCTTCGATGACGTCGGACATCTCGGCCTGCATCGCGAGGGCATTGTCGCCGCGCCAGAGGTTGGAATACATCATGGGCACGTTACTGCCGGTCTCGCGCACGACGGCGCGGATGCGCTCATAAAAATCGGCGTCGAGCTTGCGGAGGAAACGAGCGCGCACCTCGATGGCTTTGTGTCCAGACGGTGAATATAGATCGCCGGGTTCGGCGAGGCCTTCGCCTTTCGCATAGTCGGACCAACGCGCCTGCAGACGGTCGTGCCAGTAGGCGGGGAAGCGATTGTTGCAGATGACCGCGTATTCGAACGACGACTCGTTCACGACTTCCATGGAGATCGTCTGCGTGTCGGCGGCGTAGCTCACGCCGGTGTAGGGATTCACGCGCGTGAGGAGAGTGCGGATAAACTCCTCGTTGATCAGCGCGGCGCGTTCATCGAGCGCCGGCAGGGCCTTGCGGATGTCGATGGATTTTTTCCACCCCCAAGTGTTGAGTTCCTTCATCGCGTCGCGCCAGGCGGCTTCGTCGGCGGCGTCGGTCTTGAGGATATCGACATCACCTTCGTAGTAGTGGCGGCTTTGGTGAACCGACATCGCGAGGTAAATACCGTGGCGGCGGAGCGCGGCGTTGAGATAGTCGAAGCGGTCGAGCGCATCGGTGTCCCACGTGCGCGAGTTGCCTTGGTAGGTGAGCAACGCGCCGCTGATCATCTGCGGATTCCAGTCCTTGCCGGGACGCAGCATGTGGTGCGGACGCACAAGATTGATACCGCGCTCAGCAAGGTTGGCCGCAAGCGCGTCGGCCGTGGCATGATCCGGGTAAAGCGCGGTGAGGTTGACGCCCCAGAACTTCACGGTGTTGCCCGAGGGATCGACGTAGTTCTGACCGTTGACCGTGAGCGCCGGCAACGGCGCGGTGGCGACAGGCGCCGCGTGAAGCGCTGCCGTCAGCGCGAGGCCAAGCAGGCCGAAAGAAAGACGTTTCATAAGTCGGAAGATTGGCCGCGAACTTAGTTGGACGCCGCAGACTCGGCAGTGGCTTTCACCGCAGCTTCGACCTCGGGCATCGTCTGCACATCGACAGAGTAAACGCCCGAGCGCGTGCCCTCGTGGGACCACTTGGCGAGGCCGTCTTCAAAGCGCGCGTTCTCGACGAGGTTCGGCGAGTCCTTGCCATCGGGTCCGGCGAGATGGATGGAGACGTCGGCGATCCAGATTTGCGCGGCGCCCTTTTCCTTGAAGTTAAACGCGAGGCGGGAGTGCTCCGGAATCGCCTTCTCGCCGCGGAACGGCAGACGGTGACGTTTCCACTCGGTCGTCACCTGCACGTCGGTGCGTAGGCCGAAGAAGCCCCACGGCGTTGTGCTGTGTTTCGTGGAGACCGCGAGCAACGTGGGCTGATCCGCGCGCACCCAGAATGTCAGCAGGTAGTTCTGCTCGGGATCGATGTTGATGCTGTTCTGATAAACCTGATGGCGCCAAGCGTCCTTCTCGACAGCGGTCGTGCGATTCATGCGAACTGCGGAGCCCGCCGGATCAGCGGCTTGGACAAAAGCGGCGCCAGCAACAACGGCGAGCAACGCGACACTACGGCGAAGGAAAGAAGAGCGGGTATTCATGGGATGGGTGTTTTGTTTTGGGTTAAAAAATAAGCGCACCGCAGCCCGCCCCGTCGTCCGCGTGTAGTCGGACGCCGTTGCTCAGGCCGTGGCGCCGCAGGACCTGCGCACGACGAGGCGGCAGGGAAGACGCTCGTGATGCGCGCTCAGCTCTTCGCCTTCGAGTTGACG
>DFYA01000110.1:2582-4683 GCA_002382525.1 Opitutaceae bacterium UBA4094
GCATTGATCGCGATCAAATCGTGCAGACACACAATCGCCTCGGGCGGCGTGCGCATCGCCATAAAGACATCGATCTCCTGCACGCCTTGCTTCACCGGATCGCGGCCCGCCACTTCGAGAAAATACTCCGGCGGCACTTCCAAGCCGTGGTCCTTCATGGCTTGGCGAAAACCGTCTTCACGCTCCGCCACCACCTCGGTGCGCGTGCTCGTAAGGAAAGCGATGCGTTTGTGGCCAAGCTTGATGAGGTGCGAGGTCAGCTCGTGCATCGCTTCGCGGTTCTGGCTGGCGACACTCACGATCTCGTCGTCGCTCGAATACTCATCGACGAGCACAACCTTTTGTCCGGCTTGCTTCAGCGCGCGGATGACGCGGTCGGTCGTCTGATCCGGCGAAGAGGTCTGCAAGGGCACCACGATCGTGCCGGCCACGCGGTGTTCATTGAGCCGCATCGCCTGCTCCATGCCGGCCTCGGCGTCGTTGCGCGAATTGGCCAGCAACAACTCGTAGCCGCGACGCGACGCCGTTTCCTGCGCTCCGCGAATCAACAAATCATAAGCGCCGGAGACGTTCGTGTGTTGGCACACCAGCAGCGCCAGCAGCTTTTTCTGCGACGGCGTGCGACGGATGTTCACAAACGTGCCGCGTCCGCGGAAACGCACCAAGAGGCCTTCGTCGACGAGATCCGCGATGGCCTTGCGCACCGTGGTGCGGGAGAGATTCGTGTCGCGGCAAATTTCCAGCTCGGGCTTGAGCTGCTGGTTGTGGCCGACTTCGCCGCTGAGGACCTTGCGCTTGATCAGCGCCTTGGCCGCCAGATAACGCGTGGACTCGTCGCAGTTCTTAAAATCAGTCGAGGTGGGCATGAACCCACTGTCATTTTCCCCTACATATCCGCCAGCCAATACCGCACCGCCGGCATGCGCCGACAGCAGGTGTAACGAGTGACTGAGTGGGAGAACCATTGGGGGAATAGCCGCCGAAACCCGAAAACGGGAAGGGAAAATCGTCGACGCCTTTTGTATTGTTCTAAAAACATACATTTATCAAGAGTTTTCCCGCCTCGTGCAGACCGCATTTCGCGGCGGACGGGGTTATCGCTCGCCAAATCAGGAGCTTACTCAGGCTGAAAAACCCGTGCGCCCCCCGGAAATCCATGGTCCACTCCCGACCTCTATGAAAACCTTCCCAATCCCCCGCACCGATCTCATCGTTTCTCGCATCGCCTATGGCTGCATGAAGATCGGCGGCTCGTGGGATCACGCCCCCCTCTCCGCCGAGATCGAGAAAAACGCCCGCGACGCCGTCTCCGCCGCGCTGGAGTGCGGTATCAACTTTTTCGATCACGCCGACATCTACACCGTCGGAAAATCCGAGGAGGTCTTTGGCCGCATCCTCCACACCACGCCCGGCCTGCGCGACCGCATCGTGCTCCAATCCAAAGTCGGCATTCGTTTTCCCAACGACACCCAGCACAGCGGCGAACCCGCCCGTTACGATTTCAGCTACGAAAACATCACGCGTTCCACCGAGGGCATCCTGCGTCGCCTGCAAACCGCTCACCTCGACCTGCTCCTCCTCCACCGCCCCGATCCGCTCGCCGAGCCCGCCGAAGTCGCCCGCGCGTTCGATGCATTGCACCGCGCCGGCAAGGTCCGGCACTTCGGCGTGAGCAACCACACGCCCGGCCAAATCGAACTCCTCCGCCACCACGTGCGCCAACCGCTCGTTGTTAACCAACTCGAGTTCTCCCTCGCCCAGCCCGCGCTCGTCGTCGAGGGATTCCTCGCCAATCGCACCGGCGCCCTCACCGAAGCCAATCTCGCCTCCGGCACCCTCGACTACTGCCGTCGCCACGAAATTCTCGTCCAACCGTGGTCGCCCGTCGGCGGAGGCAAACTGCTTCGCGCCGCCACCGACACGCAGCCGCAGCACCCCGCCGCCAAGGTCGTCGCCGAGCTGGCCGAAGCCAAACACACCACGCCCGAAGCCATCCTGCTCGCGTGGATCCTCCGCCACCCCGCCGGCATGCAGCCGATCATCGGCACCACCCAACCCGACCGCATCCGCGCCAGCGCCCAAGCCGACGAGGTCACGTTGT
>DFYA01000190.1 GCA_002382525.1 Opitutaceae bacterium UBA4094
CGCGAACGCCTCGCGCACTGGCAACCCGCTGCGCTGCGCGGAGAACTGCGCCGCGAAAACGGGCGCCTGCTCTACGTCGATTGTTACAACGCGAATCCCGCCGCGATGGGCGACGCGCTGGACGCGTTTTATGCGATGGCTCCCGACACGGAGTCGCGCCTGCTGGTCATCGGTTGTATGGGCGAACTCGGCGCCGAGTCCGCGATGTATCATCGCGCGCTCGGACGCGCTATTTACCTGCGCACACAAGATCATGCCATGATCATCGGCGACGAAGCCGACTGCGTGCGCGAAGGCGCGCTCGAAAACGGCACCGACAGCGCGCAGGTCGAGGTCGTCACGTCGCTCGACCCGGTGCGCGCCCGCTTTGCAAACTTTCAAGGCGCGGTCTTCATCAAAGGCAGCCGCCGCTACCGTCTCGAAACCATTTTACCTGCGGGGACTTCGTCCGCCGCTCACTGAGATCCGATGTTAAGCTATCTCGCCGACTACGAACACCTCTGGGGCCCGCTGCGTGTGCTGCGGTTCATCACCTTGCGCACCCTCGGCGCCGCGGGCACGGCCACGCTCATCGGTTTCGTCATCGGGCCATGGCTCATCACCCGCCTGCGCGCGTTGAAATTCGGACAGCACTACGACGACGACCGCACCGGCGATCTCGCGCAAAAGTTCGATAAAAAGAATACGCCCACCATGGGCGGCCTGCTTATCTTTCTCTCCGTGTTTTTCAGCACGGTGCTGTGGGCGCAGCCCAACATCTGGATCGTCGTCGCGCTTTTCGTTTACACCGCGCTCACGGCGGTCGGCCTGCGCGACGATTACCTGAAGGTCGTCAAAAAGAACCGCGACGGCATCTCGTCACGCGAAAAGATGTTTTGGCAAACGGTGACCACGCTCGTCGCGCTCACCGCGCTGGTGTTGCACCCGACGAGTGCGGAGAAAATCCGCGAACTCTGGGTGCCGTTTCTCAAATACCCGGTGCTCACCGCCATGCCGGTCGCGGCGTTGTTCGTGTTTATGTTTTTCTGGGTGGTCGGGTTCAGCAACGCGATCAACCTCACCGACGGACTCGATGGACTCGCCATCGGTTGCACGATCACGGTCGCGCTCGTTTACGGCATCATGGCCTACGCGGCGGGCAACGTGAAGATCGCCGACTACCTGCTCATCAGCCACGTGCCCGGCACGGGTGAACTCACCATCATTTGCGGCGCATTGGTGGGCGCGGGCATGGCGTTTCTTTGGTATAACTCGTATCCGGCCGAACTCTTCATGGGCGACACCGGCTCGCTGGCACTCGGGGGCTTGATCGGCGTGATCGCGTTTATGGTGCAGCAGCCGCTCACGTTGGTGATCGTCGGCGGAGTGTTCGTTGTCGAGGCGCTCTCGGTGATCATACAGGTCGGTGTATTCAAATACACGCGACGGCGCTACGGCGAGGGGCGGCGGTTCTTCCGCATGGCGCCCATTCATCATCATTTTCAAAAGTCCGGCTGGCCGGAGACCAAGGTGGTGCTCCGTTTCTGGATTATCTCGCTTATGTGCGCGCTCGCCGGTCTGAGCACACTGAAACTCCGCTGATGTCCCTCGCCGTTCCCGAATTCCTTCAACCGCTCCTCGCGCATCCCGTCGCCATCTTCGGCGGCGGCGTGAGCGGACGCTCCGTGCGCGCGCTCGTGGCGAAACTCGGCGGCGAAGGCGTCCTCTTCGATCAGAATGGAACCGACGGCGCGCTCACGGAATTCCGCGGCGCCGCCGCCAACGCGCATCGTCTCGTGGTCTTTTCGCCCGGCTTCACGCCCACGCATCCGTGGATCTCCGAAGCCCGCGCGGCCGGCGCGGTGTGCATCGCCGAGTTGGACTTTGCCTCACTGTTTTGGCGCGGGGCGTTGATCGCCATCACCGGCACCAACGGCAAAACCACGCTCACCGAATTCCTCACGCACGCGCTGCGNNCAACTCGTCGCCGACCGCGAGGGTGGGGCGCCCGATTCGATCGCGGTGTGCGAAGTCAGCTCGTTTCAGGCCGAGACGTTGCGCCACTTCCGCGCCGACGCGGCGCTGTGGACCAACTTTGCCGAAGACCACCTCGAGCGGCACGGCACGATGGAAGAGTATTTCGAATCCAAGTGGCGTCTCTTCGAGCGTTCGGTCGGCGGACACGTGTTTGCCGGCACGAGCGTGCAACGCTACGCCGAGCGTTTTGGCCAGACGCTCCCCGCCGAGGCGCATGTCGCCACCGAGGATCAGCCTGGGGACGTGTTGTTGCGCGGCACGGTGTTTGCGCATTATCCGCAGCGGGAAAACTTCCTCATCGCCGCCGCGTGGTGGCGCAGCTACGGCCTGCGCGAGACCGCGCTCTACACCGCCGCGCAGTCGTTCAATCTCGGCGAACACCGGCTCGCCCGCGTAACCGTGCGCAGCGGCGTCACGTGGTGGAACGACTCCAAGGCCACCAACTTCCACGCCGTCGAGGCGGCGGTCGCCGGTTTCGGCGCGCCGGTGATCCTCATCGCCGGCGGCAAATCCAAGGGCGGCGATGTCGCCGCGTTTGTCCGCCGGCTCGCTCCGCTGGTGAAACACGCGTGCTTTATCGGCGAGACGCGCAACGTGCTGGCCATGTTCGCCGGTTCCTGCGGCCTCCCGCACACGGTCTGCGGAAATTTAGAAGAGGCCGTGCGTCTCGCCACTGCGAAGGCCGTCGCGGGGGATAACATTTTGCTGAGTCCGGGGTTCTCCAGTTTCGACCAGTTCAAAAACTACGAGGACCGCGGTTCACAGTTCGTCCGGCTCGTGAATAATATCGGCGCGACCGTTGTCTGAGTCTTCACTTCGTCTCAACTTTCAAGCATCCACACTCCCTATGAAACTCGTTAAAATCTTCGGCATCGTCATGGCATTCCATGGCGTGGCCTTTCTGTTTATCTTCGCCATCCCTGGCTGCCGCTCCACCTCCAAAAAACCGGCCGCCACCGCTCCCGCGATGGGTTCGTCGGATTCGATCGATTCCGCCACGATGGACAGCCCCGTCGGGTCCGCCGATTCGTATGTCGCGCCTCAGACCTCCCCGGTCCGTTTCAGCCCTACGCGTCCCGGCACCCCGGCCGCCGTCGAAGTCGCTGCGCCGAAGCCCGCGGCCGCGCCCGCCGCGTCCACGCACACCGTCGTCAAAGGTGACAATCTCTGGACGATCGCCCGTAAAAACAACCTGACGGTGCGCGAACTCACCTCCGCCAACAACATGCGCGCCGACGCGACGTTGAAGATCGGTCAAGTGCTCACCATCCCCGGCAAAGCGCCCGCGCCTGCGGCCTCCGCTTCGGCTGCCAGCACGAGCACCCCGGCGCCGGCCGCTGCTGCCGCCGCCGCGGCTCCGACCACCACGTTCACGCATGTCATCAAATCCGGCGAAACGCTGGGCGGCATTGCCAAGAAGTATCAGGTAAAAGTCGGCGACATCGCCCTGGCCAACAACATCGCCGATCCTACCAAGATCCGCGCCGGCCAGTCGTTGAAGATCCCGGGCTGGCAGGCGCCCGCCGCGACATCTTCGACTCGCGCGACCACGCCGACCGCGTCCCCCGCCGTGCGTCCGGCACCTGCGCCGAGCAACACCGCGCCCGCGTTGGCCCCGGCCGCGCCCGCGCCGCTCGCCCCCGTCTTCCAGTCCCCGGTCGCTCCGGTGGCTTCGCCCGCGGTTCCGGACTCGCCGTTCGTCACGCCCGAGGATTCGGATGCTCCGATGATCCGTGTCGAGGAGTCCGGCGCTCCGCGTATCGAATAAAGCACTACGCCTGCTCGAACCTCGTCAACCCAGACGCACTTCACGGAACTCGCCCAGATGGTCCACGCCGCGCCTGCGCCCGATTCGATTCGCGGACGCTTCTCGTTTAATCCGGCCACGGTCATCGTCGTCTGCGCGATCGCGCTGATGTTCCTCGGGCTCACGATCCTGTTCAGTGCGACGGTATCGTTTCGCGGAGGGCCGTTTTCGTATCTGATCAAACAGGGGATCGGCGTGGCGATCGCCGCGTCGGCGGCGTTCGTCGTCAGCCGCATCGACCTCGAGTATGCGCGCCGCCACGTGTGGATCGTGGCGGCCGGCACCGCGCTTTTGTTGATCCTCGTGCTGATTCCCGGGATCGGCGTGGAAGTGAAAGGCAGCCGCCGTTGGCTCGGTCTTGGTCCGTTGCGCTTTCAAGTTTCGGAGATCGCCAAGATCGCGATGGTCTTCTGCCTCGCGCATTATCTGGCGATCAACCAGACGCGCATCGGCGAGTTCCGGCGCGGATACCTCATACCGCTGGCGCTCATCGGCGGGTTTGCCGGGCTGATCGTGTTGGAGCCGGATTTCGGCACGGGCGCGCTCGTGTTGGTGGTGGGCGTGATCCTTTTGTTTCTCGCCGGAGCGAAGTGGCGTTACGTGTTGCCCACCGTCGCGCTCGGTGTGGCGGCATTTGCGGCGTTGGTGATCAACAATCCGAATCGCCTGCACCGCTTCCTCGCGTATCTCGATGTCGAGGGAAACAAGTCCTCGGGCACCTACCAACTCTGGCAATCGTTGCTCGCCTTTGCGGTGGGCGGCACCGAAGGCGTCGGGTTGGGGCAGGGGAGACAGCAGATGAATTTCCTGCCCGAGGCGCACACGGATTTTATCTATGCGGTGATTGGTGAAGAACTCGGCCTCCCTTTCACGTTGGGCGTGGTCGGCGTGTTTATGATCATCTTCATCGCCGGCTTTATTCACCTGCGGCGCGCGCCGAATCTTTTTCAATACCTGCTCGTGACCGGCACCGTGCTGCTGATCTGCCTCCAGGCGATCATCAACCTCGGCGTCGTCACCGGCCTCCTGCCGACGAAAGGCATGTCGCTGCCGTTCATCAGCGCGGGCCTGTCGAACCTGCTCCTAATGGGCATTCTGATCGGGATCATCGTCAACACCCAGCGCACCTGGTCGCGCACGGGCCTGAGCGGCGGACGTCGCGAGATGGAGGAACTCGCGTGAGACGCGAAATTCTAAATTCCAAGCGGCTAAATCCTAACCGGAATCCGGGCGGCCGCTCCGTGTCCGGCACTTTAGGATTTAGGGTTTACGATTTAGGATTTCCGCAGGCGGGATTTCTTCATGAGGGGAGGAATACGCCATGAGCGTTTTCCTCATCTCCTGCGGCGGCACTGGTGGACATCTCTCCCCCGGCATCGCGTTGGCCGAGGGGCTCGCCGCGCGCGGGCATACGGCCACGTTGCTGATCAGCCAAAAACGCGTGGATGCGCGCCTCATCGAGAAGTATCCGCACCTGCGTTTTGTGCCGATTCCCGGTTCCCCCTTCACGCTGAAGCCGGCTGGGCTCGCGCGTTTTCTCGTGTCGCAGACACGCGGCTTTTTCCGCGGACTGCGGTTGGTCCGCGCCACGCGTCCGGCGGGCATCGTGGGTTTCGGCGGTTTTACCACGGCAGCGATCATCGTGGCTGCGAAACTTTGCGGCGTGCCCGTCGCGTTGCACGAAGCGAACCGCGTGCCGGGCAGGGCGATCCGCTCGTTGAGCGGTTTTGCGCGCCGAGTCTACCTGCCGCCTGGCGTCGAGTTGCCCGACGTTTCTGACAACGTGGTGCGCAACGTTGGCCTTCCGGTGCGCCGTGAAATCTCGCGCATGGACCGCGACGTCGCATGCCTGCAACTCGGACTCGATCCGCGCCGCCAAGTGCTCGCGATCTTCGGCGGCAGCCAGGGTGCGACGGTGCTCAACGACTGGGCCCGCCGCGAAATGCCGCAACTGGCGCACGACGGCATCCAGCTTTATTGCGTCACCGGCCTCGGCAAGGGCGCGGCGGAAATCGTCGCGTTAAAGACCGCCGAGGGACGTCCGGTGTCAGCCGTGTTTGTGCCGTTCTCCGATCAGGTGGCGGCGCTGCTTTCCGCCGCCGACGTGGTGGTCGCGCGTGCCGGGGCCGGATCGATCGCGGAGATGATTCGCTGTGAAACCCCGTCGGTGGTGATCCCGTATCCGCACGCCGCCGACAACCATCAACAGGCGAACGCGCGCTGGTTTGAGGAAAACGGGGGCACGATCGTGATCGACCAGACGAAGCTCGGTGCCGAGTTGTCCGCCACGGTGCGCGTGTTGCTCGCGGACGAAGCGCGGCGCGCGTCGATGCGGGCAAGCTTGCGCCGGCTCGACGAGGCGTCGCCGCTTTCGGTGATCCTCGACGACCTCGAAACGTTGACGACTGCGGGCACCAAAAACGCGACATGAGCACGGCGCCGTTTCCGCTTCTTTTTGGTCGTCCGGTGACCGCCGTGCATTGCGCGGGCGTCGGCGGCATGGGCCTGGGGCCGCTGGCGATTTACCTCGCGCGGCGCGGCTTCCGCGTGAGCGGCGAAGACGATGCGATGACCCCGGCAATGCGCGCACAACTCGAACGCGCGGGTGTGGTCCTCACGACGGCGGGAGCGGTGCCGGATGAGTGCCAACTCGTTGCCTGCTCCTCGGCGATCAAGCCCGAGCATCCGGCGCGCGGCGCGGCGAATGCGCGCGGGTTGCCAGTGGTGCGGCGAGGGGAGTTGCTCGCCGAAGTGACGCGAGACCGTCGACTCATCGCGATCTGCGGTTCGCATGGCAAAACCACGACGACGGCGATGGTCATCGCGGCGTTTCGTGCGACGGGATTTCCGGCGGGCTATGTGCTGGGTGGTTTGTTTGCAGACGACGCGGTGGCGCCGGCCGATGCGGGCACGAACGACTGGGTCGTCGCCGAGATCGACGAGAGCGACGGCACCATCGAAGCCTTCGCGCCCGAGATCACCGTGGCGGTGAATCTGGACTGGGATCACCCGGATTTTTATCGGACGTCGGCGGATCTGGAGGCGGCGTTTCGCGGGCTGTTTCACCGCACCAAGCGCGCGGTGTTGGTGAACGCGACGTGCGAGCTGTCGCGGCGCGCGGCGGTGCAGGTGGTGCCGCCCGCGATGACCTTTGGCCCGACCGGCGATTTTTCCGGCGAGGTCAGCGCGGCGCGCGGGGCGAGCACGGAGCTAAATCTGGGAGGACGCTTCGCGTTTGGATCCGCAGTGGTGCGGGCGATGGGCGATTTTAACGCATTAAACGCGACCGCCGCGCTGGCGGTGGCGCAGGTGATCGGTGTCGGCGGACTGACGGGCGAGGCGCTCGTGGCTTTCCCCGGCGTGCGTCGGCGTCAGGCGGTGTTGCACGCGACCCGCGAGTTGACGGTGGTTGAAGATTACGCGCATCACCCGGCGGAGATCCGCGCACTGCTGGGNNTTCAAAGAGGGGTTCGCGGCGGCGCTGGCGCTGGCCGATGCGGTTTACCTGCTCGACGTTTACGGGGCGGGCGAGGCACCGCTGGCGGGCGGGACGACGGCGGATTTGCGGGCGGAGTTGCAGCGCACCGCGCCATTGTTGCCGGTGACGTATGATGCCGGCGACCCGGAGGCGTCCTGGTCGGCGATGGGGCGCGAGCTGAGAGCGGGAGATTGCGTGGCGATCGTCGGCGCGGGGGACATCGACACGATGGCGCGTGCCTGGCTCGCGACGGTCGAAAGCGAAGACTGGGACCGGCACGCGGAGCGGTTGAGCGCGGTGGTCTCGACCCAGACACGCGTGAAACGCGAGGAATCGCTCGCGCGCAAAACGACGATCGGGTTGGGCGGCGCGGCGCGGCTCTACGTGGAACCGGCGAACTCCGCCGATTTGCAGGCTCTCGTGAAAACCGCAAAGACGCGTGGGGTTCCGGTGATCATGCTCGGGCGCGGATCGAATCTGGTCGTGCCGGACGACGGTGTGAACGCGCTCGTCATCAGCTTGCGCCAGCCGGCTTGGGAAACGTTCGAGGCGCGCGCCGACGGGCGTGTGTGGGTGGGCGCGGGGTTGCGTTTGAAGAATCTGTGCGGCCTCGCGGCGAAGGTGGGGCTGGTGGGCTTCGAGTTTCTCGAAGGTATTCCCGGCAATGTCGGCGGCGCGTTGCGCATGAACGCGGGCGCGATGGGCGGGTGGATGTTCGACGTGGTCGAGGAGGTTGCCGTGATGACCCTGGACGGCGAGGTCCGCACCTTGAACAAGGCCGATATGCACGTGGACTACCGGCATTGCGCGGAGTTGCACGACGCCATTGCGCTCGGGGCGTTGCTCAAACCCGCCTCGCAATCCGAGGCGGCGTCCATCGCGAAGCAGATCGAAGCCTACAAAGAGAAGCGCCAGAAAACGCAGCCGCGCGAGCCCAGCGCGGGCTGTATCTTCAAAAACCCGACGGGCGATTCGGCGGGGCGTTTGATCGACGCGAGCGGACTTAAAGGCGAGCGGGTGGGGGATGCAGAAGTGTCGGCGGTGCATGCCAATTTTATCGTGAACCGCGGCAACGCGACTGCGTCCGACGTGATCGAACTGGTGCGCCGGGTGAGAGCCCGCGTCGAGGCCGCGCAAGGCGTGAAGCTCGAACCCGAGGTGCTGCTTTACGGCAAACATTGGAAAGACGTTCTATGAAGACGACCACTAGAGAACCCATCATCGCCGTGCTTTGCGGCGGCACTTCGTCCGAGCGCGAAGTATCGCTCGGCTCCGGTGCGGCCGCGGCGCTTGCGCTCGCGCGGAGTTTCCCGACGCGGATGTTCACGGTGGACGCCGACGCGTTGCCCGCCGGCCTCGATCCGTCGCAGCATGTGGTGTTCTCGACGTTGCACGGGACATTCGGCGAGGACGGCGGCATGCAACGCCTGCTCGATGCCGCCGGGGTCGCTTACGCCGGGTGCGACGCCGCCGCGAGCGCGCTTACCATGGACAAGGCCGCCACCAAAGCCGCCGCCGCGGCCCGTGGTATTGGCGTGGCCAAGGGTCTGGTGTTTGCCGCCGCCAACAAACCGACCGTCGACGCGGTGATCGCCGAACTCGGCGTCGAGGTCGTGGTGAAACCCAACGACCAAGGCAGCAGCGTGGGCCTCACCGTGGCAACCGACCGCGCGACGCTGTCTGGAGCGCTCGACGGAATCACCGGGGGCAACTGGCTCGTCGAACAACGCCTCGTCGGCCGCGAGTTGTCCGTCGGCGTGTTGCACGGCAAAGCGATGGGGGTGGTCGAGATTCGCCCGAAGTCAGGCGTGTATGATTTCGCGAGCAAATACACCAAGGGCGCCACGCAGTATTTCGCTCCGGCGCCACTCAACGAGACCCTCACCGCAGCCGCGCAAAAGGCAGCGGAGACCGCGTTTGCGGCCTGTGGGTGCCGGGACTACGCGCGGGTGGACTTTATCCTCTGTGAGCAAAATGTGAACAACCCCCTTTATTTGCTCGAAATCAACACGCTGCCGGGCATGAAAGAAACCAGTCTTTTGCCCATGAGCGCGCGTTGTATCGGGCTGGATTTTACCGGGTTGGTTCGCGAGTTGGTGAGTCCCGCCATGCATCGTTTTCGTCAGGGAGCCTCAGACATTCACTGCGCATGAGTCAGCCTACTTTTAACCCTCCGCCCACCCGTAGCTGGCGCGACATTCCGCAGCCCGTCGCTCCACGTATGCGCACGTTGGGGCGCGAAGGTAAAAAACGTCTCGCGATGGCCATCGGCAACATCGTTGGCCTCGCGCTCGTCCTGGGCGCCTCCGCGTGGGGCGTGTATGAGGTCGTCGAACTTTGGGAGAAAGATCGCGCGCGCCTCACCTCGCCGACCAAGGGCGTGCCCGTGCGCGATTTTGCTGTTCGCACCGATGGCGTGCTCCAAAAGGCCTGGGTCGAGCGCACGCTCGCCCTGCCAAAAGAGTCCAGCCTCATGGAGCTCGACCTGGTCGAGTTAAAGCGCCGGTTGGAAGAAAGCGGGCAGGTGAGCAAAGCGGTCATCGAGCGTAAGTTTCCCGACGTGCTGGTGGTGACGCTGCAGGAGCGCGTTCCGGTCACCCGCGTGATGGCGCTTATCGGCGACGCCGCCCCGGTGTCGTTCATGGTGTCCCGCGACGGCGTGGTGTATTCGGGTCACGGATACGATACGGATATGGTGGACACGTTGCCTTACATCGACGGCGTGAAGTTGATTCGCGAGGGCGCCGGCTTTTCCCGCATCGAGGGCATGGAAGCGGTGGCGGACCTTTTGGGCACCGCGCAGGCCTCGGCGCCCGCGCTTTATAGCACCTTCAAGGTCGTGTCGCTCGCCCGCTTTGGCCTGGATCGCACGCTCACGGTCAAATCGACCGAGGTGGACGTGATCACCTTCGGTGCATCGCAAGACAGCTTTTACCGGCAACTCGCCCGGCTCGATTACATCCTGGAGGAAACGCGCCGCCAGAACGCCACCGGCCAGTTGAAGTCCGTCAACCTTGCGGTCGGCGACAAGCAGGTCCCCATCTCGTTCGAAACCGCCAGCGCCGGCCGCGGCTCGCCCGCCGTGACCGCGCCTCTTCCGCCCGCCGGGTCGAGGTTCTACTCTCCGCCCTCTCGCAACTCTCCTTCTCCGCAACGTGATTTCTAGAACCAAGTTTATCGGCGCCGTCGAAATCGGCACCTCCAAGGTCAGCGTTCTCATCGGCGAACTTACCCAAGGTCGCACCCTCCACATCATCGGTCTCGGGGAATGCCAGTCGCGCGGCGTCATCAAGGGCGCCGTTTCCGACTTCAAGGCCGCCAGCGAAGCCGCCCATAGCGCACTCATGGCCGCCGAACAGAGCGCCGGCACGCGCATCGACGAGGTGTATCTCGCCCAGACCGGCGGGCACCTCGAAGGGTTCTACAACGAGGCCGCCGTCAACGTGTCCTCCGCCGACAACATGGTCAGCGCGCCCGACATCGACACCGTCTGCCGNNCCGTTTCGTCTCGACGGACGCAACGTGCCCGATCCGGAAAACCTCGTCGGCCAGCGCCTCGAGGCCGGTTACTGGACCGTGCATGGCCAAGAGGGCAAGATCGCCGACAACATCCATGTCGTGCGCGGCTTCAACGTGCGCGTCGCCGAGCTCATCCTTTCGAGCCTCGCCTCGGGCACCATCCTCGCTTCGGCCGAGGACAAACAAAACGGCGTGCTCGTGATCGACGTCGGCGCCGGCACCACGGACTTCGTGCTCTACCGCGACGGCTGCGCGCAGCTCACCGGCGTGGTTCCGGTCGGCGGCGGCCACCTCACCAACGACCTCGCGCTCGGCCTCCGCGTGACCGAAGGGCAGGCCGAAAAACTCAAACTGCGCTTCGG
>DFYA01000007.1 GCA_002382525.1 Opitutaceae bacterium UBA4094
CTACGGGCGTTGAGGCGCGTGCCATGGCACTCGGGACATTCGCCGCTGATCATGAACGTCGTAAGCCGCGCGCGAAATCCGTCGCTGTCGGTCTCGCGGAAACTTTCCTCCAAGTCGCCGAGGATGCCGGTAAACGGCATGGCCTTGGGCTCGCGCATGCGTTTCAGCTTAAAGGCAAACAGCCGCTCCCCCGCCCCGTTGAGCAACACGTCGCGGGTTTTTGGCGGCAGGTCTTTCCAGGGCGTGTCGGCGTCGAAGGGGATCTGTTCGGCGAGCTGTTTGAGCTGCGCGTTGTGTTTGATAATGAGATTTTTTCCGCCGATGCGCCACGGCTTGATCGCCCCGCCCTTGATGGATTTTTCCGGGTCGGGAATGACGAGCTCGGGGATGAAACGCAGCTTGCGTCCGAGTCCGCCGCAGGTGCCGCACGCGCCTTCGTTGTGGTTAAACGAAAAGTGGCGCGGCGTGAGTTTCTCGAAGACGTCGCCGCACACTTCGCACGCGAGCGACTGGCTGAGGCTGATCTCCCGCCACGGATCGCTGGAGGTTTTTTGCGCGAGGATGAACGCGCGGTCTTTGCCTTCGCGGAAGGCGAGTTCGAGCGAATCGGCGAGGCGGCTGCGTTGGTCGGCGACGGCGACGAGGCGGTCGATCACGAGGTCCACTTGGATCTCGGCCGAGCCGGCGCCGGTCGGTAGGAGTTTGGCGTCGTCGAGGTTCTTGACCTCGCCGTCGAGGCGCACGCGTTGGAATCCGCGTTGGCGCAGGCGCGGCAATTCGTCGCGGAGAACGGACGCCTTGGCCTTGAGCGCGGGCGCGAGGATCATGATGCGTTCGCCGGGCGCTTCGCGGAGCACGCGGGCGACGTTGTCGTCGAGCGAACGTTGCACGACGCGCCCGCCGTCCTTCGGGCAACGTTGCTCGCCATGCAGCGCCCAGAGCAGGCGCGCGTAGTCGGCGATCTCGGTGACGGTCGCAATCGTGCTGCGCGGCGAGCCGCCGCCGGTGCGTTGTTCGATGGCGAGGACCGGCGAAAGGCCGTGGATAAAATCGACGTCGGGCCGCTTGAGTTGCTCCAAGACTTGGCGCGCCTGCGTGGAGAGCGACTCCATGTATTTCCGGTAGCCCTCGGCGTAGATCGTGTCGAAAGCGAGCGACGACTTGCCGGAGCCGGACGGTCCGGTGATGACCACAAGTTTCCCGCGCGGGATGCGCACCTCGAGGTTCTTCAAGTTGTGCTCTCGGGCTCCTTTGACGTGGATGTGGGTCGCGGCCTGCATGGGAAAGAACCGACACCGTAATCAATTCGCCGCGAACGCAAGCCCGGCACCGTGCGCGAGCTGCGCGTTCCTCCTTTCGGCTGGCGTCGGGGAGCGCGGACGCTTGTTGTTTGCGCCATGTCCGAAATCGAAGAACCGCGTTTGTTGACTCCGAGCCAGCGTCGTCTGGTGGGTTTTGCGCTCGGGTTGGTGGCCTTAGTCGGCACCATCGCGCTGCTCGTCGGCGTGTTTCTCGTGTTGTCGTTTTTGGTCGGGCATTTCTCCGGTGTGCTCTGGCCGCTCGCGGTGGCCGGCATCCTCGCGTTGATCATGCGGCCCGTGGTCGAGCTGCTGGAGCGCAAGCTCCACCTTCGTCGCACCGCCTCGGTCATCGTGCTCTACGGGGTGTTTGTGCTCGTGCTGGCGGGCGGGTTGATGCTGGTGACGCCGTCGCTGCTCACGCAGTTGTTCGCGTTCATCGCCTACATCCCGGAGTTCTGGCAAAACGCCATCAGCTACGTGCAGATGAACTACCCGGCGTGGATCGAGCTGGTGAACAAACAACTGGAGAACGATACCATCCGTGAAGCCGTGGATGGCATGCTGGCCGAGCTGAAGCAGTTGACGGCGCACGCGCTGCCCACACTGAAGTCCGCAGGCTCCGGCGTGCTCGGAATCTTCGGTTTCATCACCCACTTGGCAGTCGTGCCGATCTACCTGTTCTTTTTCCTGCTCTCCAATCGGGAGCCCACACGTAACCTCGACAAGCAGCTCCCGTTTCTCAGCCCGGATACGCGGGGTGATGTCGTGTTTCTTGTGCGCCAGTTCATCGATATCGTGATCTCCTTTTTCCGCGGACAACTCGTCATCGGGCTTATCATGGGCGCGCTGCTCGCGATTGGCTTCAGCATCGTCGGGCTGAAGTTCGGACTGATCGTGGGTCTCATGTTGGGCATCCTCAACATCGTGCCCTACCTTGGCACGATCATCGGGCTTAGCGTCGCGCTCCCGCTTGCCTTGCTTCAGCCGACCGGGGGAATGCCCTTGGTTGGTCTCGTGCTGTTGGTCTTCGTCATCGTGCAGATGCTCGAAGGCTGGTATCTTACGCCGAAGATCATGAGCGATCGCACCGGTCTGCATCCGGTGGCGATTATCGTATCCATCTTTTTCTGGGGCACGGCGCTAAGCGGCATCCTCGGCATGGTGCTGGCGATCCCGCTGACCGCATTTTTCGTGACCGTCTGGCGCTTGTTGAAGCGCAAATATCTAAACCGCACGGACACCGTCGCGGTCACCACCGCCGCCTGACGCCATGGCTCGTCCGTTGCCCCCGCCCGACGAGTGCGCCAACTGCGGCGCGGAGATTCCGCGCAATGCCCGCGCCTGCCCCGAGTGCGGAGCCGACGAACGCACCGGCTGGCGCGAGACGTCGATCTACGACGGGCTCGATCTGCCCGGCGATGATGACGGTGAAAGCGACTACGCGCCCGATGGCGGTCGTGATCGCAAACGCGGCGGCCTGGCGTGGTATTGGATCGCCGCGTTCATCTTGGTAGTGGCCACGTTGATCCTCGGTGCGTTGGGATTGCGGCCATGAACCTGAAATGGTCATCCCTCGATCGATGGTCCGACCTCGGGCTGCTGATTATCCGTGTGGGCGTCGGCGCGCTCTTCATGTGCGTTCACGGCTACCCGCGTCTCATGGGCGGACCGGACAAGTGGAACTCCGTCGGCCGCGCGGTGAGTTATCTCGACATCAAATTTGGCTACACGACGTGGGGACTCGCCGCTTCGCTGATCATGACGTTTGGCGGCGCGCTCTTAATTGCCGGCCTCGCGCATCGTCCCGCCTCACTCGGGTTGTTTGTGACGATGGCCGTCGCCTCGATATGGAAATACTTTCCAAACCTCGGGGTGACGGGTGGCTGGGGTGCCGCCGATCACCCCGTCGCCATGGCCGTCGTGTGCCTCGGACTGCTTTTCACGGGGCCGGGTAAATACTCGCTCGACGCGCGGACTTGAGCTGCGCGCTTTCGCATTGGTGAACTTGAGCCGGGCGCGAACCTGGAGACCTTGGCGCGACACATGCCGTGGGACGTTCAGTTTCGCAACGGGGTTTGGCTGCCGCAAATCGCTTGGTGGCTCGACGCCCATCATCCGGTCGAGCGCTCGTTTGTTTCGCACGCGCACTTCGATCACATGGCGCCGCACTCCGAGATTATTTGCTCCGAAGGCACCGCGAAACTTATGCGCGCCCGCATGCCAGCGACGCGACGCGAACATGTGTTGCCCTTTGGCCACACCGAGCAACTCACGCCGGACACAACCGCCACGCTTCATCCGGCGGGCCACATTTTTGGCTCGGCGCAGATCTTGTTGGAGCACACCGAGCACGGGCGCCTGCTCTACACCGGCGACTTTAAACTGCGCCCCGGCCGCTCCGCCGAGCCATGCGCCACGCCAAACGCCGACGTGCTCATCATGGAGTCCACGTATGGACGGCCCCACTACGTCATGCCGCCGACCGCCGATGTGTTACGCGACATTCTGGCGTTCTGCCGCGATGCGCTCGACGACGGCGAGACGCCCGTGCTGTTTGGCTACAGCCTCGGCAAAAGCCAGGAAGTCCTCGGTAGCCTCGCAGGCGCGGATCTCCCCGTGATGTTGCATCGTCAGCCCGCACGGCTGACTCGCGTCTACGAAGAATGCGGCCTCATGTTCCCCCCGCACCGCGACTTCGACGCCAACGCATCGCGTGGCCATGTGATTATCGCCCCGCCGCACGCGCCCGGCTCCGCATTCCTCCGGTCGATTCCCAAACCGCGCACGGCGATGATCACCGGCTGGGCGCTCGATCCGGGCGCGCGGTTTCGCTACCAATGCGACGCCGCATTCCCGCTCTCCGA
>DFYA01000106.1 GCA_002382525.1 Opitutaceae bacterium UBA4094
CCCTCCGAACGTGGGAAGCGAGCTTGCCTCGCGATTCCGAGACGCATCGCCCATCGCCCCCGAATCGCGAGCAAGCTCGCTTCCCACGACAAACCCTTGCGGCCTACCTTCAGTCCTCAGGTTTCCATGTTCCGCTTTTCACCTTCAGGTTTCCTCCTTCAGGTTTCAGGTTTCCTTCTTCAGGTTTCCGCCAACCCATCCATGAGCCACGACTTCGACTTCATCCCTCAACGCCTCGGCACCGACTCGCAAAAGTGGCAGAAATACGCCGATCGCGACATCCTCCCGCTCTGGGTCGCCGACATGGATTTTCGCTCCTCGCCCGCCATCCTCGCCGCGCTCCACGAGCGCGTTGAGCACGGGATCTTCGGCTACGCCCGTCCCACCGCCTCAACCGTCGCCGCCGTGGTGGACGCCCTCGCCACTCGCTATCAATGGACCATCGAGCCGTCTTGGATCGTCTGGCTGCCCGGCCTCGTCTGCGGACTCAACGTCACCGCCCAAGCCTTCGCCCAACCCGGCGAAGAGGTGCTCACGCTCACTCCCGTGTATCCACCGTTCATGACGGCGCCAAAAAACAGCGGACGCGTCTCCGTCACGGTTCCGTTTGTGCTAAACACCACCGCGTCGCCCGCGCGTTGGGACATCGATTGGGACGCCCTCGAGCGCGCCGTCACCCCCAAGACCAAACTCTTCTTCCTCTGCAATCCGCACAACCCCCTCGCCCGCGTTTGGCGCCGCGACGAGCTCGTGCGGCTCGGCGAATTCTGCGCACGTCACGACCTTGTGCTCTGCTCCGACGAGATCCACTGCGACCTGATCCTCGATCCGTCGCTGCCGCACATTCCGACAGCCACGCTCTCGCCCGAGCTCGCCGCGCGTAGCCTCACCCTCATGGCGCCGAGCAAGACCTACAACGTTCCCGGTCTCGGCACGTCGTTCGCAGTCATCCCCGACGCCACGCTCCGCACGCGCTTTATCCGCGCCACCGCCGGCATTGTCGCCGAAGTGACCACACTCGGGTTCGCCGCGTGCGAAGCCGCTTACCGCGACAGCGAACCCTGGCGCCAGGACCTGCTCGCCTACCTGCGCGGCAACCGCGATTTCCTCCTCGATTTCCTCGCCCGCGAACTCCCCGGCCTTTACGTCGCGGCGCCCATCGAGGCGACCTATCTCGCGTGGATCAACGTCGAGTCGCTCAACCTCGCCGACCCGATCGCGCACTTCGAACAACACGGCGTGGGCCTGAGCGACGGCGCCTTCTTCGGCGCCAAACGCGGCAGCCATGTGCGCATCAACCTCGGCTGTCCCCGCGCCACACTCGCCGAAGCGCTCCGCCGCATGAAAACCGCCGTCGCCGCGCTCGGCTGATCCGCGTGGCATGGGCATCCTGCCCATGTCCGTCTCCGCACCACTCCCCCCTCACTCCAGCACCCGCCCCGCCCACCGCGGATCGAGCGGCTCCGTCGGACGACCTCGGCCAAACAAGCGATATCTGACCCGCGCCACCATCCGATATACCGCGTCGCGCCACGAGGCGGGGAACACTCCCAGCACCCGCGCAACACGCCGCCAGCCACCGCCCATCGCTTCCAGCGCACGCAACACGCCTGCGGTCCTGAACCAATACTCCGTATCCGCCCGTCCCAAGTCTTCGACCAACACGATGCTGTCGAAATCGGACGTCGGCAGTCCGCGTGCGCGCAAAAACGCCTGCGCGGTCGGCCCTTGCAGCGGCGCGAACCGCAACACACCGCGACGGTCGCGCATCAACATAAAACGCATCACCGCAGTGCACAGCCCGCACTCTCCATCGTAGAGCAGCACGGGCATAGGCGCGGAAGACATCCCGCATGGTTTGCCCGTCCCGCCGTTCGCGCCAATCCAAAACCCCGGCCTCGACCGCCGACCGTCCCGCAGTTCATGCTCTCACCTTCACGACACCATGCGCATCGGCCCGCACACGCTTTCATCCAACCTTTTCCTGTCTCCACTCGCTGGATACACCAATCTGCCCATGCGCCTCACCGTGCGCGAACTGGGCGGACTCGGCTGGGCCACGACTGACCTTGTCAACGCGCGCTCCCTTATCGAGCGCAACCGCACCGCCCTTCGCCTCGTCGAGTCGTGCGCCGAGGATCGTCCGCTCGCCATCCAGCTCTTCGGTTCCGTGCCCGAGGAGATGCGTGACGCCGCCGTTATCTGCGAAGAACTCGGCGCGCAGTCCGTCGACATCAACATGGGTTGCCCTGTGAAAAAGGTCGTCAAGATCGGGGGCGGTTCCGCGATGATGACCGAACTCGACAAAACCGCCGCGCTCGTGCGAGGCATGATCGCCGCCGTGAAGATTCCCGTCACCGCCAAGATGCGCCTCGGCTGGGACGACGAAAACCTCACCGCCCCCGACCTCGCCCGCGTGCTCGAAGACACCGGCGTCGCGGCGATCTTTGTCCACGGACGCACGCGCGCCCAAGGCTTCAGCGGCGTGGTCAACCTCAACGGAATCCGCTCCGTCGTGCAGGCGGTGAAGACCATTCCGGTTATCGGCAACGGCGATGTCACCACACCCGAGGCCGCCAAACACATGATCGAGCAGACGGGCTGCACCGGCGTCTCAGTCGGCCGGGGCGCGTTTTACGACCCATGGATTTTTCGCCGCACCGATCACTACCTGCGCACCGGCGAACTCCTGCCCGAGCCCGCGCTCGACGAACGCTTGCGCGTCATGCGTCGGCACTTCGAGCGTTACTGCGAATTCTATGGTGAGGAAAACGGCGCCAAACACTTCCGCAAAGTCGCCCCTTGGTATGCCAAGCGGTTTGGCCCGGCCAAGCCGTTCAAGGCGCGCATCATCACGATGAAGTCGCGCGCCGACTTCGAGGCCGCCATCGCCGAGTTCCTTGATTGGCGCCGCCAGTTTTGCGACGACCACGGCGTATTGAAACCTCAATACACGCCCGAGCGCATGATCGCCTCCTTTATGCGCGACCCCGACGACCCGGTCTTCGCTCGCGAATCCATTCCTGTGCCCAAAGGCCCCGTGGACACGTGGTGACTCGCCGCCTCAGCGCATCGTTCACCGCATCCATGCACTCGCCCCCCCCGGGCAGTGCGCGCCATAAACTTCGCGCTTAAACGGAACGCCGAGGCACGGTCTGGTGGAAGCTCCGCCAAACTTGGCGAATGATCCTGCTTAGTAAGGCCGGGTCGTGAATGCGCCCTCGGTGTTCCGAAACACGACGAGTTTTCGCTCGTTGTCGACGCCGTCGAAAATGATGCCTGCCGACGCATCAACGATGTCTCCCGGCCGCACCAAGCGCCCATTGATGATCGCCCGCGGCGAGGTCCCGCTAACCACGCCAGCGATGCGAGCATCGCTGGTCCAAGCGCGGAAAGCGGGCGATGCCACCGGGTTGACGATCGGCGCTGGCTCGGCCCTGGCGGAGGGATCTTGTGAGGCAAACGGCCGCGGAGGCGGCGGAAGTGGCGCAAATGGCGACGGCTTCGAAGCCGCACTTTCAACCGCAGTCGGAGAAGCCGTTGGCTCCGCGTCAGGAGTCCGCGTCGGAGGCGCAGGCGGTGGCGGCGCGACCACGACCGGCACAGGAACCTCGTCTTCCATAAACAGAAACGCTGCGGAGCCGCCCACGAGCAACAGGACCACCACCCCACCGATCGCGAGCGCTCGATTCTTCTTTTTACCCACCGCCGGAGAAGCAGGTCTCGGGGGCGGAGGCGGAACAAACGGCGGCAACGGTGGGATCCCCGGTTTCGGCACTGCCGGAGCCCCAGATGACAACGCCGCCGGAGGCAAACCGCCCATCAACGGCGGGGGCGTATTCCCGTCAGGAACAGATGGCGCCACCGGCATTGTCGGGAGCGACATCAGCGGCGGGGGCACCATTCCGCTCGCGCTTGGCTCAAGGGGAGGCGCCGGAGGCGAAAGCGGCGCAAGTGAACTCGGGGGCGAATCAGCTCCGGAGCCTGTCGGTTCAATCATCCGCAACCGTAAACGCGGTAAACCGCCCGGTTCGTCCGCTATCGGCAGGGGAGGAGCCTCCGAAGTAATCGGGGGAACGTTGCTCCCGGCCGAGGCGGGAGCCGCTGGAGCCGCGTCGGGACCCACCGACAGCTTGGGCTTTAGCCGGAAACGCCCTGGAGCCTCGGGAGTCGGCGACGGCGTGGCCAAAGACTCCGGCGCCGCCGTTGGTCCAGCCGCCGAGACAACGGGCGGGGGCTCTGGCGCCGGGGGAGGTGGCGTCGGCGCAACCGGGACCGCAGGCGGCCCCGGCACCGGCGGAATTGTGGGAGCCGATTCGTCATCACGTCGGCGCGGCCGCAAACGCAATTGAGGAGGTGGTGGCTCTTCGCTCATGGTGGCGGAAACATATTTTTTTTTCCGCTAAGCGAAATGAAAATTACGCCGCCACCCGATCCCGCCCTTAATTAATACGACCGTTTCACACCTCTCGCGTTTTATCGTTCGCGAGAGGTGCGCGCACGCTTTCAACGGCGTCCGCGAAAACCGCCTCCGCCGCTGCGGTTGCCACCCCCGGACGGAGCACCAGGCCCGCCGGACGAACGCCCGCCGCCCCGTTGCCCGCCAGAACCTTGCGGGCGTTTACCGCCACCACCACCGCCCGCTCCGCCACCACCGCCGCCGCGACGTTGCTGCTGCTGACCCTTCTTCGGATACGAAGGGTTCATTACAAACGGCTGATACGGGAACCCCTCGAGACGGAGCTCGGGGATCTTGGCGCCGATGAAGCGCTGAATATCGCGGATGTCGTCCGCGTTTTCCGGGGAAACCAACGTGAACGCATCGCCCACCGCCATCGCACGACCCGTGCGGCCAATGCGGTGCACATAATCCTCGGGATTCTCCGGCACGTCGTAGTTGATGACGTGGGTAACCCCCGCGACGTCGATGCCGCGCGCGGCGATGTCGGTGGCGACCATCACCTCGTATTTGCCGCTCTTGAAGCCGGCGAGCGCTTCGATGCGCTGGTTCTGCGAACGGTTCGCGTGCAACACGGCAACCGTGTGCTTGGCGGCCTTGAGCTTCGCGGCGATTTTGTCGGCGCCGTGTTTGGTGCGGCTAAAGATCAGCACGCTCTGGAAATCCGTTTTTTCGAGCAGCGCGACCAACAGGTCGAACTTCTGCGCCCAAGCAACCGGGTAAAGCGCGTGATTGACGGACTGGTT
>DFYA01000061.1 GCA_002382525.1 Opitutaceae bacterium UBA4094
CCCGGTCCCGGCAGCGACGTCACGATCCAATGGGAGGTGGTGAACTCGGGTTACGTGGACCTCTCCGTGTCCCGCCCCATCCGCATCGAAGCCCGCCTCGGGCGGACGCCCGCTGTGTTCCACCCCACCGACCTCGTCATCGTTGACGAGACGTTCACCGACTCGCTGGCCGCCGGCGAGAGCCTGAACTTCTCCCGCAACGTCAGCCTGCCTCCCGACGTTGCCCCCGGACACTACTATCTGAAGATCCGCGTGGATGGTTCGTCCAAGCTCTCCGAGCTCAACGAGACCAACAATCTCCTGCTTCCCGCCGCGCCCGCCTTCACGGTTCAATCCTGGACCCTCAGCGTCACCCAGACGCCCGGCGGCGTCGTGCGCGGCGGACAATCCGCGCCGCTCGGTTCGCTCTCCACGTCGCGGCAACGCACGGCCTCCAGCTTCACCACGCTCGGCGCCCGCACGGTCCTCGCCCATCGGTCCATGGTGGATCTGTTCGCGGTGCCCGACAAAGGCTTCGGCTTCGTCGGCTGGCTCGAACACCCGTCGCAACCGTTCGAGTCGCTCAGCCTCGAGATGACTCGCGACCACAGCGTCACCCCGCTGTTCAGCCCGTTGCGTTCCATCACGACCTCGGTGCAAGGCCAGGGCCGCGTCGCCATCAACCCCGACGACGGCACTTACATGGACGGCGACATCGTTCACCTCCACGCCATCCCGGCGGCCGGCTGGCGCTTCGCCGGCTGGAGCGGAGACCTCACGGGGACGAACGCCACCGCGACGTTCACTGTGAGCGCCGACCTCGCCGCCACCGCGACCTTCGCGCCGATCGGCGTCACTCGGGCGGCGTGGCGCGAGACCCATTTCGGGGCCGACGGCGCCACGCCCGCCATCGCCGGTGATCTCGCCGACCCCGACGGCGACGGCATCGCCAACCTCCTCGAATACGCACTCGGCGGCGATCCGCTCGATCCCGACCACGCGCCGCTCTGGACGGGGAGCCTCCGCAACCACGAATTCGTGCTCACCTACACCGTCGATCCCCAGGCGACGGAAGTATCGGTGGTCGCCGAAACCACCCGCAACCTCTCCGACCCGCTGTCGTGGTCGAGCGCGGGGATCACGCTCGAAGTCGTCGCGGAAACCCCCACCGCCCAAACCATCGAAGCCCGCATCCCGCTCACGAGCGCCCCCCGCTTTATGCGCCTGCGTGTGGGCGTGCAGCCGTGAACTACCCGATCTGCGGTCGGCCGAACGCGTTCTGCGTCCGTCCCGCCGCAGACCGCTCGCCGCTCCCGCGGTCGCAGTGCTTGGTGACGCGGCCCCTTAATGGCCACGTCGTCGGCAGCACCCTGCAGCGCCCCAGCAGATAACACCCCACCCACCATCAAGCGCTCCCAGAGCACTTTGCTATAATATCCATATCAAAAGTTTACGACAAAACCGTCAAAAACCAACGCAACACGTTATCCTGACGCAACTAGCAATCGCCTGCATCGCGCAACAGTTTGCACGTATCCTTTATTGTTTATCCGCTATGCGCGAGTATAGCTTACGTCGCAGAATCGAAGAACCCGACCGCTATGCGGGAGGTGCGCCTTAATTCCGCTTCACCCCTTGTTTCACGCCGCCTGTGCCCTCGTCGCTTTCGATCCCCTCCACGATGTTGCCCCACCCCTTCCATGCTCAAGCGGCGATTGTCGTTGGAGCGATTGCCCGGCGCGCCGCCATGAATACTTTTAACGGCAAAACACCCGCTTCGCTTACCCCCTCAGCGCGAAGCCATGGGCGCCGCGCCCTCTCATCCCACCCTTTGGGCAAATCGTAAGTAGACACCGCCGCCTGCCCCACCCCGCCATGAACCCGTCGAAAAAACCCTCTTTCGCCCCGTCCAAGAAACCGACCCGCGGCTTTGCGCTGCTCATCACGATCACGCTGCTGGCGTTCCTCGTGTTGCTGTTGGTGTCCCTCGCCAGCCTCACGCGCGTGGAGACGCAGGTCGCGAGCAACACGCAGACGATGGCCCAAGCCCGCCAAAACGCGCTCATGGCCCTCAACATCGCCCTCGGCCAACTCCAAAAACACACCGGCCCCGACCAACGCGTCACGGCCACCGCCGACCTACAGCCGCTCGCCGTAGGGGACACCACAGACCCAGTCAGCGGAGTCGTGCTCAACTCCGGCACTGCATCCAGTATCGACACATCGATCAACGGCTACTGGCGGGCGTCCCGCAACCGCCGCTGGGTGGGCGTGTGGCGCGATCCCGATCCCGAGAGAACAACCCTCGCCCCCGACACTCCAGCCGCCACGCCCGTCACCCCGCAATTACAGGCGTGGCTGGTGAGCGGCAATGAAAACTCCAGCACCGGTTTTACGCCGCAGACACAAGTTCCTAACCTCACCCTCGCGGGCGTCACGAGCGCTTCTGCCGCGACCGCAACGTTCGGTTCGTCCACCCAGCCCTATCGCCTGCTGCTGGGCACGGGAACCACCTCGATCACCGCGGACGCCGACCTCGACCGTGCCGTGGTTGCGCCTGAAGTCCCGATCGTCTCCGCTTCGGTCCCCGGCATGTCCGGCTCGCAGACAATCGGTCACTATGCCTGGTGGGTAGGCGATGAGGGAGTCAAAGCTCGAGCCAACACGATCGATCCCTAC
>DFYA01000063.1:0-750 GCA_002382525.1 Opitutaceae bacterium UBA4094
CCGGTGTGTTTGGCGAGCACGCTATTGAGCGTCTGGCTCCAACGCAGGATTTCCTTGGACGCGATCATGATATCGGCGGTTTGACCGCCTGCACCACCGCTGGGCTGGTGGATCATCACGCGGCTGTTCGGCAGGGCAAATCGCTTACCGGGGGTGCCGGCGGCGAGGAGCACCGTCGCCATGCTGGCCGCTTGGCCGATGCAATAGGTGACGATGTCGCACTGCAGGAAATTCATCGTGTCGTAGATGGCCATGCCGCCGGTGACGACGCCACCGGGAGAGTTGATGTAGAAGTGGATGTCCTTCTTGGGGTCCTCCATCTGCAAGAATAGCATCTGGGCGATCACCAAGTTGGCAACCATGTCGTCGATCGGCGAACCGATGAAGATGATGCGATCCTTAAGCAGACGGCTGAACACATCCCATTGCCGCTCACCGCGGCCGGTGCTCTCGAGGATGGTGGGAACGTAGTAACTCACGAAGATTTCCTTGGTTTAGGTGAACTGATCACGCCTTCGCTGAGGCGGTCGTCACGGTAGCCTTGGAGACCAGCAAATCAAGGGCCTTGTCGAAAATGATCGACTGCTGAATCGAGCGGAGCTTCTCGCGATCCTTGGTCAACTCTTTGACGAGCTTCTCGGGCTTCTGCTGGTTCATCATGGACTCGCGGTAGATGAAGGTGTCGATGTCGCGCTCGTTGACCGTGATCTTTTCCTGCTCGGCGATCTTGGCGAGGAGCAGCTGGGTCTT
>DFYA01000063.1:808-7095 GCA_002382525.1 Opitutaceae bacterium UBA4094
GCGTTGAGGGCCTCGGTGACTTGGCGGCGCTGGGCCTGGCGGTTCTCGTATTCTTTGCGGGCCTTGAGATTGTTGCGGGCGTTGACCTTGAGGCTTTCGAGGTCATCGGACTGGTTGGCTTTGAAGAACGCTTCGTCCATCTCGGGTAGAACGCGCTCGCGGATTTCGAGGACCTCGACGGCGTAAACGGCGGTCTTGCCGGCGAGCGCGGGCACGGCGGCAACTTCGGCGGGGAACTCGATGGTGACGTCCTTCTTGTCGCCCGTGGAGAGGCCGGCGAGCTGCTTGCCGAGCCCCGGGATCAGGCCTTCGTTTTCGCCTTCAACCTCTTCCCACGTCTGGGGAACCTTGGCGTAGATTTGTTTATCCGGGGCGAGTTCGAGGATCGATTTGCCGTCGACCGTGCCCTCGTAGGCGAGCTTCACGTAGTCGCCCTTGGCGGCGGGACGCTGGGCGATATTGAATTCGGCGCGCTCGGCGCGGAGGCTTTCGATGACCTTTTCGACCTCGGCGTCGGTCGGATCCACGGGCTGGATCTCGGTGGCAATGCCGGCGTAGTCGGGCAACGTGAAGGTGGGGCGCACGTCGAGCGTGATGGTCACGGTGGCGGGTTTGTCGGCGGCGATTTCACCCTCCTGCACGTCGGTGATGTTGAGGGGCTCGAGCTTGGACTGCTCGAGGCCGCTACGGTAGGCCTTGGCGAGGACCTTCTGCTTGAACTCTTCGCCGATCTCCTTGCCGTAACGTTTGACGATCATGGACGCCGGGGCTTTGCCCGGACGGAAACCGGGGAGGCGGGCCTGCTTGGAAATCTCGCTGACCACGGCTTGGTGTTCGGCGGCGACTTCGGCTTGGTCGAGGGTGACGACGAGGCTTTTACGGGTTTCGGAGACGTCTTTGATTTCGATGTTCACAGTAGGAAAAGAGCGGAGGGTTTTATTGACAGAATTGGCGAAACTACGCGTCCGGCTTCCGCCCGGTCAATGCCTGATTCTACGCGCTTGAAAGCCGGCGGCGGGGCGAACTTGATGCTCGCCCGATGCCGAGTCTCCGCGAACTGCTTGCCGCCCACCCCTCCCTGCTGCTGATCGATTCCGCCTCGGCGCGGGTGCAAGTCGGCTTGTGGAGTCGCGGCCCGAGCGGCGAATCTGGCGACGCCAACAAATCCGGACCGTCGCGCTGGCTCGTAAGCGATACCGAGGCGAGCACGGGACTGTTCGCGTGTGTCGAAACGATCTTGAACGAACGCGGGCTCCGCATCGCGGACGTGAACGCCTTCGCGTTCTGCGAAGGTCCGGGGTCGGTCCTCGGCATCCGCACCGCCGCCGTGGCTTTGCGGGCGTGGAACGTGATCAATCCCTCCGCCGCGCTCTATCGTTATCAGAGCCTGGACCTCGTGGCGCGCGCGCTCGGTAGGCCCGGGGTCAACGTGATCGCGGACGCCCGTCGCGACACGTGGCACGTCGCTCAACTCGGCTCGGCGCTGCGACGCGTCGCCCCCGTCGAGCTTCAAGGCGAGCTGGTCATGCCGGAGCACTTCCGGCACTGGACGGCGTTGCCTGCGGGAGTGGCGACGACGCCGTATGATCTGGCGTCGCTCCTGGAAACAACCGTCGATGCCGACCTGTTTCGTGCAACGTCCGAACCCGATGCGTTTATGCACGAGGATCCAAGTTATGTGACATGGACCCCGCAGATCCACCAGGCGCCGCGCCCGGCTTAAGCGAATCGCACGACGCCATGTCATCATCCACTTCACGTCTCCCGCTGCGTTGCTGGGCAGAAATCGACCTCGCCGTGCTGGAGCGCAACCTACGCCTCATCCGCGCGTCGCTCCCGCAGCACATGCGTTATGTGGCGGTCGTGAAAGCCGACGCCTACGGACACGGGTTACACCAGACTGCGGCTCGGTTGATGCACGCGGGCGCCGACCTGTTCGCGGTGGCCAACCTCGCCGAAGCGGCCGCGTTGCGCGAGATCGGCCCCGGCTGGCCGGTGTTGTTGCTAAGCCCGTTGCTCCCCGATGAAGACCGGCATGTGCTCGAATACGATGTCGCCGTGACCGTGTCGTCGGCGGACGAGGTCACTCGCCTGAACAACGTCGCTCGCACGGCCGAACGCACGCTCACGATTCACCTTAAAATCGACACCGGCATGGGCCGCCTCGGCGTGTGGCACGAAGAAGCCCCCGCACTTTACCAAAAGATACTCGCCGCCACGCACCTGCGGCTCGCGGGCGTCTTCACGCATTTTTGCAGTCCCGACGACGATCCAGTCTTCACCGCCGAGCAGCGCCGCCGGTTCCTCGCCGCCTTGCAAGCGTGCCCGGGAATCGATCTCGATTCACTCTTTGTTCACGCCGACAACAGCGCCGGTCTCGAAACCATCGAGGTCGCCGGTCCCTTCAACGCCGTGCGCGTCGGCCTCCTGCAGTTCGGTATTCTACCCCACGCCGGCTCGCTTCTCTCGCACGTCCAAGCCGAGCCTGTATTCAGTTTTCGGACACGCGTCGGTCTCGTGAAAAAACTTCCCGCCGGCACCGGCGTAAGCTACGGGCGCACCCATGTGCTCAAGCGCGCCTCGACCGTGGCGATCCTCACGGCGGGCTACGGAGACGGACTGCCGCGCGCCTTGAGCAACCGCGGCCATGTGCTCATCCGCGGACGGCGTTGCCCAATTCTCGGCCGTGTCACGATGGACCAGACGATCATTGATGTGACCGATGTTCCAGGTGTCGCGGCGGGTGACGAAGTCGTGCTGATCGGCCGCCAACGAACTGCACAAATCGATCTCGCCGAGTTTAGCGACTGGGCCGACACGATTCCCTGGGAAACACTCTGTTCGGTAACCAAGCGCGTGCCGCGTCTTTACCGAACCTCGCTCGGACTCTGACCAACTATTTTCTATCGTGCGAAACTCGGCGCGCGATCGAAACGTCCTATTGCCGAGGCGCGCCCCGCGCCCATCCTGCCCCGTGTCGTTTGCGTCCCCCTACCCCGCATGAAGCTCGATCTTTCCCCGCAAGCCGCCTGGCAACCGCTCCCCGCCAACCAGTGGAACGAAGACGCCGCCCGGCACCTCCTCCGCCGCGTCAGCTGGGCCGCACAACCGCCCGAGGTCGCCCGCCTCATGAACGAAGGACTCAAGGCCGGCCTCGAACGTCTCTTCCCCGCCAAGGCCAACCTTCTGCCCGAGCCGCGCCTCGTCTCCAACCTCGCCGAGGCCGGCCCCGCATATTACCAGAAGATCCGCAACGCCGAGTCGCGCGAACAACGCCAGGTTCTTCAGCGCGAACAACGCGAACGCCAACGCCAGGCGCTCCAGGATCTCTCAATCAAGTGGCTCCAATTCGCGTCGCGCCCCGAGAACGCCGTCACCGAAAAGTGGACGCATTTCCTGTCCGACATCTACGTCGTCAGCCACGAGAAGATAAACAACCCCGCCGAGATTCACGCGCACCACGACACGTTGCGCCAAGGCGCTCTCGGCGCCGCCCCCGCTCTCACCAAGGCCGTCTCCCGCTCGCCCGCGATGGTGCGTTACCTCGACCTGCAAAACAGCAATAAGAACGCGCCCAACGAAAACTTCGCCCGTGAGTTGTTCGAGCTCTTCGTTCTTGGCGAGGGCAACTACACCGAGGCCGACATCAAAGAAGCCGCCCGCGCGTTCACCGGTTATCGCGTGCGCGCCGATGGTTTTCATTTCGCCTCAAGCCAGCACGACACCCGCCCCAAAACTGTCTTCGGCCAGACCGGCAAGTTCACCGGCGATGACGTGATCGACCTCGCCTACAGCCAGCCCGCCGCCGCCGCCTTCGTGCCCAAGGAACTGGGCAAATTCTACCTGAGCGACAGTCCGCTCTCCCCCGCCTATCTCGCGCCGTTGGCCGATTGGTGGCGTTCCGCGGGTTACGACCTACGCCAGCTCGCCCACCGGGTTTTCTCCAGCCGGCTGTTTTTTCATCCGGCCTTCCGCGGCAATTACATCAAGCGTCCCACGCAGCTCTATCTTGGGCTCGTCCAGGATCTAAACATCAACGTCGCGCCCTACCCGCGTCATTCGCTGAACACGCTTCGTCTCATGGGCGAGGAACCCTTCCGACCGCCAAATGTGAGCGGCTGGGATGGCGGGCGTCTCTGGATCAACTCCGGCACGCTCAACGCCCGTCGCCAACTCGTGCAGACGCTCTTCACGCCCGTAAACGAGGAAAACCTCAACGCCGACGAGCAGGTCGAGATCGTCGCCGCGCGCGCCCAAGGCGCGGGTGTCTTCACCGTCACCGATGAGCGCATCGAAGGTATGTTGAAAAACATGACCCCGGAGCAGATCACCGACCGTTTTGTGGATTACTTTCTGCCGGTCAAAGTCAGCAAAACCTACCGCGCCGAGATCCTCGCGTTTCTCTCCTCCGAGACCGATGAAGCCAAGCGCGTCGCCCGCCTCCGCAGCACCGCCATCACGCTTCTGCAGTCTCCCGAATACCAGCTCTGCTGATACTCCCCGCCGTTCCCACCGCCTCGCCTTACCGTCCCCCGCCCCACCGCCGCCATGCATAACGCCTACCAAGCCCTCCCCACCACGCGTCGCGAATTCCTCACCTGGGGAACCAAGGGCATCGGCCTCCTCGCTTTCAGCCAGTTCGCTCCGTCGTTCCTGGTCCAGTCCACGCTCGCCGCCACGCCGACCCCCGAAAAAGACCGCTCCATTCTTGTCCTCGTCCAACTCGCCGGCGGAAACGACGGACTCAACACCGTGATTCCGTATGAGGATCCTGAATACTACCGTCTGCGCCCGACCATCGGCATCAAGAAGGAGGACGCCATTCGCCTTACCGATACGCTCGGCCTCCACCCTTCGCTCTCCGCGCTCCACAGCCTCATGAACGAAGGCCGTGCCGGCATCGTTCAAAACGTGGGTTACCCCAATCCGAATCACAGCCACTTCCGTTCGGGTGAAATCTGGGAAACCGCCAGCAACAGCGACCAAAACCTTCCCAGCGGCTGGATCGGCCGGTTTCTCGACAACGCCTGCGGAGGCGCGCCCGGCACTGCCGGCACCGGCGGCGATCCCGTCGCCGTGCACGTCTCCAACGAGCTCCCGCAGTCCTTCCAGTCGCGTTATCCCCAGTCCACCTTTGGCCTTCGCGGCGGTGGCAATCGCAACAACCGCGAGAACCTCGCCTTTCTCGAAAAGCTCGTGAAGCACGACGACCACGAAGCCAACGCCAACGCCTCGTTCCTACGCGCCACCATGATGGACGCGCTCGTCACCGAACAACGCGTGCAGAAAGTCCTCGGCGGCTATCGAGCCGAGTCCACGTATCCGGGGAATGGATTCGCGCAATCCCTCCGCAACGTCGCCGCGTTGATCGCCTCCGGCATGTCCACCCGTGTGTATTTCGTTTCCCTCGGCGGCTTCGACACCCACAGCAACCAGGCGAACAACCACGCCAATCTCCTGCGCACGCTCTCCGAAGGACTCGCCGCGTTCCAGAAGGACCTCATCGCCAAAAAACTCGATTCACAGGTCCTCACCATGACGTTCTCCGAATTCGGCCGGCGCCCCAACGAGAACGAAAGTCGGGGCACCGACCACGGCACTGCGGCGCCGCTTTTTGTCATGGGTAGCCAAGTGAAGAGTCCGCTGCACGGCACGCCGCCGTCGCTCAAGCTCCAGAAGAACCGCGACCTCGAGTTCAGCACCGACTTCCGCCAGGTTTACGCCACCGTCCTCGACAAATGGTTCGCGTGCCCGACCGACCAGGTCCTCGGAAAAACCTACGAGCCGCTGTCGTTCCTCTGATCGCGCCCGCGCGCCGGCAATTGATGCCCGCGCTGCACGCGCACGGCTTTGCCGCCGGCGTTGAGTTTATCCATGATCGCCGCGAGCTTGCGCCGTTTCTCGTCCGTCTCGGCGGCAAATAGGTCGAGCTGTTGCCCGCCGTCCTCCACGCCGGAGAAGCGCACGCTCACGAGCCGCAGCGGTCGCGAGTTCGTCCACGCCTGCCTCAGCAACACCGACACCAGCGGATAAAACGGCTGCTCCAGATCGCTCGCCTCCGGCAAACTTTTGCCCGCCGTCTCCTGCGTGAAATCCCCATAACGCACCTTCACCGTCATCGTGCGCACCCGTTTCCCGTCCGCACGGATCGCCGGCATCAACGCGTCGATCATGCCTTTCGCGACGCGTTCGATTTCCGCGAAATCGCCGACATCCTTCGAAAACGTTTCTTGCTGCGAATAACTCTTCGCGTCCTCCCGTTCCGTTTCTACCGGACGATCATCTTG
>DFYA01000063.1:7186-11068 GCA_002382525.1 Opitutaceae bacterium UBA4094
AATCCGCGCGGCTTGCGGAGTTTCGAGGCGATTTGAGAAACCAGTTTATTGGTCGCGATGCCCATCGAAACCGGGATGGTCAACTCGTCCCAGATGCGCCGTTGCAATCCACGCACCGCGTTCTCGATTTCCTCGACCGACTTCAATCCGCACGGGGCCAGATCGAGATAACCTTCATCGATCGAGTTGCGCTGCACGTAAGGCGTGAGCGTCTCGCAGAGGTCGAACATCTTTCGTGAGACCTCGCTGTAGCTGCCTTTGTGCGGAAGCAGGATCAGATCGGGGCACACTTTCAGCGCGCGCGCCGTCGGCATCGGTGTGTAAACCCCGCACGCGCGCGCCTCGTAGCTGGCGGAGGCGATGATGCCGCGCTCGCGTCCGCCCACCGCAACCTTTTTCCCGCGATACTGCGGCTGCAACGCCAGCTCGACCGACACAAAAAACGCGTCGGCATCGAGGTGAACGATCGTGGGCAACGGAGGTGTCATTAGAGAGAGGTCGATACATCTTGGGCCGTTTCAAAGGCCTCGCCCAAATCAAAAACGCATAAATAAAGCGCGGCTCTCTTCACAACCCACGCACCAACTGGTAAGGTGCCAGGGCATGCCCCCAAGCCGTTACCCCACGACGCGAGAAATCGCCACCTCCTCCGGGTGCAGCCAGTCAACGGTCAGCAATGCCTTGCGCAACGACCCGCGCATCTCCGAGGAAACGCGTGCTCGTATCCAAAAAATCGCGACAGATATGGGTTGGCGCGCCAATCCGCTTGCCGCCGCGTTCATGGCGCATTTGCGCGCCACCAAACCTCCGAAGTATCAGGCCAATTTGGCTTTTCTGGTCTCGAACCCGGAAAGCCCCCGCGCCGAAGATCTCCCGCCCCACCAAAGGGAGAACCACCGCGGCGCCCGGGAACGCGCCGAGCAGTTGGGCTACGTGTTAGATCCGGTCTGGGTGCGCGAACCGGGGCTTAACGCAGACAACCTCGCGCGTATGTTGCGGAGCCGCGAGACCCACGGGCTGATCATCCCTGGCCTGATCACTCCGACCGCGTTGTTCTCGTCGTTCGACTGGAGCGGGTTCTCCTCCGTGGCTTTGGGCTCGGGATTGATCGAGAAGCCGTTGCACCGAGTGATGTTCAACTACAGTCGCAGCGTGCCCATGGCGTTGCGTCGGCTTTTCGAGCTCGGCTATCGGCGCATTGGCGTCGTCGTCTCCACCGCCTACGACAAGAAGGTGAACCACGGTTGGCTTTACCCGCTCTATTACGAGCAGAAGCAGCCGTGGGGGCGCCGCGGAATCAAGGCCTGCATCTTCTCCGGCACCGATGTCACCGAGGACCGCCGACGTGTAAGAGCCTGGATCGAGAAGGAGCGCCCCGATGTCATTCTCGGCGAGTATCTCGCCTGGCACGTGCTTCACGACATGGGATGGAGAATCCCCGACGACGTCGCCTTTGCCACGTTTGACTGGTCGGCCGAGCACGCGGACATCGGCGGCATCTACCAAGGACACGATGTCATCGGGGCGATGGCGGTGGATCTCCTCGCCGCGCAACTCGTCCAAAACGAGCGAGGGCTGCCCTCGATTCCCAAGCTGCTCCAGATCGAGGGCAAATGGCGCGATGGTGACAGTGTGCCGGTCCGACTTGCTACGGGTGACTGGGCCGAGATTCCGAAGGCGTCCTAGCCGTCCTGCGTATACGCGCGTGAACGACCGCGTGTTCTATCAGGGATCCTCCGGGGGTGGGTAAACGCCGAGTGAAAATTGTCACGATTCGGCGTCTGCGAATCGTGATCGATAAAAGACCAATTGGTCGCATTAGCCCAAATGGACATGGCCTACGTGTCGCAGCATACCCCCGCTGGCGTTCCCCTTGTTTATCCGCTTCCGAGCGGCGCTTAAGGCGGCGTGTTGCGGCATCTCAACCCAAATCCCAACCCCCACCCCCATGAATCCGACGTTTAGACGACGCTGTCTCATGCCCCTCGCGCTTAGCGCGCTAGCCGGGCTTCCTTCCCTCCTCCACGCCGCCGACTGGTATATGCAGGCCAACCACGGCCTCAACGACCACTGGAACACGACCGCCGCGTGGTGGTCTCAGCCTGCCGGCGGAGGAACCAATCCATCGAGTATCAGCTCTTCGGATACATACCACACCAACGGCTACACGATGCGCACGCCTGGTGGCAGCGCCACGACCACCTTTAACGGCGGCGCCTTGGTGATCAACGGCGGCTCCATCGTCGTGAAGGTGTCCGGCACCTCCGGCAATCCGGTCATCATCCCGGCCCTGCTCGCCAAGGGCGGCGCCTCACGAACGATCTCCAATGGAACCGGCGGCGTTCAGGTCTTCCAAATCGGAGACCTCATGACGACTCGCTCCGAGACGACCACGATCAATACCTCCGGCACGACGCGTGGCATTAATCTCTCCGTCAATAACCTCTACGGCGACGGCGACATCAACTTCGTCGGCGGCGGGGCGATCGACCTCACCCTCGCCGACGGCTCCGCCTTCTTCGGCACGATCTACGTCACGGCCGGCACCACGCTCACGATCAGCGGTAATGCCTCGATCAAGGGCGGCCTCGTCGTCGAGACCGGGAGCAAGGTTGTCCTCTCCAACGATCTTTCCGTGTCGTTCGCCTCGGTCGGAGGCACGCTCAACAGCACGGATCGTTTGTGGGGCCTGCTCAAGGCCGGCACCGTGCTCGCGTCCAACACGACCCACTCGTCGGCCTCGCTCCAGTCGGCGTTCCCCGCCGTGTTCACCGGAGGGGCCGGCAACCTGGTCGTCAGCCAGCCCGCCCTCGCCGTCGACGCCTCCAACGTCATCGACAACGTCGGCATCGGCCAGCTCGGCGTAAACCTCAGCGGCGGTTCGTTCTGGAAGTCGGTCACCCCGAACTACCGGAAAGACTTGGAAACCCTCCAGGTGGGCATGATCCGCACCTCCATCTATCCGGACAAGGGCTTCAGCCTGACCGACATGGACGTCCGCGTCGCCCATATCATCAACGCCGGCGCTACGCCGCTCTTCGTGGGCACGATCACCAAGCCCAACCCGCCCTTCAACACCGAGCAGCAGCACCTGCACGACAGATTCCTCGATCTCAACGGCAACACCGGCTCCGGCACGATCGCCACCAACATCGCGTTTTTGGTCCAGCGCTACAAGGCGCCGCCGTTCAACCTCACCACGCAATACTGGGAGGTCGGCAACGAGCCCGACATCACCGTCGATTACCAGGTCGCCAGCCCCCAGGAATACATCGACATCTACCAGAGCGTTCACAACCAGCTCGTCGCCTCCGGCGTGCGTGAAAACGTGAAGCTCTGCGGTCCCGTCACCGCTTTTGAATACGGCTTCGCCGCCAACGGAAACCGCAGTGACAACATCATGAGGGCGTTTCTTCAGCAGACCGCCGCTCCCCTCAACGGACATCAACAAGTCGATATCGTCACGCGCCATCTCTACGCCGAGATTTACGACTGGGAAACCGGTTCTCCCAAACCGGTCGAAAACGAATACAACCTGCTCAATCATCCCACCGAGCAGGTCTCGTTCACGCAGGCGCAAGTCGGCCCGTGGACCTACCGCGGCGAGGGGGCGATTCAGGCTTTGCTCCGCCAGCACGGGTTCCCGGAAAATGTCGGCACCGGCATCACCGAGTTCAACGTGCCGCTCCAATTCCGGCACACGATCACGCAGGGTCTGTGGTGGCTCACCTACGACCATTTCGGTCTCTACAATCCGCGCAACGTCCTCGGCAGCGGTTTCGCCTTCGACATCAAGACGAACCCCGCGATGCACTATTACTCCAACAACCTGCCGAACCACGCGTGGTGGGCGACCTACATCCATAATCGCCTCACCGGCGA
>DFYA01000063.1:11123-14717 GCA_002382525.1 Opitutaceae bacterium UBA4094
GCCGAGATGTTCGTGATGTCCGCCACCGAACTGCCTGATGTCGCCGTGCCGACCAACCTCGGCACGAGCTTCAGCTACACGTTCCCGGCCATGACCACGCGTGTATTTCGTTACCTGCGCAGCGACGCGCCTCCGGTTGTCAATCCGCCCGGTCCGCCCACCCAAAACGTAGTCCTCGACACCGACTTCACCTCCGCGCCGTCTGGGATGACGACCTATCACACCGGCTCGTTCCAGCCGGGCATCGTCAATGGCGACCTCAAGCTCACCCACAACTCGACCTACCTGACCACCGCCGTCGTCTTCAACGGTCAGCCGCTCGCGACGTCGCAGAAGCGCATGCGCGCCGAATACGTCTACCGCATGACCAACGGCCATTACGGTTCCGGCTTCGTCTTCGCCGCCTACTCCGCCGATCCGGGGCAACACGGCGCCGGCACCGATGGCCTCGGTTTCTACCAGCAGCCCAACGTGCTCTTCGGCGTAAAGCGCGAGGTCAAGGGCACCACCCCCGAGGAGATCGCGATCATCACCGGCGACGTCACGCCCGACGTGGACGGCTTCTCTTCACAGCCGCTGCCCAACCACCCGATCGGCTACAATACCGACATGTTTGTGGTCGTCGATTACGACGGCGATGCCGGCACCATCCGTGTCCGTCTTTACGAAGGTTCCGATGATACCGGCACGCTTGCCGCCGATCTCACCAACCGCGTCGGCGTCCCCGCCTCGCTCCCCGCCGGCACGGTCTTCGGCTTCACGTCGTCCACCGCGAACTTCTCGCAGATCAACTGGATCGCCGACCTGAAGATCACCACCGACAACGGTGGCGCCCCGGCCCCGACGCCCGGCACCACGTTCACGCTTCAGTCCTGGACCGCCGCACCCTGGAATGCCGTCAACCTCGCGACGTCCTTCTCCGGTGGGTTTTCCCCCGACGGCACGCCCGTCACGCTCACCTTCGCCAACCCGAAGACAGGCGTGAACGTCGACACGCCCTCCGCGCCCGACTTCGCTCCGTCGGTCAACTCCTACTTCGGGTTCGAGCCCTCGGGCTTCGGCGTCGGCAACAGCGCCCTCGGCCGTTTCGATCGCGGCGAGAGTTTCACCCTCACCGCGACTCACGCCTTCGTGCTCCAGTCGATCAAGTGGCGTGAATACACCGGCGACGAGGTGCTCCACCTCCGCTGGACCCAGGGCGGCGTTGTTCAACAACAGCTCTTCAACGTGACCTCCGATCCGTTCACGTTCACGGGCGTTCACGCCGATGCGAACACGCCGGTCGTCATCACCAACGCAAGCCCCACCACAGCCTCGCTCACCGGTCGTCTGCGTTTCGAGAAAATCTACACCGCGTTGCTCCAGTAACGCGTTCTTGTCCGCACCTACGACGGAGCCGTCATTCGGCTCCGTCGTTTTTCATTTTACCGATCACCCCATGAAGCTCCTCACCCTGCTCCTCGTCGCAGCCACCTTCGCCGCGCCGTTTCTCGTGGCCCAGCCGCAACCGGTCCGCGTCGTCGCGACCGGCGGTCGCATCGCCAGCAATTTCTACACACCTGCCACCGCCAACACCGCGTTCCGACACCGCACGCCGCATAAACTCGGCGGCCCCGTCGCCGAGATGCAGATCGGCTTTATGGATTGGATGTATCCCTACGAGGCCGAAACACCCAACAACACCAACGACGTGACGATCAGCCATGCGTGGCTCGAACGCGCTTCCACCGGTCAACGCGTGCCGCTCACCTTCTCCGGCTCGCGCACACTCGTGCTGCCGATGAACTCCACGACGCCTTACTGGTTGTCCGACGTCATCCCGTCTTCCGCATGGACCGGCGCCGCTCCCGCTCGCGACGAGGTCTTCTGGTTGCACGTCCGCGGTTCCATCCCCACCGGTGGCAAGATCCCCAGCGGCACGCCCTCCACCTATTCAGGCGCGCGATTCGTCGTCTATCCTCCGGCCAACGACCCCGGCACCATCGACACCGCCGGCCCCATTCCAACCATCAGCGGCGGCTCCAACCGCACCGCCGGCCTGCCCGTGATCTTCCTCGGTCGTTACGCCACGCCGGGAAATCTCTCCGTCATCGGCATCGGCGACAGCATCCTCGACGGCACCGGCGACTCCGCGAATCCCGTTCCAGCGATCTCCGGCTACGGCTTCTTCAACCGCGCCGCCGTGGACACCAACGGCGCCAACGCCATCGCGATGTTCAACCTCACGCGTCACGGTCAAACCGCCGCCAACTTCACCAATCCCAACCGCCAGCAACGCCAGACCCACCTCCTGCCGTTCGCCAATGTCGTGGTCGAAGAATACGGCACCAACGATCTCGGCTCCGGCGGCACCGGCAGCGATTCCGCCATTCTCACCCGCACCGAAACCATCTGGTCCATGGCTCGCAACGCGGGCGTGCAAAAGGTCATCCGCACCCAACTCATGCCTCGCACGTCCAGCACCGATTCCTGGGCCACGCTCGCCGGACAAACGCCCAACACCGGTTGGGGCGCCGGTGGCAAACGCGACCTCATCAACGCCGGTTTCGCCACCGCGCTCGCCGACGGTAAAATCGACATCCTCCTCGATTGTTTCTCCGCCGTCGCCGCGCCCTCCGACAACACCCGTTGGCTCACCAATGGCACCGCCAAATACGTGACCAACGATGGCACGCACATCGCGCCCGGCGGCAACGCTCTCCTCGCGGTTCCGCTGCGCGCCGCCTTACTCACCCTCACCGTCGACGCACCGACCACGCCACTCACGGAGGTCGTCGTCGACAACTCGGACCCCGCACCGCGCTTCACGCGCTCGAACAACTGGGCAACGAGTTCCGCCACCGGCCAACACGGCTCGAACTACCTTCACGATGGTGACACGCGTGACGGCAATCGCACCGCCCTGTTCACGCCGGCCTTGACCGCCGCTGGCAACTACATCGTCACCGTCAACTGGGTGCCGCACAGCAATCGCGCGACGAACACGCCCATCGAGGTCATCCACGCGGGCGGAATCACCCCGTCCACCGTCGACCAAAAATCCGGCGGGGCCTGGCACCCGCTCGGCGTGTTCACGTTTACGCCCGACAGCAACCACGGCGTGTTCATCGATAACGCGGGCACCAACGGCTACGTCATCGCGGACGCCGTCAAGTTCACGCCCTCGATCCCCGGCGCACCCGGCAACTCAATCACGTCCCAGTCGTGGACGTCCGCCCCCTGGAACGCCGTCAACGGAGGCATCGCCTTCTCCGCCACCATCAATCCCGACGGGACGCCCGCCACGCTCACGTTCGCCGCGCCGAAAACCGGCGTAAACGTCGACACGCCGTCCGCACCGGACTTCGCCTCCGCCGCGCCGTCCTTCTTCGGTTTCGAAGGCACCGGCTTCGGCGTGGGCAACAGCGGACTCGGACGATTCGACCGGGGCGAGAGCTTCACACTCACCGCCGCCCGGGCCTTCGCCCTCCAGCGGATCACGTGGTGGGAGTTCAATGGCGATGAAGTCCTTCACGTTCAGTGGACGCAAAACGGCGTCGTCCAACAGCAGGTCATTTCCGTCGATGCCAGCGCCCACGTGTTCACCGGCATCCA
>DFYA01000002.1:0-7936 GCA_002382525.1 Opitutaceae bacterium UBA4094
GCGAGTGGTCCGGGAGGGCAGGGGGTCAACACCACCGACTCGGCCGTGCGCATCATCCACAAGCCGACGGGAATGATCGTGTATTGTGCGGACGGGCGTTCGCAGCAAAAGAATAAGGCCAGCGCCATGGCGGTGCTGCGATCGCGGTTGCTGCAACTCAAGGAGGATCAGGAGCGCGCCAAGTATGCGGCGGAGCGCAAGAGCCAGATCGGCACCGGCGACCGCAGCGAACGCATCCGCACCTACAACTTTCCACAAAGCCGTCTTACTGATCATCGAATCGGGCTCACGCTCCACAGTCTCTCGCAAGTTATGCAGGGCCAGCTTGACGCCGTGATCGAGGCGCTGCAGCGAGCCGACTTCGAGGAAAAATTCGCTAAACTCACCGGGCAACCTTACTCGCCGAGGCGTCCGACTGCGGGCGATGACGATTGAGATCAATGAATACTTTGCCGCCCTCTATGCCGCTACCGTTGACCCTTCTTGAGATTCTTCAGAAAACCACCGATTTTCTGTCCGCGAAAGGCGTCGAATCTGCGCGGCTCAACGCTGAACTCCTAATCGGCCACGCGCTCGGACTGAAGCGCATGCAGCTTTATCTGCAATTTGAGCGGACGTTAACCGAGACGGAACTCGAAAAAGTTCGACCGTTGGTCAAGCGCCGCAGCCTGCGAGAGCCGTTGCAATACATCTTGGGTGACACCGAGTGGGCGGGACTGCGGTTGAAGGTGGATCGCCGCGCACTGATTCCGCGGCATGAAACCGAGCTTTTGATTGAACTGATTGTGGAGCGTTTACCCGTTCCGCCCCGGCGTATCCTAGACTTGGGCACGGGAACAGGCGCGATCGCACTTGCTCTGGCTTCGCGCTATGAAAATGCCGAAGTCACGGCAGTGGACGTGAGCGATGACGCCCTTGCTTTGGCGGGAGAGAACGCAGGCGCTCTTGCACTGGACAGTCGCGTTAGCTTTGTGCGTTCGAGCTGGTTTGACGCGCTCGATTCGACGGTTCCTTACGACCTGATCGTTTCCAACCCTCCCTACTTAACCGATGCCGAAACCGCAGCGGCGGAGCCCGAAGTCCGTGTGCATGAGCCGACGAGCGCATTGACTGCGGCCGATGCGGGAATGGCGGATTTGCGCACGATAGTCGGCGGTGCGCCGCTTTTTTTGAAAGCGGGCGGTATCCTCGCGCTTGAAACGGGCGTCGACCATCACGCCCGACTCGCGGAGCTGCTAACCGAATCGGGCTTTGAGCGGATCGAGTCCCGGAAGGATCTGACCGATCGAGACCGATTCATGTTTGCAAGCAGATCGTCGCCTTGAGCGTTACGGAGTCGCCCCCGTAGTGTTGGTGAGATCTGCGCGGTCTCCATCTTTCGCTACAGACACGGCTCGGGGTTTGTTTATGAGGTCCGAGGCGACGCGGAGGGCTTCCCGGAGTTGTATGTCGACGGCCACGTAACGCAGGTTTGCCTCGGACTCTTCTTCTTCGAGGACGGAGTCATTGTCGGGCGGTGTTAACTTGGGGCGCGGAGGAGGCGGAGGGGCAAGTAACACTTCGCTGAATTTGTAGGCTCCGGCCGCGAGTTCTTTTTTCTCGGCAGCCATGGCTTTCCTGAACTCCTCGTCAGACTGTTTTTGCTGTTTACGCTGCTCCAAATTTAAGGAGACCGCTTTTTGCTCCTGTCGGGTTTTGAAGCGATCGATCGCGCGGCGAAGATAAGAGAATTCCTCAAGCGTGTCTTGGCGCGCCGCGCTCGCGGCCACCAAGGGTGTGAGCGCGGAAGGGGCAAGCGGCCGACCGGCAAATTTGCTCGGCGCGACCGAGTCCCAAGTGAGGGCGTGAGGCATGTCGGCTTCTCCGATAGGAAGGTAGTCCTCAAACGATGGAAGGATGATGTCGGGCACGACGCCCTTCAGCTGTGTCGACGCGCCGTCGGGCAGGTAAAACTTCTGAACAGTGAGTTTGGTGGCGCCACTTCGGGTGTCTGCGCGGTTAAGCAGAGGAACGAGGTTCCGTAACTCGAGGACCGTTTGAACGGTGCCTTTTCCGTGCGTGGAGCTGTCGCCGACGATTACCGCGCGACCGTAATTCTGAAGCGCGCCAGCTACGATCTCGGATGCAGATGCGCTGTAACGCGAAACCAATACCGTGAGCGGCCCGCCATACGCGATCGAGGCATCGGTGTCGTGATCCACTTTGATTTCGCCAGAGTAGGAGCGAACCTGAACCACCGGGCCTTTTTCGATGAACAGACCGGTCAGGGAAATGGCTTCACTTAACAAACCACCTCCATTGCGGCGAAGGTCGAGCACCAGACCCTTAATCTTCGCCGCTTTGAGCCGGGTGATCAGTTCGCGAACATCACGCGTAGCGCTGTTTTGAGGTTTTCCGTCGCTGGAAACTTCAGGTCCGTAGAACGTCGGCAGCGTGATGACTCCGATGGGGGAGATATTTCCTTCGGCATCGGGCACTTCAAAAATGGCGCCGTGGGCACGCGAGGAGTCGAGGTTGACGACGTTGCGAACGAGAACGATTTCCTTACGCGTGGCGGCGACGTTACCTGTTGCGGCGGGTTCTACGATGAGTCTCACCGGCGTGCCCTTCGGACCGCGAATCATGTCTACGATTTTACGTAGTTTCATGCCGATCACTTCGATCGGTTCTTCACCTTCTTGAGCGACGGCGATGATTTTGTCGTTTGGTTTGAGCTGCTTATCCAGATCGGCAGGGCCGCCGGGAATGATGTCTTTGATGACGCATTCATCTTCTTCGACTCCGAGTAGTGCGCCGATGCCGACCAGTTGAAGACGCATTTGAATGCCAAAGTCTTCATATGTATCCGCCGAAAAATACGTCGAATGCGGGTCGTAGAGACGGGCGATGCTGCCGAGGAACATCTCCGTGATGTCGGAGGGCTCAATGTCGGTTACATTTTTCAAGAGGCGGTCGTAGCGTTTGCCAACGGTGACCTTCGCTTCTTCTAAAGTCTTTTTGTTTAAGATTTCTTTGATGAGCTCGAAACGAATCCGCCGGTCCCAGAGTTTGTCCGCATCCTCGGCGGAGGCAGGCCACACGGCTTTGGTGCGATCAATCAAGTAAGTGTCGTCGGACTCGAAATCGAAGTCGGCTTTAAGTGCTTCTTGTATCCAGGCGACCCGCGCCGCCGCTCGTTCCTTGTAGCGGTCAAAGATCAAAAACGCGGGGTCCATTTTGCCCATGGCAGCCACGGTTTGGTAGAGCGACTCGGGCTGGTAGCGTTCGATGAACCCCTGTTTGTCCTCCTCAAGGAAGAACAAGTGTTGGCCGTCCAAGATCGCCATGTAATCGGGGATGACTTGGGAGTAGCTGCTTTCGTCAACCGAATCGCGGTTGTAATGAACTTCCTGAAGGAGGCGGACAAGCGTCCGAGCCTCGATGGCAGGCGAGGAGGCCGCTTTGAGGGATCCGTCGAATTGGGCGGAAACGCTGATGGGGAAGAGAGCGATTGCGGCGAGCGTGAAAAGGGGGCGTGCGAGACGAGTGAACAGGTGCATCAATAGATGGGAGTGAGGGCCGAGAGAAATTGTTTCAAAAATGAAGACGCTGCATTCCCGCAGCGAACCCGAGGAGGGACTTAACGTGGTTTCAGCGGCGGCTCAAGTGGTCGCGCGCATGATCTAGGCGGTTTTTCTCTTCCGCCGTGAGCGACTGGAATCCGTCGCTGTTGATTTTGTCGAGGATGCGATCGATCTCGGCGCGCATGTCTTCGACAGGCGCGATATCCACTTTGAAAACCGGCGCTGGCGACGTGTTTTGTTTCGTCTTGCGCATCCATGCCGGGAGCTCAATCGACGGTTCTTCGTCCTGGCCAAGCCAGCGCCTTGGCTGTGCAAGAAAACGCCGGGAGACACACCATCCGACCAACATGCCGCCCAGTTGCGCAGAATGTGCCATGGAGAACGACGAATCGCGCCCGGGAATTTCTAAAAACGCTAAGCCGAGTAAATTGACCAGCAGCAGTCCGAGTGCGAGGTGCTTGGCGCGCAGGCCGACATCGATGAAAAAAAACGTGATGGGGCGCAGGGGCGAAACGTGTGCGAATACGACGATCACCCCGGCGACACCGGCTGACGCTCCAAACAGGAGTCCCCCTCGTGACCCGTTAATCAGGAGCCACGCCAGACCGCCCGTGGCGACCGCAGCAATAAACAGCACTAAAAACCGTTTGGGCCCCAGTTCAGCGGCGACGGAGCGCCCGAAGAAAAAGAGGGCGAGCGCCACCATGCATACGTGCAGTAAACCATCGGCGGAATGGACAAACGCGTAGGTGATCAACGACCAAACAAAGCCGCTGGTGATACCGTCGGCCGAGAGGGTGATCACACGGAAAAACGCGGCTCCGGCGCCCTCGCTGAACCAGCGCAGAAAGATGTTCTCGACGACAAAGCCGCCCACGATTGCACAAATCAGCCAAGTGAGGGCGGGGAACAAACGTCGGGCGTCGTCGTCTCGCATGTAAAGGCGGTCGGAAAGCATGCTAAATCCAAGATGAAAGGCCTCCCCCCAAACACAAGCCGCCACCCCTCGACGGAGGTCATTTTCGCAGGGGTCAAAGTGCGCTTAACACTTTCCTTACCGACCGCCTGCTTGGTCGCTTGACAGTGTAGGGCATTCCGGTTTCTTGCGGATTCCATGGCTAACAAAGCAGACAAGTGGGAGCAAAACACCGCAGGAAAGTTCTATGTCGATCAGCAGTGCATCGACTGTGATCTGTGCCGCGAGACCGCGCCGGCGTTTTTTAGCCGCCATGACGAAGGCGGTTACTCCTTCGTTCACAAACAGCCCGAGACCGAAGAAGACGAGGCGCTCTGCATGGAAGCCCTCGAAGGCTGCCCGGTCGAAGCTATTGGCAACGACGGCGAATAAGCCCGCTGTTAGATTCGATTTTCAGCCCGCCTTCGTGGCGGGCTTTTTGTTGCCCTGAAGGGCATCTGTGGTTCGAATTATCCTGTTAATGTGAATATTAATTTTGATTAACAATAGGCTTGTTTCCGAAGTCGGGGCTGCTACGCGTGTGCGGATGTCCTACTGTCGCCACTCATGGTTGCTCCTGGCCCTCACGCCCGTTCTGCGGGCTGATACTTCTCTGGCGGATGCGCCGCCCTTGGAGCTTTCGCCGGTCACGGTTTATTCGCCTTTTGTCGCTAATCAGGAGCCGGTCGGCACGTTTGCGATGCCGGTGACGGCTCTGCGGTATGAGCCGCTCGTGGATGTGCAGGGACGCAACTCGGCCGAAGGCCAAGCGGATATCTCGATCCGTGGAGGGACTTTTGAGAACACCGGCTTTAGCGTCGGCGCGCTCCCGATTTATGATCCGCAGACGGGGCATTATTTCGCCGAGTTGCCGGTAGCACCCACCATGCTGGGCGCGCCTGTCGTGAGCACGGGCGCAGTCGGCGCGACCAACGGATGGAACGCCACGGCGGGCACCGTCGGTTATGCGTGGCAGCCGGTGCGCTCGGGAGGCTTCGTTTCAGCCGGCGCGGGAGACAATTCTTTGGTGCGCGGTGAGGTGTATGCCGGATTCACCGCCCCGAAGCCTCTCGCCGGCCGCACCCTCGCGGCCGACGTCAATATCGCCGCCTCGGAAGGCGATGGCACGCGCCAATTTGGTTACCATGATTTCGCACGCTACAATGCGCGTCTCCAACTGCGCGACGACGTCTCGCAGACGGATCTGTTCGCCGGCTATCAGTCGAAGGACTTCGGTTGGGTAAACCTCTACACTCCGTTCAACACGGCGGAAACCGAGAACCTCAAAACCGAGCTTTATGCGTTTAACCATCGCATCGAACACGGTGCCGATGGCGATTATTTCCAAGCCGGTGCCTACTACCGCAAGAATCGCGACCATTACGCGATCCCCGCTTTTGGGTTTAACAACTTCCATACCAGCCGAGTGTATGGTGCGGCCTTTGATGGTCGGATAACGGTGACCGAGCCACTCGCCATGCGTTATCGTGCGGGTGCGGTCGCGGACGACATGCGCTCAAACTCGCTCGTCGTCGGGCCCAACAACGGCCGTTACGATGACCGCACACAGGTGTATGGCGGTTTGTTCGCCGACCACACCACACCGCTCGATGAGGAGCGTGCGCTGATCGTCACCGCCGGCGCGAACCTCGATGCCAGCAACCGCGAGAGCGCGGCCGTGTCGCCCGTGGGTGAAATCGCATGGACCCAAGTTCGTGGAGCGGTGCGGCGCGTATATGTTTCTTACGCGCAATCCACGCAGCTCCCCACCTACACCGCGCTCAATAGTAACAACCTCGGCGGCCTGTTCGCCGGCAATCGCGATCTTGAGCGCTCCTTTGCCCAAAACTATGAGGTCGGGATCCACGCGGCCCTGGCCGCTTGGGATCTCAGCGCCGCGGTGTTCTACCGTCGCGACGACGAACTGGTCGATTGGACGTATTCCGACGCGACGCCGAACTCCCGCAAGGCGACCGCAGTGGACATCGATACCTTTGGTTTTGAAGCGGTCGCCCGCCGTTCGTTCGACCGCTTCGACCTCGTGTTCAGCTATGCTTGGCTCGATAAGAACGACGACTACGGCCCGGGCGTTGACGCGAGCTTCTATGCCCTCAATTACGCCGAGCATCGCCTGACCGCCGCGCTCGTCGCGCGTCTCGGTGGCGGCTTCGAGCTTCGCATGGACAACGAAGTCCGTTTTCAAGCCGACAACGCCCTGCGCAGCGGCAACGACGACGTCATCCTCAGCTCGCTCGGTCTCTATTATGCCGTGCCTCGCGTGAAAGGCCTCACGCTTTCCGCGCAGGTGGATAATCTTTGGAACACCTACTACGAAGAAGTGCCGCTCGTGCCAGGCAGCCGCCGCGAGTTCTCGGTCGGCGCACGTTACGCGTGGTGAGTAATCGGGGAGCAAGCTTGCTCGTGGGCGGGCATCGCATTCGCTGTGCGAACCTATGTCCGCCCAACCCTTTACCGATACCACGTTTGAAGTCCGCTGGTCACAACACATCCCGGAACTCATCGCGCCCGCCACCGAAGCCGCGCTGGCCCGCGCGCAAGCCGCCATCGACGTCATCGCATCGCTCCCGGCGGATTCGCTGACCTACGCCAATACGTTCCTCGCGCTGGAGCACGCCACCGAGGAACTCAATTACGCGTGGGGCAAGGTCACCCACCTGCAATCGGTTGCGGATTCGCCGCCGCTGCGCGACGCGCACAACGCCCTGTTGCCGACGGTCTCGGCTTTCTCGGCGCGCATCCCGCTCAACTCGGCGCTTTGGATGCGGCTTAAAGCCGTCGCGGAAACGCCTGCGGTGCGCGCGTTGACGGGTGTTCACCGTCGGTTTGTGGATGAGACACTGAAGGACTTTCGCGAGGCGGGAGCCGACCTGCCCGACGAACAGCGCGCGCGGCTCGAAGCGCTTCAGACCGAACTCGCCGAACTCACGCAGAAATACGGCGACAACGTGCTCGACGCGACCAACGCGTGGGAACTCGTCGTCACCGATGAGGCGCGCTTGCGCGGTTTGCCGGCGCACGTAATCGCGACGGCGAAACGTGCGGCGGAGTCCAAGGGCCTCACATCCGCGGAAAAACCGGCCTGGCGCTTCACGTTGCACATGCCGTCTCAGGAGCCGGTGATGACCTATGCGGACGACGAGAGCCTGCGACGCGACATGTGGACCGCCGCGACTGCGGTCGGCGCGCAGGCTCCACACGACAACGCAGCGCTCGTTCAACGCATCATCGCGTTACGCGACGAGAAGGCGCGCCTCCTCGGCAAACCGCATTTCGCGGATCTGGTGCTCGCGCGTCGCATGGCTCGGTCCGGCGAACGCGCGCTGGCTTTCATTGAGGACATGCGCGGTCGCGCGCAGGCTGCGTTCGAGCGCGAGTGCGCGGAGTTGGAGGAGTTCAA
>DFYA01000002.1:7949-8705 GCA_002382525.1 Opitutaceae bacterium UBA4094
ACCGGGTGATCGCGGGCATGTTTGATCTCGCGAGCCGCGTTTTCGGTTTGAGCATCACCGAACGTGCACCCGGCACGGTGGAGGTGTGGCATCACGAGGTTAAATTCTACGACCTGCGCGACGCGAAGGGCCGGCATCTGGGTTCGTTTTATGCCGACTGGCATCCGCGTGAGCCGAAACGCGGCGGGGCGTGGATGGGTTATCTCGTTACCGGAGGTCCGCAGCACGATGGCTCGCGCGCGCCGCACCTCGGCTATATCTGCGGCAATCTCACGCCCCCGGCCGACGGCAAACCGGCGTTGCTCGCGCACGACGAGGTTGAGACGATCTTCCACGAGTTCGGTCACCTGTTGCACCACCTGCTCGGCGAGGTGGAGATCAAGTCGCTTAACGGCGTCAATGTTGCGTGGGATTTCGTCGAGTTGCCTTCGCAGATTATGGAGAACTGGTGCTGGGAGCGCGAAAGTCTCGACCTGTTTGCGCGCCATCATGAAAGCGGCGAGCCAATCCCCGACGAGATCTTCAAGAAGATGACCGCAGCGAAAAACTTCCGCTCCGCGTGCGTGACGATCCGCCAGGTGCAGTTCGCAAAGATGGACCTGTTGCTGCACATGCGCGCGCCGGAGTTCGTCGAAGGAGACATCGAGGAAAAGGCGCGCGCTCTCGTGGCCGATTGCATGATTCCGACGGAGCCGGCGGGGCGCACGATTGTGAAACGGTTCGGCCACCTTTTCAGCGATCCGGTCGGTTATGCGG
>DFYA01000016.1:0-940 GCA_002382525.1 Opitutaceae bacterium UBA4094
TTAAGCCGGGTAAACTGGAAAAAAGTTCACTTTTTAGGGTCAAGGTTCGGATTTTGATGCGCAGGAGTTCACGTCTTTAAATGGTATCCTCCTGCTAGGTATCTGGTTAACGAATTAGGTGTGCGTTTTTTTGACACCATTGGTTTAATCGCGGGATATTTGAGATTAATCGAGCTTAAATGCAGATTGCGGTAAAGTAATGAGTTGCTAATTTCGCGGTGCTCTTCTTGGAATCATGCCCATGGGAAGGTCAAAATCGCGGTTTCGGATTTCGATTTGCGATAAAGAGTCGGGAGAGACCGTCAAAGTCGAGCTGATTGATGCGCACAGTGTGTGGTCAGAGCGTCGGTATAAAATTCGGGTGAATGGCAAAACGGCGTCTCAGATGCCCGAGGGGACTTTGACCGAGGTGTTTGACCGATTGCGTCGTTGGATGGTCAAGCGGGTGTGATTCTGTTCGGCTCTATACTGTTAGAGCGGGTGGGGCTGGCTTTCGATCTTCGGCTGCCGCATCGGAGTTATTGGCGCGCTCTTCTCATCAATCCGGGGACGTCTTCGGGCCGCGCGAAACACAGGCAAGAATGCCTGTGCCACTTTTCGAAACGTCGGCGAGCGGGCGGCCTACTTCAGATCAGGTGGTCTCGGGAGGCCGGGATGCTCAGTGGGTGCACCCGCGGTGTTCGTCTGTTTGGCGGGAGAGCTAGTGAATCGCGGGAAGTTGGAAATGCGCGTGTCCGTTTAAAGCAAACTGAGCGGGGTGTCGTCGGACTCGGCTACGGTGATTTTTTCTTGGCCTTGGGGCGCTCGTCGCGGTCGAGGGCAGTTCGACGCCGGCTGTGCTTTAGAAATATACCAGCCCATCGCATGGCCCTACGGGTGAAGCGTGCTGGGCCGGCGTTGCCCTCGGCGGCACGGGCCCCTGGCCCGCCTCCGCGTCGGT
>DFYA01000016.1:965-1536 GCA_002382525.1 Opitutaceae bacterium UBA4094
AGTAGCGAGTAGCGGGTAGCGAGTAGACGGAGGCAGAAACAGAGGAGCCAGACCGGTGGTCAGGCCTACATCGTCACAGCAGGTTGAGCTGGGCGTTATCCTCGGGGGTGACGGTGATTTTCTTCTTTGGGCGGGCTTTGGGCGTCGCCGCACTCGGAAGTTCGACGCTGGTGTCGTCGCTTTCGAGTTTTTGAAGGATGACTTTGGCGCGGTCGATGACGGTGATGGGGAGGCCGGCGAGGCGGGCGACTTGGATGCCGTAGCTGCGGTCGGCGGCGCCGGGGATCACTCGGCGGACGAAGACGATTTCATCGTTCCACTCTTTTACGGCCACGGAAAAATTGCGGAGGCGGGCGAGGTGTTTTTCGAGTTGGGTCAGCTCTTGGTAGTGCGTCGCGAAGAGCGTGCGCGGGCCGCGTTCGGCGTCGCGGTGGAGGTGTTCCACTACCGCCCAAGCGATGGAGAGGCCGTCGTAGGTCGAGGTGCCGCGGCCGATTTCGTCGAGGATAATCAGGGAGCGGTCGGTGGCGTTGTTGAGGATGTTGGCGGTCTCGTTCATCTCGACCATGAA
>DFYA01000016.1:1635-4406 GCA_002382525.1 Opitutaceae bacterium UBA4094
GTGTCGTTGGGGACGAAGCTCGTGGTGCCGCGTCCGGCGGCGACGGCCGGGTCTTTGAGCATCTGCTCCACGACGGGGTGGCGGCCTTCGATGATTTCGAGGGTGTCGCCTTCGTCGAGTTGCGGCTGGCAGTAATCCCACTCGCGGGCGAGCACGGCCCAGCCGGCGAGGACGTCGAGCTCGGCGAGGGTGTCGGCGGTGCGGGCGAGGGCGATGGATTCGTCGAGGACGGCGGCGACGAGGTTGGCGAAGAGGGTTTGTTCGCGGGAGAGGGCGTTTTCCTCGGCGTGGAAGATCTCCTTTTCTTTGGCGCGCAGATCCTCGGTGACGTAGCGCTCGCCGTTCACGGTCGTCTGGCGGCGGATGTAGTCGGGCGGGACGAGGTGGAGATTGGCCTTGGTGACCTCGATGTAGTAGCCGAAATTGTTCGTGAATTTAACCTTCAGGCTGCGGATGCCGGTGCGCTCTTGCTCGGCGCGTTCGAGGTCGGAGAGCCAGGTCTTGTTGTCGGTCGTGAGCGAGCGGAGCCGGTCGAGTTCGGGGCAGTGGCCGGCGCGGATGTAGTTGCCGTCGGCGAGGTCGTTGGGGAGTTCGTCGGCCAAGCCGGACGAGAGGAGTTGGAGGAGCTGCGGCAGCTCCTCCAACTGAAGGCTGAGACCTGAAACCTGAGAGGTCGGACCAAAGGCGGCGAGGGTCGCGCGGATTTGGGGGAGCTGGGCTAGGGTGTCGCGGATGCCACCGAGTTCGCGGGGGTTGCGGAGGCGGTTTTGGAGGCGTCCGAGGATGCGCGGAATATCGCGGACGTGACCGAGCCATTCGCGGAGTTCGCCGAGGTGCATGGGGTCGGCGAGGAGTTCGCCGACGAGGGCGGAGCGGCGTTGGATCTCGGCGAGGTCGAGGGTGGGGGCGGCGAGCCAGCGTTCGAGGAGGCGCGCGCCGGCGGCGGTGCCGGTGCGGTTGATGGCGGAGAGAAGCGAGCCGTCGCGGGTGCCGCGCGAGGATTGAAAGATCTCCAGGTTGCGCAGCGTGGCGGGGTCGAGGAGGAGCGTGCGCGCGCTGCGGTATTCTTGGAGCGAGCGGAGGTTTTCCGGTTTGGCGCAGAGGTTTTCGGTCGCGTAGTGGACGAGCGCGCCGGCGGGGCCGAGGGCGGGGTGGTCGTGGGCGAGGCCAAAACCTTGGAGGTTGAGCACGCCGAGGGTGGTCGTGACGGTGCGGAGGCCTTCGGAGGTTTCGAAGTGGTAGCCGGGGAGATCGGTGCAGAGACGCGGCTCGCAAAAGGCGTGGAGCGCGTGGACGGCGGTCTGGTCGTGCGGGGCGGTTTTCCAGCGTTCGAGGTCGCCTTCGATGACGATCAATTCCGCAGGGTCGAGGGCGGTGAGGACGGGGAGGAGGTTTTCGGCGCGGGCGTCGGTGGCGACTTTGAATTCGCCGGTGGAGAGATCGAGCCAAGCGGCGTGGAGTCCGGCTTTGTCGAGGGTGAGCGCGCAGAGGTAGTGGTTGCGCTGGGCGTCGAGTTGGTTGGACGCGAGGGTGGTGCCGGGCGAGAGGATGCGGGTGACGGCGCGCTTGACGAGTTTGCCGGGTTTGGCGGGCTCGGCTTGATCGCAGATGGCGATTTTTTTGCCGGCGGCGAGGAGCTTGGTGATGTAGTTATCCGAGGCGTGGTGGGGTATGCCCGCCATGGGCGTTTCGCCGCGCTTGGTGAGGGTGAGTCCGCAGAGTTTCGACACGACGGCGGCGTCGTCGAAGAACATCTCGTAGAAGTCGCCGAGGCGGAAGAGCAAGATCGTGTCGCGGGGGAGTCCGCGTTTCACCTCGAAGTATTGCTGCATCATCGGGGTGAGTTTCTCGGGAGCGGAAGACATGGGGTGGGAGCGAACCACGAAACCCGCGAAATACACGAAAAAATTCCGCGCGCGGATGGGCGCGAAAGTTGAGGCCGGGCGAGGATTGCGTTGAGGCGAGTTTGGGGTGTGCTCGGGGCAGGTTTTCAATTTCCCCATGGTGTTATCAAAGTCCTGTCTCTCTCTCTTGTTTACGCTGACGTTATTGACCGGTTGCGCGAGCGAACCGGCGCCGCGGGCCGTGACTGCGGATGCCCCTCGGGCGGTTCGTTCCCAGTTGTGGGGCCGGGATGGCGAGCGCTGGTTGCAGGCGGGGCGGTTACCGGATTTTTCCTACGCGGGTTATCGCAGCGGCGAGCAGCCCATCCCGGATTATCCGGTGAAGGCCAACGTGGAGTCGTTCGGGGCGCGGGGTAACGACGACATCGACGACACCCAGGCGTTTCTCGCGGCCATCGCGGCGACCGAATCGGGTGCGATCCAGATCCCGCCGGGGCGTTTTATCATCACGGGCGTGTTGCGCATCACCCGCCCCGGCGTGGTGCTGCGTGGAGCCGGGGCGGACCGCACCACGTTGTATTTCCCGAAACCGCTGGAAGCGATCGAGCCCAACAGCGGCGCGACGACCTCCGGCCGGCCGACATCGAACTATGCGTGGTCGGGCGGGTTCGTGCGCTTTGAGGGGAATTTCCGCTCGAAAGAACTGACGCCCATCACGGACGGCGCGGTGCGCGGAGACCAAACTATCCGCGTGCAAAAACCGCGCGGGCTCGCGGTCGGCCAATTCGTAGAAGTGCGTGTGACGGACGCGAAGGACGATTCGTTGGCCAAACATCTGTATTCGGAAGACGCCGGCGACATCGCCAAGCTCAACGGTCGAACCTCCACGTCGCTCGTGACCAAAATCACCGCGATCGACGGCGACCG
>DFYA01000331.1:0-3922 GCA_002382525.1 Opitutaceae bacterium UBA4094
CGCTCCGGCGTCAACCAGAGGAGCGCGCAAGCGCTGCTTGCGCACTCCGATCCGGCGTTGACGGCAAACGTTTACACCGATGTCGCCGCTTTGGAGCTGCACACGGAGGTGGCAAAGTTGCCATGGTTTGGCGCTCCGGCTGGGGCTGGCTTTTCTGCGATCGCAGAAAATGACGTAGCGGGAGACGCACAAACGCTTACAAAAGACGCACACAAACGTGGGTTTCGTGATGTATTGGCGGAGCTGATACAAATGGCGCAAGTGGTTATGTCTGCGCCTGATAGCAATGCTGTAAACTGGTGCGGTCGCCGGGAATCGAACCCGGGACACCTACTTGGAAGGAAGGAGTTTTACCTCTAAACTACGACCGCAGCGGAGTTCGCCGGCAGAGCTTCGTCAGGCGTTCCCGGGGGTCAAGCTTTGGGTGGTAGGATGTTGTCCGAATGCGTTTGTTTCTCAGGGGTTTTTTACAGGCTATCGGGGGGAATGGGATTGCGAGCGGGAGGGCCGAACGCTTTGGTGTCGGGGCAATGGCTTTTATCACTTCCGCACCCGCCGGGCAGGGCAATTTGCAGAGTCAATCCTCCCGCCCGTCGCAGAAAGGTCAGGGCTTCATGGCGTCGCAAGCGCTCGCCAAGCAGAAGGCCTTCGAGAAAAAGGCGGCGAAATACAAATTGCCGCTCGGCGAACTGGCTTTGTTCACCCAGCAGCTCGCGTCGCTCCTCAATGCGGGCCTGCCGTTGGTGCAATGCTTGGAGGCGTTGCAGGATCAGACGGAGGATCCGGTGTTTCGCATCATCATCCGCGATGTGCGCACGGACATATCGGCGGGTAACTCCTTCTCGTCGGCCGTTAAAAAGTTTCCCCGCTCCTTCAATACGCTGTTCATCTCGATGATCGAGGCGGGCGAGGCGTCGGGCGCGCTGGCGGAAATCCTCAGCAAGGTCGCGAGCTACTTTGAGTCGACCGTGAAGCTGGCCAAAAAGGTGAAGTCCGCGATGACCTATCCGATCGCGGTGATCGGTTTGGCGGTGGCGTTGGTGAACGTGCTGCTGATTTTCGTGATTCCGGTGTTTGCGGCGATGTTTGCCGATTTCGGGGCGGCGCTCCCGACGCCAACCCAGATGCTCATCGACCTGAGCGACTTCATGAAAGCTTGGTGGTGGGCGATCGGTTTGGGGGCGATGGGTGCGTTTTTCGCCCTGAAGCAATTCGTATCCACCCCGCGGGGACGTCGCATCAAGGATTTGTCCCTGATGAAAGCGCCGATCTTTGGCGGCCTCATCCACAAGATCGCGCTTTCCCGTTTCTGCCGCACCTACGCCACGCTGATGCGTTCGGGCGTGCCGATTTTGAGGACTTTGGAGATCGTGTCCTCGGCCAGCAATAAGGTGCAGATCGAGGACGCGTGCGTGGAGATCGCGAAACACGTCAGCCAAGGTGGTCAGGTGTCGGATGTCTTGGCGACCAACCCCTTCTTCCCTCCCATGATGAAGCACATGGTCAAAGCGGGTGAGTCCACCGGTAACGTGGACGGCATGATGAATAAGATCGCGGATTTCTACGACACGGAGAGCGAGGCCACGGTGGCGTCCCTCACGTCGTTGATCGAGCCGATGTTGATCGTGTTTCTGGGTGTGGTGGTGGGCGGTATCGTCATGGCGATGTTCCTCCCCATCTTCCAGCTCGGCGCGGTCGCCGGTGGCTTGCAGTAGGTCCTAATCCTTGCGTTTCGCTCATCTTTGACGCTGTTTACGCGTCTTTCTTTCATGCCCTCCGTTCTCATCGTCGACGACCTTCTTTCTATCCACGAAATGTTGGATGCCGTGATTCAGCCCACCGGCTTTATCACTGCATTTGCCACTGATGGAGAGAAAGCGCTCGCGCGATACAAGGCGGAGCGATTCGACCTCGTTTTGGCCGACATCGATATGAAGCCGATGGACGGCATCACATTGCTGAAGCAACTGAAGGCTTACGATCCGAGCGCGGTGATCGTCATCATGACCGCCTATGCGAGCACGGAGAGCGCAATTCAGGCGCTCAAGTATGGTGCGTTCGACTACATGCAGAAGCCGTTTCGGGTGGACGAGCTGATCGCCACGCTCAAGCGGGGCATCGAGTTCAAGCAGTTTCACGCCGAGCGTGCCAGCGCCGCAGCGTCGCCTTCAATCAAAGCCGCAGATGTCGACAACCGCTTGGTGGGCCAAAGCGCCGCAAACAAGCGCCTTGTTCAGCAGGTCAAGAAACTGGCCACTGTGCGCACGCCGGTGCTTTTGCAGGGCGAAAGTGGCACGGGTCGCACGACGGTCGCGGAGATCCTGCACGCGGGCAGTTCGTCTCCCGAATCTCCCTTGGTGCGGATCGATTGCGCATTGAGTTCTGCGGGGGATTTTCGCGAGGGCCTTCTCGGAACCAACGGCACCGGCGGCTCGTGGGTGGAAAAAGCGCGAGGAGGCACGCTCCTCCTCCAAAATCTCCACAAGCTTGAACTTGGCACGCAGCAGGAGCTCGTCGGCGTCCTGCGCAATACGGCCCACGGTTTCCGGTTGATTTGCACGACGACGGAGGACCTGGAGAAACTCACGGATGAGGGTGTGTTCAACGACGAGTTGTTCTACCGGGTTGCTTCGTTGCCGGTGGTGCTGCCGCCGTTGCGCGACCGAGCCGAAGACATTCCGCAGTTGGTGAAGTTTTATCTAGGTTCCGCGTCCAATCCGGCATTCGATGCCAACCTCATCGAGTTTACCGAAGACGCGGTCGATACCCTGCAGGCTTACCATTGGCCGGGCAACCTGTCCGAGCTAAACCAACTCGTCACCAAGATCGCCGCCACCACCGCGACGCGTGTGGTGACCTCCGAGCAGCTGCCCCTCCGGCTTAAAGAGGTCAAAGATTGGCCGCCACTCGCCGACTACCTTGCCGGCCAAGAGCGCCAATACATCGACATGGTGCTCAACGCGTGCCGCGGCGACAAAATGTCCGCCGCGAAGGTGTTGGGTGTGGACATGGCGAAGCTGCTGAAGTGAGCGGCCTGACCGGCCGCTGGTGAAGCGTAGCGCCGCTGCGCTTTTGCCTCTTGCCGCGAGCACGGCGCGCGGCAAACGCATGGGGAGGGCCGGTGGAGTAAACCGGCCGCCTTTCCGCTTGCCCCGCCGCAGGGGGTTCCCAACCTCGCAAGCACTCACGTCCATGCCCAAACGCACCGATCTCCAGTCCATCCTCATCATTGGCGCCGGCCCCATCGTTATCGGCCAAGCTTGCGAGTTCGATTACTCCGGCACCCAGGCTTGCAAGGCCCTGAAGGAAGAGGGTTACCGCGTGATTCTGGTCAACTCCAACCCGGCCACGATCATGACCGATCCGGAGTTTGCCGATGTGACCTACATCGAACCGCTCACGATCGACAGCCTCGAAAAAATCATCGAGACCGAGAAGCCCTCCGCGCTCCTCCCTACTCTCGGTGGGCAAACCGCGCTCAATCTTTCGATGGAGCTCTTTAAGGCGGGCATCCTCGCCAAGCACGGCGTCGAGATGATCGGTGCCAAGCCCGACGCGATCAACAAGGGCGAAGACCGCGAGCTCTTTAAACAAGCGATGGTCAAGATCGGCCTCGATGTCGCCCGCTCCAAGACCGTCAAAACCATGGAAGAGGCCCGCGCCGCCGCCGAGTCCATTGGCAACTTCCCGCTCATCATCCGCCCGTCCTTCACGCTCGGCGGTCAAGGCGGCGGTATCGCCTACAATCGCGAAGAATTCGAACGCATCACCGCCAACGGCCTCGATCTTTCCCCCGTCCATGAGGTCCTTGTCGAAGAGTGTCTCCTCGGCTGGAAGGAATACGAGATGGAGGTCATGCGCGACCATAAGGACCAGTGCGTCGTCATCTGCTCCATTGAAAACTTCGACCCGATGGGCGTGC
>DFYA01000331.1:4078-4713 GCA_002382525.1 Opitutaceae bacterium UBA4094
CTCGCCGTCGGCTACACCCTCGACGAGCTGCGCAACGACATCACACGCCTCACGCCTGCCAGCTTCGAGCCGACCATCGATTATGTCGTCACGAAGATGCCGCGCTTCACCTTCGAGAAATTCCCCGACGCCGACCCGACCCTCACCTCGGCGATGAAATCCGTCGGCGAGGCGATGGCCATCGGCCGCACCTTTAAAGAGTCTTTCCAGAAGTGCCTGCGTTCCCTCGAAACCGGGGCCCGCGGCTTTGGCGGCGGCGGTGGCAAGTGGGGCGGCGACGAACTGCCCGACGACAAGACCATTCGCAGTAAACTCGCGACGCCGAACGCCGAGCGTGTTTACTACATCCGCTACGCATTCCTCGCCGGCTACTCCGTCGATCAGATTTTCGACCTCACCAAGATCGATCCCTGGTTCCTCACCCAGCTCCACGAGATCTTCGAAATGGAGCAGGCGCTCAAAAAAGAAACGCTCTCCTCGCTCACCCCGGAAGCGTTCCGTCGCGCCAAACAATTCGGTTTCTCCGACGTGCAGCTCGCGCACTTCTTCAAGAGCGACCTCGCCGCCGTGCGCGCCGACCGCAAGAAGCGCGGCATCGAGACCACGTATCGACTTGTGGATACGTGCGCGGCCGA
>DFYA01000084.1:0-13149 GCA_002382525.1 Opitutaceae bacterium UBA4094
TGGCAGGACGAGATGTTGTAGCCCCCGCTGGTGCCGTAGCGCAGGTGGCCCATCAGGAGCTCGCCGCCGAAGTCGAAGTTCTTCTTCACCGTATCGGCGAACTCCGGGTGGATGACGCCCTGCTGCACTTTCTCGTTATATTGGCCGAGGAGGGTCTTGAAGATCTTGTCGAGCGGGTTGGTCTTCACGCAGCGCTCGCGGAACATGAAGGGATCGCCGGCCGCGATGTCGGTCTTCACGCAGGCCACGCCGGCGCCGTCTTGGCCGCGGTTGTGCTGCTTTTCCATCAGGAGGAAAAGCTTGGTGAAGCCCCAAAGCGGCGAACCGTATTTTTCTTGGTAATAGGAAAGCGGCTTAAGGAGCCGCACCATCGCTATGCCGCATTCGTGGGTGAGTTTATCGCTCATGAGTTGGAACAGAAATCCGAAGGCACGTCGGTGTGCCGTGACGAAAAATCAAACATCGCGGACCTTAGCATGGAAACCAGCGACGCGCACCGCGTTCACATTGTTCAACAGGTCGGCGTTCAGAGAACCACGGGGCGCGCCGTTCGAGGGATTCTCCCGCGCCAAATCCTCGCGGGATACGCGGTTGGCGGGAGTGGACGAATGCGGGTTGTTCACGGCCGTTAAAAGCAAACCATGACGCCGTGAATCCCCCCCCGGTCAAGGGGTTTCTGCCCGCCGCCGCCCTTGCAATCCCGCAACATCTCGCTCGCGAGAAAGCCGCACTCCAACAAACCTGCCGCCATGCGTTGCCTACCCCGCACTCGCGCCGAGCGCATTCGCGCGGCGTTCTTCGGACTCGTCCTTCTGTTTGTCGTTGGCTGGTTCGTCGTGAAACCGTTGATGGTCAGCGCAGCTTACGCCCCGCAGGTCGGCGATGTTGCATTTCAATCGTTGCCCGGCGGCTTTGACTTGGTGGAGGCCATCGAGGGCATCACCGGTTCGCCGTTTTCCCACTGCGGCGTCGTCCAACGCATCGACGGCGAATGGGTGGTCATCGAGGCGATCGGCGAGGTGCGGCGCACGCCGTTGCGGGCGTGGATCGCGCGCGGGCGCGGCAACCATGTGGCCGTCTATCGCCTCCGCGAACCCTACCGCAGCCACATCCCCGCAATGATCGAGGGAATGGAACGCCTGCTCGGGCGTCCCTATGACTTCCGTTATCGCCTCGAAGACGCGCACATCTACTGCTCGGAGCTGGTTTACCGCGGCTATCAAATGGCCACCGACGGCAAACCGCTCGGCGTGCTGCGCAAGTTGGGCGACATGAATTGGGAACCCTACCGCGCCGTGATCCAAAAATACGAAGAATGCGGCCCCGACGAGCTGCCCTTGGACCGATTGATGATTACCCCGAAGGACCTAGCCGAGGCACCGGAGCTCGAACGCGTGTTCAACTACGGTTTCTAAATGCAGCCAAGGAGTGGCTCGAGCGCCTGCTCTAAATGACAGCGGTCTTCCGACGTGGGAAGCGAGCNNCCGCGATTACCCTCAACCGTGATTGCGCGGGTGAAACTTGGCGTGCTGATCGAGCAACCGTTTCTCCTCCACCGCCGTGTAAATCTGCGTCGTGGCGATGTTCGCATGGCCCAACATCTCTTGGATCGCGCGCAAATCGGCGCCGCCGCCGAGCAGGTGGGTGGCGAAGGAATGGCGCAGCAAATGCGGTTTCACGGTCTTGGTGATTCCCGCTCGCTTCGCGTATTTTTTCACCAACACCCAAAGCATCTGGCGCGAAATCGCCGTGCCGCGTTCGCTGAGGAAGAGTTGGCTACCCGTTTTCGGCTTCACGAAGTGTGAGCGACCTGAGGTCAGGTAAGCCGCGAGCGCCTCCGAGGCTTTTCCTCCGACCGGCACCACGCGCTCTTTCGAGCCTTTGCCAAACACGCGCAAAAATCCCGCCTCCAGATCGACCTGCTGAATCATCAGCCCGGCCAACTCGGAAACACGCAGCCCGCTCGAATAAAACAGCTCCAGAATCGCCCGATCACGCAAGGCGTGCGCGTCTCCGCCAACCGGAGCCGCGAGCAACGAATCGACCTCCTCGGCGTTGAGCGTGCCGGGCATCTTGCGGTGAAGCTTCGGGCCTTGGAGCAACTCGGTAAAATCGTCCGGTCGCACGCGCTCGCGCACGAGGTGGCGGGCAAACATGCGCAGCGCCGACAGCTTCCGCGCGAGGCTCGCGACGGTGTAGTCGGTCGCTTTCGCCGACTCCGGGGCGTCGGGCGCCGGCTCGATTTTCAGCGAATACAACCACGCCATCACTTGGTCGCCGGTCGCGGCTTTCCAATCGGTGACCCCCGCGCGAAAGAGATGCGTGGCACACTGGCGCAGGTCGCTTTCGTAGGCTTCGAGCGTGCGATCGGAGCGTCCGCGTTCGAGGGTGAGCGAATTGCCGAAATCACGGATCGGATCGTCGAGCCCGTCGGGCAAGCCGAACGCGGGCGCCGTAGGAGTGTCCAAGCGAGCGGCCTCAGCGGGCGTTTGTTTGGAAGCGGAAGCGGGTTGTGCGGGAGAGTCGGCCACCGGGCACAAAAAAGACGCCGTCCGGCGGACGGCGTCGATGGAAAACAGGGGCAAACTCGGCTTCGTCCCCGGGGGGACGCTCAGTAACGGCGACGGCGCGCCTGATACGGCTGCGCGTTGGCGTCTTTCATGCGGTAGGTGATGCGCGCCTTCTCCAGATCGTAGGGGCTCATCTCCATCTTCACGTTGTCGCCGGCGGCGATCTTGATGAAGTTTTTGCGGAGCTTGCCCGAGATGTGGGCGAGCACGATGTGGCCGTTGGACAACTGCACCTTGAACATCGTGCCGGGGAGGACCGTCACGATCTTGCCTTCAACTTCAATGGACTTGCCGTCAGAGGATTCAGACATGGGTAACAGCGGCAACGAGGCCAGGGACGAGGATGATCATGCGTGCGGGTTCGATGTATAAAAGCTATTTGTAAGCCACCTTTGCCCCTCGTAAGTCAAGGCTTTCCTCGGCGCGCCGCGCGCGGCATACCCCGAGTCCCGCCCTCCCTTTTTCTTTCACGTTGATGCAGCCCGCCGCTCCCGATTGTCCCTTCGAAAAACGTTTTCCTTCGCAACTTGCGCGAGACGACGTGTTTTTCATGAGCCTCGCCTACAACCAGGCGATCGACGCGTGGCGGCGCGACGAGGTGCCCATCGGCTGCGTGATCGAGTTTGGCGGCGAGGTGATCGCCTTTGCCCACAACACCGTCGAAAGCGCCCACGACCCCACCGCGCACGCCGAGATGCTCGCCATCACTCAAGCGGCCGCGAAACTGGGCAACTGGCGTCTGGAGGGCTGCACGCTCTACGTAACAAAGGAACCGTGCCCGATGTGCTCCGGCGCCACTTTGATGTCGCGTTTGAAACGCGTCTGCTACGCCGTGCCGGACCCGAAGATGGGCTGCCTCGGCGGCGCCACCGATCTCAACGCGTTGCCTCGCGTGAACCATCACCTGGAGATCACCGCAGGCGGCGTGTTGGAGGACGAATGCCGCACGTTGATCCAAGGCTTCTTCAAGCTGAAACGCGCCACCGAGTGACCGTTCGCGAATCCCTGACCTCGGGTGGACTATAAGCGTTTCGTTTAGCGGCTAATCGAAAACCATCACACTGCGCCCGCCGGGCAGATGCCCCTTTCATGCGCGCGCCACCACCGGTTGAGTCAGCGACTATGTCACTGCCGATCATCATTCAGGGCGGGATGGGCGTCGGGGTGTCCAACTGGACCCTCGCCCGCGCCGTTTCCCAACAAGGCCAACTCGGCGTCGTCTCCGGCACGCTGCTCGCCGTGGTGCTCGCGCGTCGGCTCCAACAAGGCGACCTGTCCGGCGACGTCCGCCGCGCCCTCTCTCGGTTTCCCGTTCCCGGCGTTGCCGATCGTATTCTCGCAACGTATTTCGTCTCGGGCGGACAGGCCGCCGACGCTGCGTTTAAACTCACGCCGATGCCCAACGTGAACGGCGGGCGCGCATTCATCGAACTCACCGTAGCCGCCAATTTCGTCGAGGTTTTCCTCGCCAAGGAAAACCACACCGGTGTCGTCGGCCTGAACCTCCTCGAAAAAATCCAGATCCCCACCCTGCCGTCGCTCTACGGCGCCATGCTCGCCGACGTGGATTACGTGCTCATGGGCGCAGGCATCCCTCGCGCGATCCCGGGCATTCTCGACCAACTCGCACGCGGCGAAGCCACACGCCTCAAAATCGACATCGCCGCCGACACCCACGCAGCAGCCGCANNGTTCGACCCCGCCGAGCTTTTCGGCGGACCCGCCCCGGCGCTGCGTCGGCCACGGTTCCTGGCGATCGTCAGTTCCGCCACCCTCGCCACCACCCTCGCCCGCAAATCCTCCGGTCGTGTGGACGGTTTTGTCGTCGAAACCGAATCCGCCGGCGGCCACAACGCGCCGCCTCGCGGCCCCATGCAACTGACCGCGTCCGGCGAACCGCTCTACGGCGAGCGCGACCGTCCCGACCTCGCCAAGATCGGTGCGCTCGGCCTGCCGTTTTGGATCGCCGGTTCACATGCCGACGCCGCCAAGCTCGCCGAAGCCCAACAGCTCGGTGCCGTAGGCGTGCAGGTCGGCACCGCGTTTGCCTTCTGCCAAGAATCCGGTCTCGACCCGGTTCTTAAACGCGACGTCTGCGCCAAAGCGCGCGCCGGCACCACGCATATCCACACGGACCCGCACGCCTCGCCGACCGGGTTTCCATTCAAGGTCCTTGACCATCCCGACACGCTGTCGAACCCCGAACTCTACGCCGCGCGCCCGCGCATCTGCGATCTCGGTTACCTCCGCGAGAGTTTCGTCAAACCCGATGGTTCCGTCGGTTACCGGTGCCCCAGCGAAAACGTGGATGACTACGTGCGCAAAGGCGGCAAGGCCGAGGACACCGTTGGCCGGAAATGCCTGTGCAACACCCTGCTCGCGACCGTCGGGCTCGGGCAACATTCGCCCACGCATAGCGAACCGCCGTTGATCACCGCCGGACACGACGTCGCCCACATCACGCGGTATTTCACCGGCGACTCGCTCGACTACCGCGCCGCCGATGTCATTCGCACCTTGCTCGCGCTGGTTGAACCGGTCGAGCCTGTCGCCACTCACCGCGCCTCGGTTTAAAACGCCTTGGAGAGGGTCACCGAACCGAAGTAGCTCTTGTCTTCCTGTCCGCGAAACTCGCGCGTGCGCATCGCTTCCGTGTAGGTGAGTTGCCACGTGCCGAGAATCACGCCGATGCCGTAATAGGCATCCGCCACGAGGTTCTTTTTGTCCACGCTCGGGCTGTCGCGAAACGTGTTTCCGTCGAGGAAAATGTCCCGCGCGACCGCCCGTCCGTCGACGCCGCCAAAGATAAAAAAGCTGCCTCGACGGTCTGGCGCGACTCGCGGGTCGCGATCGTTGACCGGCGTGCTCACTGCGCCGCCGTTGCGAATCAGGTCCGTGCCGAAATCACTTGGCAGGTTAACCCCCAAGCGAACCATCCCTCCGGCATTCGCGTAGGTTTGGACGTTGCCCAGCGTTGCTCCCATATGCGGCACGACGTCCACGCCAAACACATCACCGCGGGTCCGCGCGAAATACCGCCACTTGCGCTCATAGCTCACATTGATCGCCGGCTCGTCCTTGAGCTGGCTGTCCCAGCCGCGTGGCACCTCGTCATTCAGCCATTTGTGGACCGCGCGCTGGACGTCCTCCGCATAGGAACTCGGCCCGACGACACCCAGTTGCACGGAAACGGTATCCATCACCCGCTGCGTCTTGCTGATGAAACTGAACTCCAAGTAAGACCAACCCGCGTAGGGCCGATCGTTGGGATCCGGTATCGCGAGGTCGGTATCCTGCGGCGTGTAGATGTTCTGCCCGAAAGCGATTCCGAAGTTCTTCTGTCGCTCCGGTTGATTCACAAACGGCAGGGATTCGACAACCGTTCGCCGCCTCCCTTCTTGGCCCCACTCGGTGAGGTCACCCGTCACCCAAGACAGCTTCATACCGTTGGTGTAGTGCTGGTCCTTGCCTCCGAAATAGTCGTTCTCGAAATACAAAGTAAACACCGGTGCGTTGCGCGCTCGTTCCACGGGAATCTCCGAGCCTCGCTCCGACTGCGCGTGCACTACTCCGACCATGCCGCTGATAATCATCAGAAACAGGCTAAGTGCTTTCATGCGGGGATAGTGCGGTGCTTCCCCGGTGGGTTCCATCGCAATTTTTACTGAGTAAGCCTCGTAGCTGGGCCGGAGTCATCGTGCCGCAAATCCTGCGCGGTCTTTGGCAACCCTCGCCCATGCTCCCGGCTCGACGGCACGCGAGCCATTTCCCACGCTCGCGGCTTCTCTTTCCCATTTCCCATGAGCACCCACGCCGTTCCCAACCGTCCCAAAAAAGTCGCCCTTCTCACCGCCGGCGGCCTCGCGCCTTGCCTCAGCTCCGCCGTCGGCGGACTCATCGAGCGCTACACCGAGATCGCGCCCGACATTGAAATCATCGCCTACCACGGCGGCTACAAGGGGCTCCTCCTTGGCGACTCCTACAAAATCGGTCCCGCCGAACGCGCCGCCGCTCCCATCCTCCACAAGCACGGCGGCTCTCCCATCGGCAACTCCCGCGTCAAACTCACCAACATCAAAGACTGCGTAAAACGCGGCTTGGTGAAAGAAGGTCAAGACCCGCAGAAGGTCGCCGCCGACCAGCTCATCAAAGACGGCGTCGATATCCTCCACACCATCGGCGGCGACGACACCAACACCGCGGCCGCCGACCTCGCCGCGTTCCTCGCCAAAAACAACTACGGCCTCACCGTCATCGGTCTGCCCAAGACGATCGACAACGACGTGTTCCCCATCCGCCAATCCCTCGGCGCCTGGACCGCCGCCGAACAGGGCGCGCGCTATTTCCGCAACGTCGTCGCCGAGCATAACGCCAACCCGCGCATGCTCATCATCCACGAGGTCATGGGCCGCAACTGCGGCTGGCTCACCGCCGCCACCGCCGCCGACTACCGCAAGCTCCTCGACCGTGAAGAGTTTGTCCCCGGCCTCGGCCTCTCCCGCGACAACCTCGACGTGCACGCCGTCTTCATCCCCGAGATGGCCGTCGACCTCGCCGCCGAGGCCGCCCGCCTCAAGGGCATCATGGACCGCGTGGACAACGTGAACATCTTCATCAGCGAAGGCGCCGGCGTGGAGTCGATCATCGCCGAGATGCAGGCCAAAGGCCAAGAGGTTCCTCGTGACGCCTTCGGACACGTCAAACTCGACGCTGTGAATCCCGGCAAGTGGTTCGGCGAGCAATTCTCCAAGATGCTCGGCGCCGAAAAGGTCCTGGTCCAAAAATCCGGCTACTATGCCCGGGCCGCCGCCGCCAACGCCGACGACCTCCGCCTCATCAAGAGCTGCACCGATCTCGCCGTGGACTGTGCGCTCCGTCGCGAGAGCGGCGTCATCGGCCACGACGAAGACCAAGGCGGCGTGCTTCGCGCCATCGAGTTCCCGCGCATCAAGGGCGGCAAGCCCTTCGACACGAGTGCTCCGTGGTTCGGCGAACTCCTCACCGCGATCGGTCAGCCGAAAGGCGCGACCGTCCACGTGAAACACTGAGGTTAACGGCCACGCCCACCGCGCTCCTCCACGCCCCGTCCGACGTGGGAAGCGAGCTTGCTCGCGATCGATTGCGCCCCTCCCGCCACACGCTGCAATCGCGAGCAAGCTCGCTTCCCTCCTTTTCCGCCGCTCCCTCGCCGCCTCAGCGCACCTGAAGATTGCTCGCGCCGGGATAAATCCGGCGCAGCAAGTCCTGCAATTGCCGCAGGTTCTTCACGCTCTGCGCCTGCACGCGGAACGGCACGGTGCCGTTTGACGCCGTGTAAACACAGAGCCGCCCGTGATACACAAACGCCACCGCCGCCCCGCGCCGCGTTTCTCCGTCCTTCGGATAAATGAACTCAACCAGCGCCACCGGTCGCCGCTTGGCCAGACGCGCCGCCACGATCTCTGCATCCCGGAAATCCCGCTCGGTCACGCCCTCAAACCCCGCCGGCAACTTGGCATCGGGCGCCTGCCCGAAATCCTCCCGATAAATCGGATAACGCGGCGTAATTTTTTCTAAATACGGCCCCGTCACCTGTTTCACCACCGAGGCCAGATCGTCGCGCCGCTCCGGCGGCACGTCCAGAGCGGTGAACCCGTGGTTGATGTCGTAGGACCACAACCGCCCGCCATGCTCGAACACCACCACCGCGTGCCCTGCCACCACCTCGTCGGCCTCCTTCGCACCCCACTGGAGCAACCGATACCACACGCCCTCGCCGAGCCGTGTCCGCAGGTCGTCGCCGAACGCCACCGACTCGACGAAACAGCCGTTCGCCACGCCCATGGGCACATGAGGAAACGGGCCGCTGGTCGCCGCTCGCAGCGCGAGCGATCCCAAAAGAAAGCACATCGCCCAGCGCGCCCACCTGCCGGCGATTACATCAATCCATCTCACCCCGCTTGAGCATCTCATGGTGCGAAAAAAAAAGTGGCCAGGCACTCCACGGCACTGGGAGAACGTCGTTACCGTTGCTACCTTCCGGTCCTGGCGGGGTTCACGCGTCTGCCCATGCATGGCGCCTGGCCGACGCGAACAGTGCGGTGAGCAACGCGTGGTTCAACGAGAATCTTTCGCTCATTTTTCCCGCACTCACCCACTCCGCCGCTCCGCCTCACGCGCCCTCAAACATCTCTTTCAATTCTTTGATATAACTCGTCGGCAGACGATTTTCTTCCGCACCGCCCAACAGCGCCTCCAAGCGCACCAGCGTCGCCCCGCTTTTCATGCGGCTCTTCGACAGGTAAAGCGTCGCCTCCGTTCGCGGTCCCGCCGGAGAAACGATACGCCGTGTGGCGCGTTCGAAACCGTCCACCGCGCACGCATCCAACTCCGGCAGCAACGCTGCCGGCACCATCCACAACGCGCCCCACACCGTCGCGCAGGCCTCCGCGCGCACGTTGGCCCGTCCCGCCGCCGTCGCCACCAGCCGGTGGCCCTCCAACCGTGCGGGCCCAAACCACTCGGCTCCGGGACACCGCTTCATCAACTCCGCGTGCGGCAGATCCTCGCCATAGGCAAAATACAACATGTGTCCGGACAACGCGGGCATGCCCCCACCTCACTGCAAAACCGGCCCCCGCCGCAAGCGCGCACACGCGCGTTGCGCGAGAGAATCACTCCTCACCACTCGGAGGCGGCGGCGCCTCTTGGCGCAGCGGGCGAGCCCCGTCACTGTTTGGCTTCCTAGTCCCTTCCTGAGTTTGCCCTTCTTTGCGTTTCGCGCGCTCAGCCCGCTCGGCCCGTTCGGCCATCCATTTTTTGCGCCGCTCTTCCTCGCGCGCGCGCACCTCTTTCAAGAGCACGCGCTGCTCCTCGGTTAACACCTTCGACAATTCCGCGTCCATCGTCGTGACCAACGCCGACGCCTGGCTAAACGCTTCGCGGCGCACCTTTCGCAATTCCTCGGAAGTCCGGCTGAGCAGCGGACGAATCTTGGCATTCTGCTCGGGCGTCAGCTGGAGCTGCTCGGCGAGCCGGGCTCCGATTTCGTTCGGGCCAATCCGTTCAACAACTTGTTTCTTCTGCGCGAGGTGCCCGAACACGCGCACGCCGACAAAGCCGCCCGTGACGGCACCCGCGACAAAAATGCCGCTGACCGCGAGAATGATTTTAAAGGTGGAAGCCACTGGAAAATTAAGAGGCGGCGTTGAGCCATTCGGCCACCGGATCGCTCACCGCCACCGACTCGGTTTCAACGGCGTTCAAGACCGGTCCAAAGTTAAGCGCCACGCCCACCACCATCAGCAGTGCGCATACGCCTAACGCGCGCAGCGACAAACGCGCAAACAGCGCCGAAAACGTCGGCTCCATTCCCGCGAGGCCCAGCGCCGCGACGCGGGTCGCAAAGCCATTCGGTGCGGTCACGTCGCGCCGATCCTCGACCGACGCGAGTCGCGCGGCCGCCACCAGGCGAGTCCATGGGGAGAGATGTGGTTTCATGCGCGTTCGGTTTTCTTTAGCTCCTCAAACAGCTTTTGCAATTTCCGCCGCGCACGGAAGGCGCGGACTTTGATCAAAGTGATATTCCACCCGGTGAGCACGTTCACCTCCGCCAAGGTCTTTTGTTCGAGATCCAGGAGCTGCAACACGAGGCGGTCGTCGGGTTTAAGCAGATCCAGCAGCTTGTGAACCAATTCGCGCGCCGCCATCGCGTCGCCGGCTCCCACCTCGTTCTCGCTCGTCAGCACCGCGTCGAGCACATCGGCCTCGTTCTCCGAAAGATCCGCCCAGCGAAATTCCGGACGCCGTTTCTGCGCGCGCAGGTGATCGATGCAGGTCGTGACCGCAATCCGCGACACCCAGTGAGAGAACGGCACATTGCCCTGATACTGTGCGATGCGAGTGAACATTTTCAGGAAAATTTCTTGGGTGAGATCTTCCTCGGCGACCCGACGCGGAAGTCGGGCGCGCACAATGCGAATGACCATCGGGTGCAAGTGTTCGACCAGCTCGCGCGCGGCGGCCTGATCGCGTTGGCGAACGCGATCCAGACATCCTGCAAGGTCGAACGTCTCCTCATCCATGAAACACTGGGGAAAGCCTCATACACCTCAACCAAGACGCCGGCACGCAAAAGGAGTTACGCGGCGGCACCTAGTCATCGACCGCCACCCTACGCAAACCGCCAACCGCAAAACAAGCGCAGCCATCTTACGCACCCAAATAAGCCTCCCGCACCCGCGCGTCTTGCAACAGCTCGGCACTCGCCCCAGCCAACGCGATCGTTCCCGTTTCCAGCACCGCCGCGCGATCCGCGAGACGCAGCGCAAGATTCGCGTTCTGCTCGACGAGCAACAGCGTCACGCCCTCCCGATTGATGTCGCGCAACACCGCGTAGATTTCCTTCACCAACTTCGGCGCCAGCCCCATCGACGGTTCGTCCAACACCAGCAGCCGCGCCTGGCTCATCAACGCGCGCGCCACCGCCAACATCTGCTGTTCGCCGCCCGACAACGTTCCGGCGAGTTGGTCGCAACGTTCGTTCAACCGCGGAAACAGCGTCAACATTCGCTCCAAATCCGCCGCCACGGCCGCCCGCTCGCGCCGACGCGTCCACGCGCCGAGTCGCAGGTTTTCCAACACCGTCAACGGACCAAACACCCGCCGGCCCTCCGGCACATGCGCAAGCCCGGCGCCGACGATGTCCTCGGCGGCGAGCCCGCGCAGGTCGCGGCCATTGAGCCGCACCGCGCCGCCAAACTTCACCATACCGGAGAGCGCTCGCAAAGTGGACGTCTTGCCCGCGCCATTCGCGCCGATCAGCGTAAAGATCTCCCCGGCGTGCACGTCGAACGAGATGCCTTTCACCGCCTCGATATCGCCGTAGCGCACCGTAAGGTTTTCAACCGACAACACCACGTCGCTCATGTCTCCGCCTCCTCGCCCAGATAGGCGTCGATCACGCGGCGATTTCCTTGGATCTCCGCCGGCGTGCCGTGCGCGATGGTCACGCCGAAATCAAGCACAGTGATCTGATCGCAAAGACCCATCACCAACTTCATGTGGTGCTCAATCAAGACGAGCGTCACCGCGAAGTGCTCCCGCACCCAGCGCAAAAATTCCATCAGCCGCAACGTCTCCGCCGAGTTCATGCCGGCCGCCGGTTCGTCGAGCAGCAGCAGGCGCGGCTTCAACGCCAGCGCTCGCGCAATCTCCAGCCGCCGCTGTAGACCATACGGCAGCCCACCGGCCTTCAGCTCCGCATACGACGCCATGTCGAATGCCTCCAACAACTCCATGCTCCCGTCGATGGAGCGCCGCTCCTCGCGCTGGTGTGAAGGGAGGTTGAGCATCGCCGCCCACGGAGAGGACTTCAGGCGCACGTCGAAGGCCATGCGCACGTTGTCGAGCACCGTGAGTTCGCGGCACAGGCGAATGTTTTGAAACGTGCGTCCGATGCCGCGCGCCGCGATCTGATTCGGACGCAGTCCGGCAATCTTCGCTCCCTCAAAACGGATTGTCCCTTCGTCCGGCGCATAGATGCCGGTGATGAGGTTAAACAAGGTCGTCTTGCCCGCGCCGTTCGGACCGATGATCCCGTGCGCGTGCCCCGCCTGCACGTCGAGCGCCGCAGCGGACACCGCGCAAAGTCCGCCGAAGCGTTTGGTCACCGCGTCGAGTTGCAGCAACGGCGTCATCGCCCCCCTCCCCGCTTAAAGAGTTCGCGTCCCGGCAGCACCCACGCGAGTTCCCGCAGCCCCAGCAATCCGCGCGGACGAAACAGCATCAACAACACCAACGTGAGCGGCATGACAACCATGCGCCAAGTGCCGAGCGGTTGAAGCACCTGCGCGAGCACCGTCACCAACACCGCGCCCATCACGGAGCCCGTGAGCGAGGCCACACCACCGATGTAAACCATCACCAGAATGTCCGTGGACTTGATGATGTCGAAGGTCGCCGGGTTGATGAACTGAAGTTGGTGCGCGAACAACGATCCCGCCACGCCTCCAAAAAACGACGATACCACAAAGGCGAGGATCTTCGCCTCGCGCGTGCGCACGCCCATCGCCCCCGCCGCGAGCTCGTCCTCGCGGATCGCCGTGATCGCGCGTCCAAATTTTGAATACACAAGGTTCCGGATCACCCACAGTGTCACGATGGTCCAAGCGACCGTCTGAGGCAGCGTCGTCATCCGCTCGATGCCCAACAACCCGCGCGGTCCGCCGACATAAGGAATGTTCTCCAACCCCGATTTCACGATCATCAAGAACGCCAGCGTGATGATCGCAAGGTAGTCGCCGCGTGTTTTGAAAGAGAGCAGCGCCAGCAGAAAACCGATCGCCGCCGCGATGAGTCCGCCAAACGTCACCACCAGCGGAAACGCCCATACTGGCGTCGCGCCCGGCAGGATCTTCACCGACAACAATCCCGCCGCATAAGCGCCGACCGCCATGAAGCCGGCGTGGCCCACCGAGAACTCGCCCATGTAGCCGTTCACCAGATTCAGGCTCGCGCACAGGATGATGTTGATCCCGGCGGTGATGAGAACGAACTCCGCATAGCCGTTGAACCAACCGAACCGCTCGTGCAACAACGC
>DFYA01000084.1:13171-26019 GCA_002382525.1 Opitutaceae bacterium UBA4094
ATCAAGATCACCAGCAGCAGCGAATACGCGATGAGATCGCGCCAGGTGGACGGCAACGCGACGACCGTCGCCACCTCGACCGCGCCGAGGATGTAGCCGCCCAGCATCGCGCCGCGCACGCTGCCAATTCCGCCGACGACGGCGGCGACAAACGCCTTCCAACCGATCAACGCGCCCATCGACGCGCCGACCACCGGATACGCCTGGCTGTAAAGCACACCGGCCGCTCCGGCGAGCGCGCCGCCAACGGCAAACGTAAACGATATCACGCGGTTCACCGGCACGCCCATCAACGGCACCGCCAGGCGATCACACGCGGTCGCGCGCAACGCGACACCCCAGTCGGTTTTGCGAATCACAAAATCGAGGCCGACCATCAACGCCACGGAGACCCCGATGATGAGCAACTGCAGGCTGTTCATCGTGACGCCCGCGAATTCAAACGTGCTCGCCTCGAACAACCGCGGCATCGGACGGGCGTAGGGGCTGAGGCTCAGCGTGGTGTTTTGGATGACGAGGCCGCACCCGAGCGCGGTGATGATCGCGGACACGCGTGGTGCGTTGCGCAGCGGGCGATAAGCGACCCGCTCGATCGACGCGCCGAGCACCGCCGTGATGAGCATCACCGCGAGCAACGCCACCACGAACGGCAGCGGCACCAACGACACCAGCACGAGACACGCGAAGGCGCCCACCATGAACACGTCGCCGTGGGCGAAGTTAATCATCGAGAGCACGCCGTAAACCAGGCTGTAGCCCAGCGCGATCAACGCGTAAATCGAGCCGAGCTGGATCGCGTTGATCGCCTGCTGCGCGAGATAGTCCATGCGGCGAAAACGTCGCCGGCTCAGGGCGCCGCGTTGGCCACCCAGACGAACTTGCCGTCTTTGATCTGCAGGATCACCGCGCTCTTCACGGGATCGCCGTTGCCCTCGGTGAAACGCATTTCGCCGGTCACGCCTTCATAACTCGGGATCGATGCGAGCGCGGCGCGCACGACTTCGCGGTCGGCGACGCCCGCCGCCTCAATGGCCTTCACCATAAAGCCGACCGAGTCGTAGGAAAGCGCGGCGATGTCGTCGGGCGCCTGGCCGTATTTGGCCTGATATTCTTCCATGAACTTCTTCGCGGCGGGCGTGGCGATCTGCGTCGAGTAGTGGTTGCAGAAATACGCGCCTTCGAGCGCCTCGCCGCCGAGTTTCACGATCTCGGGCGAGCTCCACGCGTCGCTGCCGATGAAGCGCGCGGTGATGCCGAGCTGGCGTGCCTGCTGTGTGATGAGGGGCACGTCGGTGTAATAAGCCGGGAGGAAGATCACGTCGGGATTCGACGCGCGGATCTTCGTGAGTTGCGCCGAGAAATCGCGGTCGCCAGTCGTGTAGGTTTCGAAGGCGGTGATCGTGCCGCCGAGTTTTTCAAAGGTTTGTTTGTAAAGATTGGCCTGGCCATTGGGCGCTTCGGAAGCGACGTCGAAGAGCACCGCGGCACGTTTGGCCTCGAGGTCTTTCAGCGTGAACTTCGCGAGCACGCCGGCTTGGAAAAGATCGGTGAAGCACCCGCGCAACACATAGGCCTTCGGCTCGCCGGTCTGCGTGTTGATCGTGGTCTTCGGGTTGGTGGACCACGGCGAGATCATCGGGGTCTTGAGCGACTCGGCGATCTCGGATGCCGGGATGGCGCAGGAGCTGGCGTTGGGCCCGATCATGACGAGCACGTTCTCTTGCGAGATGAGGCGCTGGGCGGTCGCGGCGGCCTGGTCTGCCTTGGCGCCGTTGTCGCCGATCACGAGTTTGAGGGGCACTTTTTTGTCACCGAGGGTGATGCCGCCGGCGGCGTTGATCTGCGCGACGTGCAGTTCGACCGCGTTGCGCGAGGAGGCGCCAACCGAGGGCAGTTCCCCGGTGAGTTCGACGTTGAGACCGATACGAATCGCGGAGTCGTCCGCCTTCTTGCTGCAACCAACCAGAGCGAGAACCGCGAGGAGTGACGTTAGGAAAACGGGAAATTTCATGCGCTGCTGCCGGGAGTGCCGCATTCGCCATACCGTAGCAAGCTCGCCCTCGGGCTTTGTGGCGGGAGCCGCGCGGCGACGGACGTGATTCTTGACTTTCCGCGCGGCGAATCGGATAGGTGCGTTACCCAAATGAACGTTTCACGGCAGGCCCTTCGACTTAGTCACACGCACGATCTCTAATCGCTGCCTAGCAGCTGATCGTGCGTCCGCCTGTTTGCCCGTGTTGTTGCGCCGCTGCTTAAACGCGGCGTTGCGAATCCCGTCCGTTCACCGCTATCACGACTAAGTCCACGCCCATGCAATCCGCTCCTGTTACGAAATACCGTCCCTTTCCTCCGGTCCCTTTGACCGACCGCCAATGGCCCAACCGCGTCCACGAACGCGCCCCGATCTGGTGCAGCGTTGACCTGCGCGACGGCAACCAAGCCCTCGCCCAGCCGATGAGCGTCGAGGAGAAACTCGACTACTTCGAGATGCTGGTAAAAATCGGCTTCAAGGAAATCGAGGTCGGCTTCCCGTCCGCATCGCAGATCGAATTCGATTTTTGCCGCCGCTTGATCGAGGAAAACCGCGTCCCCGACGACGTCTCGATCCAGATTCTCTGCCAATGCCGCGAAGAACTGATCACGCGTTCCTTGGAGGCGTTGAAAGGCGCGAAGAACGTCATCTTCCACCTGTATAACTCCACCTCGCCCAAGCAGCGCGAATACGTGTTCGGCGCGTCCAAGGCCGACATCGTGGCCATCGCCGTCAAGGGCGTGTCGTTGCTCAAACAGCACGGTCAGGCGTTGATCGACGCCGGCACGCGCCTGCGTCTGGAGTATTCGCCCGAGAGCTTCACGAGCACCGAATTGGAGTTCGCGTTGGAGATTTGCGAGGCGGTCACCGACGTGTGGCAGCCCACCGTCGAGAACAAGATCATCCTGAACCTCCCCGCCACGGTCGAGTATGCCACGCCCAATGTCCACGCCGACCAAATCGAGTGGATGTGCAAACACCTTACGCGTCGAGACCGCACCATCGTGTCGTTGCACACGCACAACGATCGCGGCACCGGCGTCGCTGCGACCGAGTTGGCATTGCTGGCCGGCGCCGACCGCGTCGAAGGCACGCTCTTCGGCAACGGTGAACGCACGGGCAACCTGGACTTGGTTGTCGTCGCGTTGAACCTCTACACCAACGGCATCGACCCGCAGTTGGACTTCTCCAACATCAACGCGATCCGCGACACCTACGAGCGTTGCACGCGCATGGAGATCCACCCGCGTCATCCCTACGCCGGCGAATTGGTTTTCACCGCCTTCAGTGGCTCCCACCAGGACGCCATCAAGAAGTCGTGGCCGCACCAAAAGCCCGACCGCCCGTGGGACGTCATCTACATTCCCATCGATCCGGCCGACATCGGTCGCAGCTACAAGGCGATCATCCGCATCAACTCGCAGTCCGGCAAAGGCGGCGTCGCCTACGTGCTGGAGAACGAGTTCGGCTTCCAGTTGCCGAAACTCATGCACAAGGAGATCGGCAAGGTGGTCAACGACCTCGCCGACGCCCGCGGCGCCGAGCTCACGCCGCAGGACATCAACGATGTATTCGTTTCCGAATACATCGACCGCGCCTCCCCCATCGCGCTGAAGGAATTCCGCACGATCGAGCGCACCAGCTCCGTAACCTGCCAGGCCGACCTGCTCGTCTACGGCCAGGAAAAAATCATCACCGGCGCGGGTAACGGTCCCATCGACGCCTTTGTGCAAGCGATGCGCTCCTCCGGCATGCCGCTGTTCGAACTCGTCAGCTACTCCGAGCACTCCCTCGGCAGCGGCGCCGAGGCGCGCGCGGTGAGTTACATTCAGATCAAAACCGGGCCCGGCACCGCGTTTTTCGGAGCCGGCATCGACACGAACATCGAGCTCGCCTCGATCAAGGCTGTCGTCAGCGCTCTCAACCGGTCGCTCGCCAAGGCCTGATCGACCATCGCCGCACTCCGACTTGGAGTGCGGCGACTCGTCGGAACTCTCGCCGCTTCGGACGGCAAACCTTGATTCGCCGCCAACTTGACACCAGACCAGACTTGGTCTGGTCTGTGTTCATCATGAAGGTGATCAACATCCAGGCCGCGAAGACCCACCTGTCGCGCATCGTCGAGGAAGCCGCTGCGGGTGAAGAGATTGTGCTAGCGAAGGCGGGCAAACCACTGGTTCGCATCGTTCCGTTTTCACCGGTCCGTGCCGCGCGCAAGGGCGGTCAGCTCAAAGGCAAAATCACTGAAGCACCCGACGCCTGGGCACCCGACGACGCGCTGACGGCCGCCATGATTCAGACTTCGATCTACCCCACGCGCGACGAGGGGACTACCTTCCTCGCCGCCGAGGACCCGCAATAACACATGAGAATCCTAGCCGACTCGCACGTCTTGTTGTGGTGGCTGGACGAGCCGACACGCCTGACGATCCCCGCTCGCGCCGCGATCGCCGATCCGGCCAACGCGGTCTATTTCAGCGCCGCCTCGATCTGGGAAATCGGCCTCAAGGTCGGCAAGGGTAAGCTGCGCATCGACGGGGATGTAGTGGCCGAGTTGCAATCCGATGGCTTCGAGCCATTACCGATCACGATGGCTCACGCCGCCCGCTCCCTCACGTTGCCCGACACGCACGGCGATCCGTTCGACCGCATGCTGATCGCCCAAACGCTTGCCGACGGCCTCGTGCTAGCGACCCGCGACCGGCTCATTCTGCAATACGACGTGCCCGTGCTCGAAGCGTAAACCCCCCGCCCCTCAGATCCGCTCCACACGTCGAAACAGCCACACCCCGAGCCCGATGAACACCAGAGGCGGCATCCACAGCCACAAATCCGGCCGCAGCGCGGGCGAGCGATCCAGCCAACTCACCACGACGTTGAGGAAGTAGTAGGCAAGCGCCAGCAGCAGCGCGACGCCGAGGTTGGCTGTCGTCTCCTTGCGCGAGACTTTGATGCCGAGCGGAATCGCCAGCAGTGCGAACGCCAGGATCGTCAGCGACCCCGCCGCCTTTTCGTGCAGCGCCACGGATATCTTCATACGCGCCGCCAGCGGCGCCCCTTCTTGCTCCAGCTGTTTCTTGCGAGCCAACAACTCTCCAAACGTTAGCAAACTGGATCGCCGCGACGCCCCTTGCGCCCCGAAAAGATTCCCCAACGGGATATCCACCTCGACTTCACCCATGGAAACCTGCGTGTCCGTCGTGCTGAAACTCTCCGGGTTCTTCGGGTCGCGCTGATCCGCAAACGTGTCCGTCAACGCCACCTTCATCACGTTTGCGCCCTCGTCGTAATCGACCCGCCCTGACTTGGCGCGCAGGAACTCCGTCACCCGTTTTTCACGATCGAGTTTCCACAACCACACATCGCGCAGCTCCGCGCCTTCTTTCTCGCCCGCATACACGACCACACCCGGAAAATCGCGAATGAATGTCTTCTCCACGATCATGCTCAGCGGGTTTTTCTGCACCGCTTCTCTTACCGTCTGGCGGTAAAGCGTGCGCGCCGTGGGCTCGAAATGAAAGTTCAACGCCAACGTCGCCGCCACGCCCGCCACCGCGATCCACAAAATCGGCTTCGCCACATAACCCAACCCCAGCCCCGCCGCGCGCATCGCCGTGATTTCCTGCTGCGCCGACATCCGCCCGAGCACCAGCAACACCCCCGTCAGCATGCCCACCGGCAGCGCATGCACCGCGACATAAGGCACGAGCAATCCGGTCAATTTCACAAATGCCTCCAACGTCAACTGCCCCGCCAGCAGATATCCGAGCAGATCCTTCAACGCGTTGCCTACGATCAGCACGAAGGCGAAAATCCCCGCCGCCACCGCGCATGTGAAAAACACGCTGGCGAAGATGTGGCGCTGAAGGAGGTTCATGGTTTATTCTGTAATTCTGTTCATTCTGTCTATCGACTCGCATTCCAAGCATGAAGTTCACGCCCGACAAAGCGCCGCTCACCGGCGAAACCCTCGACTCCCTCACCGCGCGCCTGCGCGAAAAGGGCGAGCCCGCTTTCCGCGCGAAACAGATTCTCGAATGGGTCTATAAAAAACGCGCCCGCACTTGGGACGACATGACCAACCTCTCCAAGCCGCTCCGCGCTTGGCTCGACGAGACGTTCGAACTCATGCCCGCCTCGCTCGTCTTCGGCAAACAGTCCCTCGACGTCACCGACAAACTCCTCCTCGAGATGGGCGACAAGTCGCTCATCGAAACCGTCATCATCCGCGTGCCGCAAGAGGGCGTCGGCCTCGACGCATCGCGCAAGACCATCTGCATTTCCACCCAAGTCGGTTGCGCCATGGCCTGTGCCTTCTGCGCCTCCGGACTCGCCGGACTCAAGCGCGACCTCAACGCCGGCGAGATCGTCGCGCAACTCCTGCAAGTTTGCTATCGCGAGGACGCCCGCACGCCGCGTGCCCGCATGGAACTCGCCTCTTTCGACAACATCGTGGTCATGGGCATGGGCGAGCCCCTCGCCAACTACGACGCCATCATCCGCGCCCTCACCATCGTGAACGCCGAATGGGGACTCGGCGTGGGCGCCCGCCGCATCACCCTTTCCACATCCGGCCTCGTTCCCAAAATCCTCAAGCTCGCCGACGAACCGCTGGGCATCCGCCTCGCAATCTCGCTCCACGGCGCAACCAACGAGGTCCGCGAAAAGATCATGCCGGTCAACAAGGCCTACCCGCTGGAGAAACTTCTCCCCGCGATCAAGGCCTTCAACGAAAAGCACGGCCGCATGGTCACGCTCGAGTTCATCCTCATCGAGGAGATCAACGACTCGCTCGACCAGGCCGAGAAGCTGCGCGACATCGCGATCGATCTTCACGCGCACGTAAACATCATCCCTTACAACACCGTCGAGGGCCTCCCGTGGAAGCGCCCGTCGATCACGCGTCAGGAGCGTTTCGCCGACATTCTTCGCGCCGCCCGTGTATCCGTCACGCTGCGACGCGAAAAGGGCCACGACATCGACGCCGCCTGCGGTCAGCTCCGCCTCAAAACAGAGAAAGACCGCGAGCTCGCCACCGCCTGAAAAGTAGACGCGGCGTCCCGCCGCGTTACGCCGAAGCGGCTTGATCCCGTGGGAAACGAGCTTGCTCGCAATGTTCGCCACCGCCTTCTCCTCTCGCGAGCGAGCGCACCCGGGCAGCATCCCACACTTTCCGCTTGATCCCCCCGCCTGCGGATTTTTACCCGTAACGCTCTGCGGTTTTCCGTGGAACTTTTTTCTCCGCGCGGCTTTCCCAGCAAGCCCGACAACCCCTTCCTTCCACCTCCGATTCTTTCCATGATCGAAGTCAAAGGTCTCGTGAAACACTACGGTTCGAAGCGCGCCGTCGATGGCGTTAGTTTCACCGTCAACCGCGGCGACATCCTTGGTTTTCTCGGCCCCAACGGCGCCGGGAAATCGACCACCATGAAGATGATCACCGGCTTCCTCCGCCCCAACGCCGGCACCGCACTCGTCAACGGCCACGATGTCACCCGGGATCCCGTCGCGGTCAAAAAACAACTCGGCTACCTGCCCGAAAGCGCCCCCGCCTACGGTGAGATGACCGTCGAGGAATTCCTCGGCTTCATCGCTGAAACCCGCGACTTCCGCGCCCGCGACGCGCGCGACGCCCAAGTCGAACGCGCCCTTGGTCTCACCCAGCTCGCGCCCGTTCGCAGGCAGACGATCGAAACCCTCTCGAAAGGCTACAAACAACGCGTCGGTTTCGCCCAGGCTCTCCTTCACAACCCACCCGTGTTGATCCTCGACGAGCCCACCGACGGACTCGACCCCAACCAAAAGAACGAGGTTCGCGCGCTCATTAAAAACCTCGCCGCCGAGAAGGCCGTTGTCCTCTCCACTCACATCCTCGAGGAGGTCGAAGCCATCTGCACGCGCGTTATCATCATCTCGCAAGGCAAGGTCGTCGTGGACGAAACCCCCGCTCAATTCCGCGCCCGCCAACCCGGCGCCCGTCTCGACGCGATCTTCCGCTCCCTCACGACGTCCGACGCCTGATTCCGCCTCCGCCTACTCACTGCTCGCTACCCGCTACTCACTACTCTCCCGTCCCATGTCCCAGATAACCCCCGTCTTTAAACGCGAGTTTCTCGGCTATTTCCGCTCCCCTGTCGCTTACGTTTTCCTCGTGGTATTCCTGATGGCGTCCGTCGGACTCGCCTTCTTCATCGGTGGCTTTTTCCGCACCAACCTCGCCTCGCTCGAAAGCTTCTTCGTCTTTCACCCGTGGCTCTTCCTCTTCCTCATCCCGGCTGCCGGCATGCGCCTCTGGTCCGAGGAAAAACGCACCGGCACCGTCGAACTGCTCTTCACGTTGCCGATCACCACGCTTGAAGCCGTCCTCGCCAAATTCTTCGCCGCCTGGGCGTTTCTCACCGTCGCCATCCTCCTCAGTTTCCCGATGGTCATCACCGTCGGTTACCTCGGCGATCCCGACTGGGGCGTCATCGCCAGCAGCTACCTCGGCAGCATCCTCATGGCCGGTTCCTACCTCGGAGTCTGCTCCCTCACGTCCGCCCTCACGCGCAACCAGGTCATCAGCTTCGTCCTCAGCGTGCTCGCCTGTCTCGTGCTGCTCTTCCTCGGCTGGAGCGTCTTCAACAGCGTCCTCCACTCCGTCTTCCCCGTGTGGCTGGTGGACCTCCTCGCCAACTTCAGTTTCGCCACCCACTTCAACGCCTTCACCAAGGGCATCATCGACCCCAAGGACGTAGTCTTCTTCCTCTCGCTCACCGGCTTCACGCTCTTCCTGAACGTCGTCGCCCTCGAACGTTAACCCCTTCGCTCCCGCCCGCCCCGCTGTCGCACCCATGAAAACCGGAAGCAAAGCCCTCGCCATCGCCCTCCTCTTCGTCGGCCTCGTCCTCGTCAACTACCTCGCCTCGCAGCTCCCCATCCGCGGCGACGCCACCGCCGACCGCATCTACACGCTCTCGCCCGGCACCAAGTCCCTCCTCTCCAATATCGAGGAGCCCGTGGTCATCGACTATTACTTCTCCAAGGACGTAGCCGGCCTCCGCGTATCCGATAAAAACTACGCCGAGCGCGTCCAAGAGATGCTCCGCCAATACGTGCGCGCTTCCGGCGGCAAGCTAGCGCTCAACGTCATCAACCCGCGCCCCGACACGCCCGAGGAGGAACGCGCCGCCGCCGCCGGTCTCCAGCCGCAGATGGTCCCGATGACCGGAGAATCCCTTTACTTCGGCCTCGTCGCCACCCAGGCCGATCAACACAAAATCATCCCCGCCCTCACCCCGCAGCGCGAGGCGTTCCTCGAATACGATCTCTCCCAGCTCGTCTATTCCGTCCAGCAGCTCACCCGTCCCAAGCTCGGTCTCATCACCAGCCTCCCGCTGCGCGCCCAGCCCCACAATCCCATGATGATGGCAGCCCGCCCGCCTCAGCCCGGCCAGCTCATCGCCGGCGAATGGGAACGCAGCTTTGAACTCGTTAACGTCGAATCCTCCGCCACCGCTTTGCCTGCCGGCCTCGATGCCCTCGCCATCGTCCATCCGCAAGGCGTGTCTCCAAAACTCCAATACGCCATCGACCAGTTCCTCCTCGCCGGCAAACCCGTCTTCCTCGCCGTCGATCCGTCCTCGCAACACTTCAAGATGCAGGGCGGACAAGCCGCGATGTTCGGCGGCGCGCCCAACCTCTCCAGCGATCTCCCCACGCTCCTCAAGGCCTACGGCGTCACCTACGATCCGCAACAGGTGGTTGGCGATCTCGCCAAGGCCACCCCCGTCCAGACCGGTCAAGGCACCGTCACCCGCCTGCCCGTCTGGCTTTCGCTCACCAAGGACGACTTCGATCAGCAATCGCAAGCCGTCGCCCAGCTCGAATCACTCCTCTTCGTCGAGCCCGGCAGTTTCCGCATCAACGCCCCCGCCGGCGTCACCGTCACCCCGCTCGTGCAAACCTCCGATCAGACGAGCGACATCATGGCGACGACCTTGCAGATGATGGCCCCTGAGGCGATCGAGCGGCAGATCCTCCCGTCCGGCAAACGCACCCTCGCCGCCCTGCTCACCGGGAAATTTAAGACCGCTTTCCCCGACGGCCCGCCCAGGGACGCCTCCGCAAAAACCGACGACTTCCCCCTGCCCGGCGCGCCGTCCTCCGCGAGCGACGCCTCGCTCAAAGAATCCACCGGCACCAGCACCCTCTTCCTCGTCGCCGACACCGACTTCCTCCTCGACGACTATAGCGTCCGTCGCGTTGCCTTCCTCGGCTCTCAGGGCTTCGAGCCGCTCAACGACAACCTCGCCTTCGGCAGCAACGCCCTCGAGTTCCTCGCCGGTTCGCAGGACCTCATCTCCATCCGCGGCAAGGGCAATTCCCTCCGCCCTTTCACGGTCGTCCAAAAGATGCAGATCGACGCCCAAAAGAAATACCAAGAGCAACTCACCGCGCTCGAAGCCCGTATCGGCGAAGTTCAATCCAAGCTCTCCGCCCTCCAAGCAAAACGCACCGACAACGGTCGTCTTGTCGCCACACCCGAGATGCAGAAAGCCATCGACGACTTCCGCCAACAGGAGGTCCGCATGAACGCCGAACGCCGCGAGATCCGCCGCGCCCTCCGCGAGGACATTGACGCCCTCGGCAACCGCCTCCTCGTGATCAACCTTTTCGCCACGCCCCTTCTCGTCGGCGCCTTCGGCCTCTGGTTCTACCGCGCCCGCCGCACCTGATTCTTTCCCACGATGAAACTGAAAACCCTCCTCATCGTTCTCCTCGTCCTCGGAACGCTCGCCATCGCGGCCACGTTCCTCAACCGGCCCAAGCCCCACGCCGCGACTTCCAGCGACCGCATCGGTCAGCCCGTGCTCTCGCCGTCGCTGGTCGAACGCGCCGCTCGCATCGACATCTCCGAAGGCGGCAAAACCGTCCGTCTGCGCGAGTCCGCTCCCGGTTCTTGGGTCGTAGCATCCTACCACGATCTCCCCGCCGACTTCGCCAAGCTTTCGTCGCTCGTCGCCAGCTTCACCTCCGCCAAAGTCGAGCGCCTCGTCACCCAAAACCCCGAGCGCATCGCGCGTCTCGATTTTTCGGATACACGCATCGCGCTTGCCGACGCCGACGGCAAGCCGCTCCTCGCCGTGACCCTCGGCAAACAAGCCGACAGCGGCGGCAGGTTCATCCGGTTCTCGGACCGCGAGTCCGCCGCCTACCTCGCTCGCGTCAACGCCTGGCTCGACGCCACCGATCGTAATTGGGCCGACACCACGCTGCTCAAGTTTGCCTCGGACAACATCGCCCGCGTCACCGTGACGTTCCCCTCCGCCGATCCGCTCACCGTCACCCGCGCCGACCGAACCGCGCCCTTCACCGCCGACATCACACCCGAAGGCCAACAACTCAAAACCTCCGCCATCACCGCCCTCCTCGGTTCGCTCAACCACCTGCGCTTCACCGACACCACCGCGCCCGACGCGCCCGAAGCCGTCGGCGCCCGCCAACACGCGCGCACGATCACGCTCACCACCTTCGACGGCAAAACCCACACCGTCGCCATCGGTCGCCAGCCCGAACGCACCGTCGTCAAACCCGACGCCATTACCCCCGCGCCCTCCGCCCTCGTCACCCACATCCTGAACCCCGCCCCGACCGCCGCGCCTGCCGATCTCGTCGGTCCGCTCACCGAGACACTTCCCGCCGGCCCGGTCTTCGCCTTCATCCGTCACTCGGACGCCTCTGCACCGATCAATGCCCTCATGAACCAACGCGGCTTCCACGTCGGCGAACACATCCTCAACGCCCTCCCCGCCACGGCCGACGCGCTTTTCGAGCCCGCCCCGGTCGCTACTTCGTCCTCAGCCGCCTCGAGTTCCCCGTCGGACGCATCGGAGAAAACCCGCGACGTTGAATAAGCATAACTTCCGCGCTTGCATACGCATCAACAGATACGAATACGTTGATGCGTCATGAATCCCGATCTCTGCATCGCCTCGCTCTTCGCCGAAAATCGCCCGCTTCGTTCGCTCGAGTTTTTTCCACCCAAGGACGATGCCGGCGTTGATTCGCTCCGCCAAACCGCCACCGCGCTCAAGTCGATCCAGTGGGATTTCGTATCCGTGACCTATGGCGCCGGCGGCACCACCCGCGAGCGCACCGCCCAAGTCAGCCGCCTGCTCCGCGAAGACTTCGGCTTCACGGTGATGCCTCATCTGACCTGTGTCGGACACAGCCGCTCCGAATTGATCGCGCTCGCCGATCTGATTTACGACAACGGTTTCCGCAACATCATGACGCTCCGCGGCGATCCGCCCAAGGGCGCCACCGAGTTCACCGTCGCGCCCGACGGCCTCCGCTACGCCAACGAACTCGTCACTCTTCTTAAAGAGCGCCACCCAGACCTCTGTCTCGGAGTCGGAGGTTACCCCGAGAAACACCCCGAGGCTCCGTCCATGGAAGTCGATCTCGACAACCTCAAGCGCAAGGTGGACGCCGGCGCTGCGTTTGTGACCACCCAGCTGTTTTTCGACAACGCGATCTATTACCGCTTCGTGGACAAGTGCCGCGCCGCCGGCATCACCGTTCCCATCGTTCCCGGTCTCATGCCGGTCCTCTCGGTGAAGCAGATTCTGCGCATCGCCTCCCTCTCCGGCTCGGTGTTGCCCACAACGCTCGCCCGTCGCCTCGAAGTGGCCGAGGTCAACCCCGACGTCGTCGAGATCATCGGCATCGACTGGGCACTCACACAGATCCGCGACCTGCTCGAGCACGGCGCCCCCGGCTATCATCTCTACATCCTGAACCGGGCGAAGAGCGCCCTCGCGCTCGCGGCGGG
>DFYA01000084.1:26132-28229 GCA_002382525.1 Opitutaceae bacterium UBA4094
ACGGTCCCCCCGCAGCCACACGCTTTCTGCATTTTTTTCGCGAGCTGCTCCTTCTCGGGCAACCCGATCCCGATAAACGCGCGCGCCACCGTGACGGTCTTCCCGCCGCGCCCCGCCGTCATGCGCAACACCTCGACGCGTCCGCGATTTTTTTGCGGCGCGGCCCGCGCCCCAGCATCAGCCCCGGCGTCCGCTTTTGGGGTGTCCGCAGCCGCCGGTTTTCCCGGCGGCAGACTCAACCCGCCCAAGGCTCCAAACGGATTTTGCCCGAGATTCATCCCGCCGTCGGTCGATATCTTGTCTTTGCTCATAAAGTCATGGAGGCCGCATTCGCGCGTCTCTGCTTATACACGGTCGCCGGATTCCGGTTTCGCCCGCCCCGCGCGCCCACCGCAGATTCCCACCGGGATGTCGCTCTCGCCGCCAAGGAACATCACCGCCTTCGCATAGCTCCTATTCTCCAGAAAATGGACGAGTTGCGGATGCAGCGTTCCACGCCCATGCGCTAAAAACGCATCGAGCCGTTCCATCTCCACGGCGATGATATCGCCATTAGCAGCCTTTATCGCCGCCAAGAGGGAAATAAGGGATTCTTTGATCTCGGTTTCGATCTGAGGCATGAAAACTAATTAAGCGGGTGTCCCGGACAGTAAGAAAATTTCACAACGTGTGCTTAACCCATGAGCTGCCGGGATGGCACTTGAGTAAAACACGTTGGTATCACAGGGTGATAACAATTTTCCATTATTACAGCTCTTAATAAGCCCCGCCTGCATACCCCACAAAACGTCGGCTTCGACGGACTCATTTCTTCTCCATGAACTCCCTGTCTCTCCCCACACGCGCCAATTCCGAGGCGATCGAAACAGCCTACAATGCATGGCTGGCCGATCCCGATTCCGTCGATCCGACGTGGCGCGCGTTTTTCCAAGGTTTCGCCCTCGGCAGCAACGGCGCCGGGCTCAGTGGCGCCTCCGCTTCGGGGGTCAAAGTCATCGATAGCTACAAACAGGCGCAGATCATCCGATACATCAACGCCCACCGTTCCCACGGTCATCTTCAAGCCCACGTTGACCCGCTCGGCGAAGCCCCCGCCCCGCATCCGAAACTCCAGCTTTCCCACTTCGGTCTCGACGAAGGCGACCTCGAAGAGAGCTTCACTCTCACCAACTTCCAAGGCGGCGGACAAAAGAAGCTCAAGCACATCGCCTCCGCCCTCCAGCAGACCTACTGCGGTCGCATCGGCGTCGAATACATGCACATGCAGGACCACGACGCCCGCGAGTGGCTCCAAGCCCGCATGGAGGCCTGCAACAACCAACCGTCTTTCTCCCGCGAGCAAAAGATCCGCATCCTCCGCCGTCTGCACAAAGCCGAGCTCTTCGAGAAGTTTCTCCACACACGTTTCGTCGGGCAAAAACGGTTCTCCCTCGAAGGCGGCGAAACGATGATCGCCGCGTTCGACGCGATGATCGAGTTCTCTCCCGAGGTCGGCGTCGAGGAGATCGTCATGGGCATGGCCCACCGCGGTCGCCTCTCCGTCCTGACCAATATTCTCCGCAAACCGTTCGAGGTGCTCTTCGAACAGTTCTCCGAAAACTACATCCCCCACACCGTCGGCGGCGACGGAGATGTGAAATACCACCTCGGCTACGAGGCCGAGTTGAAGACCACTTCGGGCAAAACCGTCGAGGTCCGTCTCGCCGCCAACCCGTCGCACCTCGAGATCGTCAACCCGGTCGTCGAAGGCAAGGCCCGCGCCCGCCAGCGCATCCGCGGCGACGTCGAGCGCCGTCGTGTATGCCCTTTCCTGATACACGGCGACGCCGCCTTCGCAGGTCAGGGCGTCGTGGCCGAGACGCTCAACTTCTCCCAGCTCCCCGGCTATCGCACCGGCGGCACCGTCCACTTCGTCATCAATAACCAGATAGGTTTCACCACCAATCCGTCCGACGCACGCTCGACGCGCTACTGCACCGACGTCGCCAAACTCATCGAAGCCCCCGTCTTCCACGTCAACGGCGACGATCCCGAGGCCGTCTGCTACGTTACACGCCTCGCTCTCGAATTCCGCGTGAAGTTCCAACGCGACATCGT
>DFYA01000084.1:28322-35169 GCA_002382525.1 Opitutaceae bacterium UBA4094
GAAAAAGCCAAAGCCGCCGAAGCCGCCTCCGCCGCCAAGGGCGAAACCAAGAGCCCGTTCGAGGGTTCCAGCGCAATTTTCCAACCGGGTTACAACCACTCGCCCGCCCCCACCGCCGTCTCCGCCGAAACCCTCGCCAAAGTCGTCGCCGGACTCACCAACCTCCCGTCCAACTTCAAGGTTAACCCCAAGATCAAGCGCCTCCTCGACGCCCGCGTCCAAGCCCACAAGGACGGCGGCCCGGTTGACTGGGGTTTCGGCGAGGCCCTCGCCTTCGGCACGCTCCTCCTCGAAGGCAGCCCCGTGCGCCTCTCCGGACAAGATTGCGAGCGCGGCACCTTCAGCCATCGCCACGCCGTGCTCTACGACTCCGACACGCGCGAAAAATACGTCCCGCTCCTCAACATCGATGAAAAGCAGGAGCGCTTCTGCGTTTACAACTCCCTCCTCTCCGAGGCCGCCGTGCTCGCCTTCGACTACGGCTACTCCCTCGACTACCCCCAGATGCTCTGCATTTGGGAAGCCCAGTTCGGCGACTTTGCCAATGGCGCCCAAGTCGTCATTGACCAGTTCCTCGCCTCCTCCGAATCCAAGTGGCAACGCATGAGCGGCATGGTCCTCCTCTTGCCCCACGGCTACGAGGGCCAGGGGCCCGAGCACAGCAGCGCCCGCCTCGAACGTTTCCTTCAGCTCTGCGCCGAGGACAACATGCAGGTCGCCAATATCACTACCCCGGCGAACTACTTCCACGCCCTCCGCCGCCAGATGAAACGCGACTTCCGCAAGCCGCTCATCGTCATGTCGCCGAAGTCCCTCCTCCGCTCGCCCGCCGCCACTTCGCGTATCGATGATTTCACTACAGGCAGTTTCCAAGAGATCCTCGACGACCCGACGCCGGCCAAGGCCGCCAAGCGCCTCATCCTCTGCTCCGGCAAGGTTTACTACGACCTCGACGCATACCGCACCGCCAACAAGGTCACCGACACCACGATCATCCGCGTCGAGCAACTGTATCCACTCCACAAGGACAAACTCGCCGAGATCGCCCAGGCCCACGCCAAGGCCAAGCTCATCTGGTGTCAGGAAGAGTCTCAGAACAACGGCGGCTGGAGCTTCATCGCCCCGGAGCTGGAGTCCATCTTCGGACGCAAACCAGCCTACGTCGGCCGCGACGCCTCCGCCTCACCGGCCGTCGGCTCCCTTGCCATCCACAAACGCGAACTCGCCGCCTTCCTCAAAGACGCCTTCTCGATCTGAAATTGAACCGCGAAGAACACGAAGGATCGCAAAGTTCGATCCCTCCGTTCTTCGCGACTCTTCGCGCCCTTCGCGGTTAAAAAATTCATTCCCTCCACATGTCTCTTATCGAAGTTAAAATTCCGCCCCTCGGCGAATCCATCAGTTCCGGCGTGCTCGCCAAGTGGCACGTTGCCGACGGCGACACCGTCAAGAAGGACCAGCCGCTCTTCGAACTCGAAACCGACAAAATCACTTCCGAAGGCGTCGCCGAATCCGCCGGTAAAATCACCTTCAAGGTCCAGCCCGGCACCGAGGTCAAAATCGGCGAAGTCGTCGCCACCATCGACCCCGCCGCCGCTTCCTCCGCGCCGTCCGCCTCCCCGGGAGCGCCGAGCTCCAGCTCGGCCCCGTCCACCTCCGCCCCCGCCTCTACCGAGCAATCCCCTGCCGTCCGCCGCGTCGCCGCCGAGACCAACACCGACGTCTCCAAAATCGCCGGCACCGGCAAAGCCGGCCGCGTCACCAAGGGTGACGTCCTCGCCGCCGCGTCCAACCCGCCCCCGTCCGCCGCCACCGTCTCCGCCGCCGTCGCCTCCGCGCCCGCCGCGTCGGTCCCCGCCTCCGCCCCGGTCGTCACCGCGCCCGCCCCCGGCAAACGCACACGCGTCAAAATGACCAAGCTGCGCCAGACGATCGCCAAGCGCCTCGTCTCCGCCCAGCACGAGGCCGCCATGCTCACCACTTTCAACGAAGTGGACATGTCCGCCGTGATGGCCCTTCGCGCCAAATATCAAGACGACTTCGTCAAAAAGAACGGAGTGAAGCTCGGCTTCATGAGCTTCTTCACCAAGGCCGTGGTCCACGCTTTGAAAGAGGTTCCCGCCATCAACGCCCAGCTCGACGGCGACGAGGTCATTCAAAACCACTACTACGACATCAGCATGGCCGTCTCCACCGAGAAAGGCCTGGTTGTTCCCGTCGTCCGCGGCTGCGACCAACTCGACATGGCCGGCATCGAAAAAGCCATCGCCGAAGTCGCCAAAAAAGCCCGCGACGGAAAACTCGCGCTCCCCGATTTTGAAGGCGGCTGTTTCACGATCACCAACGGAGGAATCTTCGGATCGATGTTGTCCACGCCGATCATCAACGCCCCGCAAAGCGCGATCCTCGGACTCCACGCGATCAACGAACGCCCGATGGCCGTGAACGGACAAGTCGTCATCCGCCCGATGATGTATCTCGCCCTCAGCTACGATCACCGCCTCGTTGACGGCAAAGAAGCCGTGACGTTCCTCGTGAAGATCAAGCAAGCCATCGAAGACCCCACCCGCCTCCTCCTCAGCGTCTAAAGTTAACCGTGAAGAACGCGAAGGATCGCCAGCCTCGATTCCTCCGTTCTTCGCGCCTCTTCGCGTCCTTCGCGGTTTAAAAAAATGTCCTCCCAATCTTTCGACCTCATCGTCATTGGCGCCGGCCCCGGCGGCTACGTATGCGCCTTCCGCGCCGCGCAACTCGGCCTCACCGTCGCCCTCATCGACAAACGCGCCTCCCTCGGCGGCACCTGCCTCAACGTCGGCTGCATCCCGTCCAAGGCGCTCCTCGCCTCCTCCGAACACTTCGCCTTCGCCAAATCGCACGCCGCCGACCACGGCATCAAAATCGACAACGTCTCCATCGACGTCGCCGCGATGCTCAAAAAGAAGGACGGCATCGTCGCCAAAATGACCGGCGGCATCTCGATGCTCGCCAAGGCACGCAAGATCACCGTCCTCACCGGCGAAGCCAAATTCACCTCGGCCAACACCGTCTCCGTCGCCGACCAATCGCTCACCGCCAAAAATATCGTCATCGCCACCGGTTCCGCGCCCGTCGAACTGCCCTTCCTCAAATTCGACGGCGAGACGATCATCTCCAGCACCGAAGCGCTCACCCTCACGTCCGTCCCGAAAAAACTCGTCGTCGTCGGCGGCGGCGCCATCGGACTCGAACTCGGCTCCGTCTGGTCCCGCCTCGGCGCCGACGTCACGGTCGTTGAGTTCCTCCCGAAGATCGCCGCGGCCAACGACGACGACATCGTCCGCAACTTTACCCGCCTCCTCCAGAAGCAAGGCCTCAAGATCGAGGTGAACGCCAAGGTCACCGGCTACGACGCCAAGAAAGGCGTCCTTACCGCCGAGCGCGATGGCAAGGTCCTCGAATTCACCGCCGACAAAGTCCTCGTGGCCGTCGGACGCCGCCCCTACGCCGACAACCTCAACCTCGCCGCCGCCGGCGTGGAGATCACCGACAAGAAGCGCATTAAAGTCGATTCGCACCTCAAGACCACCGCCCCCGGCGTCTGGGCGATCGGCGACGTGATCGACGGCCCCATGCTCGCGCACAAAGCCGAGGAAGACGGCGTCGCCGTGGCCGAGTGGATTGCCGGCAAACATGGACACATCAACTGGGACCTCATGCCAGCGATCATTTACACCGAGCCTGAGGTTGCCTCGGTCGGCTTGGGCGAAGACGCCGCCAAGGCCAAAGGCATCGCGGTCAACATCGGCAAATTCAACTTCGCCGCCAACGCTCGCGCCCTCGCCAACGATGCGGGCGACGGCTACGTGAAGATTATCGCTGACGCCAAGACCGACAAAATTCTCGGCGCTCAAATCCTCGGCCACAATGCCGGCGAACTCATCAGCGAGATCGTGACGCACATGGAATACGGCGGCAGCGCCGAAGACCTCGCCCGCACGATCCACGCCCACCCGACGATGTCCGAGGCCGTCAAAGAGGCCGCGCTCGCCGTCAGCAAGAGCGCCATCCACGCCCTCTGAAAGTAGCGCAGACTTCCTGTCTGCTCCTCGTCTCTCATCCACCCAAGACCCGCCCTCATCGGCGGGTTTTTTTCACTTAGACATCACCCCCGCGCGTCGCGTCTTCGCCAACCAAAGTCCTCGCCATTGCTAGGCCCTTGCGACATGCCTCCGCCCCATGATCGCTGCTCTCCGCTTCCTCTGCGGCGCCCTTCTTGGCTACGCATCCGCCGCCAACAGCTTCGCCAATGCCGGCGTCTTCTCCGGCAATGGCCAGACGCTTGAACTCACCACCCAGCAACAGGTGCAGATGGTGAGCGAGCACATCACAATCGCCCCCGGACGTGGCCCCAACCTTTTCGATGGCGGCACCGCCGGCGCCGACCGCGTGGATTTCCGCTGTCTCTTCACATTGAAAAACCTCTCCGGGGAAACCGTCACCATTCAGGTCGGTTTTCCCCTGGATGCGGAAGACTCGCTTCACAATGCCACGACCACGCGCACGACGGCCGAACTGATCGCCGCCTACCGCTTCATCGCACAAGACGACATCCGAGGCATCTACAACGTCACCTACCAGCCAGGCGACCGACAGAAAAGGCTTCGCCATCTCTTCCTGTGGGACATGACCTTCGCGCCCAACGAAGAGAGAACCCTGCGCATCGACTACACCATGCCCATCTCCATGGGCGCGGTTGAAGCGGTCAAAACCCCGCGCAACGAACCTTACGCGAAGTCGTGGTATTCGGCCCTTCAAGGCGCGCTCGTCGAGGAGTTCGGCTACGTAACGATTACCGGCGCGAGCTGGGCCGGCACCATCGACAAAGCCGAGTTTACGGTCAAAGCCGCCTCCTTCGAGGACTACCTCACGCACCGCCCCCTCTTTGAAACCAACGATCCCTCCAAGAAGGCCCGCGCCCTCAAGCAGATCCCTATCGAACACCCCACGCTCTTCCGCCTTTACTCGCCCGACGGCTGGCAGACTGACTCGCACGGCACTCATCGCCTCGTCCACACGGACTACGTGCCCACCGAAAACCTTCGTTTCCGCTACTACCTGTTCTTCTTCCCGCGCACCGTTTCCGAATTGGAGAACCTGCTCCCGCAGTTGAAACGCTCCCCTTGGAGCACCGAAGATTACACCGACCTGCGCGACATCCTTAGCGAATACAACGGCGAGAAAACCAGCAACCCGCGCATCGCCGACTTCCTCGAAAATCAACTCTGGCACGGCCGCCCAACACTGAACCCCGTCCCCGCCACCGTCATCGGCCGCCTCACCCAACTGATCGCCGTCGCCGGCCCGGCATCAGCACCTTGAACGACCCCGTCAGTCTTCTCCTGCCTCGCGCGTCTGCTGGAGGAGAAGGGCACCATCATGCACCATCTCTTCATAGATGATCCGCCCCGTCTCCACGTCGTAGAGATAGTCGGTGCCCAAGACGCGCCCCCACCATACCCGGATGAACAACAGCTTCTCGTTCACCCACTTCACCTCAGGCGGAAAGTTCAAGTAAGAATCCTTCAACGCCAACACGCGCACGGCCCGCTGATTCGCCACGGTGATTTTGATTTTCGTCGTTTTCGCGTCCAACGCTTCGACCCGGAACCAATAGACCCTGTTACGCGAAAATGCCGCGCCTTCGACGCCCGCATTTTCCGCCCCTCCCGCTTCACGCAGTTCGACGCGCCCCTTAAATGTCTGCTCAAACGGCCGGTGGAAATTCACGGGGCGGCTCATCTCTGCGGTGAATTCCAGGCGTGAAGTCGTAAAAGCGTCCGCCTCCGCGAGCGTGCCGGTCAGCCTCAGTGTGTCGGCCGCCGGACTTCCGGCCCGCGGGACCAGATCGGTCGCCCCCGCCGGGACCCGCTCCAACGCCTGTTCCACCGCGTGAATGCCTGCGCCAAGCCCTACACCCGGCGTGCCGACGGCCGCGAACCACACAATCGCATTGGATAACAATTTCATAGAGAGCGATCACGTGCGAAACCACGCAAGGTGCCGCCTTAATCATGCGTTGCCCCCGTGTAATCAATCCGTGAAAGCGCCAACCACGCCGTCCGCCACCTCACGACCTGCATACGCAAAACCGGGAACGAACTCCCGGTGTGCGCGTCCGTCACCTCTGACGCTTGCACCGACGATCCGCGTGACTCACAACCATGCCCGTCGCGCCCGCCGCGTCGTTTGCCCCATGAGCCGCTACGCCTTCCCCTCCAACGAAGATCAACAACCCATCACCTCAGTCGGTGGTCACGCCCTTTACGGCGCGCACATGATCGTCGTCGTCTTCGTCGCGTCACTGCTCGCCACCACGCTCCTTATGGCCCTCGGCGGGGAAACGCTGCTCAACGCCCTCATTTTCAGCAGCTCGGACGTGCTCAACGGCCAAGTCTGGCGCGTGGTCACCTACGGTTTGGTCAACCCGCCCAGCCTCTGGTTCATCATCGATATGTTCATGATCGTGTGGTTCGGCCGCGAACTGGAGAAGTTCTTTGGCCGCCGCACGTTTTTCACCCTTTACGCCGGCCTTTACCTCATCACCCCGCTGCTCTTCGCGGCGCTCGGCCTGCGCTGGCAACTCGCTCTCAGCGGCGCACCCGGCGCCCTCGCGCTCTTTACCGCGTTCGCCACGCTTTATCCTAACGTCTCATTCTTCTTCGGTATTCTCGCCAAGTGGTTAGCCGCCGTCTTCATCGGCATCCATGCCCTTATGCATCTAGCGGGGAATAACTGGCCGCAACTCATGGCTCTCGCCGCCACCACCGGATTCGCCTTCGTGTTCGTGCGCCACGCCCAAGGCAGTTTC
>DFYA01000270.1 GCA_002382525.1 Opitutaceae bacterium UBA4094
GGCGGCACCGGGATATCGAACCAAAGAAGGAAATTGGTGAGCCCGCCGACCCAGCCGATGACCGTGCACGCGCACACATAGCTCAGCTGTTTCTTGCGCCAATAAACGGCCGCCCGATACGCACCGATCAACCGCATCCAAGCCCTCACGGTGAAATACCCGAACGTCGCGATGTAAGGATAAAAGAGGACTCCACCCTTCGGCCAAAACGGAAACATCATCGCCGGCTCCACCGTGCGCACCAGGTGCGGCGTCATTGCGCTAAAGCTCAACACCAGCGCGGCCACGTAGCCTGCCGCGATTTCCCCGTGGGCGGACTTTCCCGCAAGCCGCGAAACGAAGTGATAATAAGTGATCGGGATAAAGATCGAAGACCCCGTGAGTAACCGTGCGAGCGACAACGCCGACTCCGCATCCGGCGCGAGTTGCCACAAGATATAGAAGAACGACCACGCCGCGAAACTCGCGGTAAACCAAGCAAATAGGTGGTTTTCCCGCCGCTTGATATCCTTGAACAAAACCGACAGCCCCAGGATGACGCTCGCCAGAACGTTCAGGAAAGCCGTGACGATGCAGTAGATGATCACTTGGTCGCCACCGCCACACAGGCTTGATTGCCTAGCGACGTGAAACACTGCGGTGTTTGGAAGCCCGCCTTCGTCAGCAACTCCGACAATTCCTCCGCGCTAAAAAACGCGTAGTAACCCTGCTCCTGTTTCACCTTGATCGCGCCCGCCGCGCGCAACAACTCGCGGGCCGATTCCACATCGCGCGTGGACGCCTTTTGCTCGACGAAGTCGCGATAGATCGAGGACAGGTCGCAGAACGGTTTCATACTGGAGATCACGATGCGCCCGCCGGGACGAATCACCCGATGCAGTTCCTTGAGCAGTCGTTCGGGCGATTTCAAATACGACAGCAGCAGGCTGCACACGATCTTGTCGAACGACCCGTCGGCGATGTGGACGATCTCTTCCACCGGCACTTCGGTCGAACCGAAGTAGTCGAGATCCACCCGCGAATACAATAGGTCCACCGAACCCACCTGTCGCGTCGGCATCGCGGCGACCGCAACCTTCGTTCCCGCGTGTTTCCCGACCGCGTCGCTCAGACCGCTGTCCGTAAGATCCATTCCGAAATACAGCGGCGGCACGTCGAAGACCGTCCCCTGCTTCTGCAATAGTTCGCGCACGACCCACACGCCGAGCAGCCCATTGCCGCATCCCGCGTCGAGCAGCACCTCGCCGTCCTTGAAACGCCCGAGCAGCTCCCCGACGAGGTCGAGGTATTGCTGGTAGTCGTCCATCTTTTCCATCACGCGATACTTCTCTAGATACTTGCCCCAAAACGCGTCCTCCTGCTCCTTCACCGGTCGCGCGCGCCGCAAGCGTTCGCGCTCAATCTTGTTCTGCGCAAACACCGCCTTCTTGTCCGGGACGCGCGCCTCTTCGGGCGAAAACTTCCCCGGGAAACTGTGTTCACGGCACACCGACACCAGCAACCGCATGGTCTTCTCGGCGGCGTCCTGGTTCTCGCGCACCTCGTGCATCGCGCCTTCGATCGGATACACCTTTGCCCGCGCCGCGCAGGCGGCCACCGCCTCCACATCCTCAATTCGCACCCACGCGTCGTTGTCCGCCGGGAAAAACGACACCGGACAACGTGCCTTGCGCATCGCTTCCTTGGTGCCCTCGAGCGTGTGCATGTTCTCCGCGATGGTGACCTCGAAGAAATGGTCCATGTTCACCTCGTGCCCGAGGATATCGAGCACCCCGTAGCGCCGACCGTCGATGAAGCCGCCGATCAAGTCGTCCTGGTAGACCTTGATCAACGTATAGACGAGATCGACCACGCCGACCATTGTAACCAAATGCTCGATACGCGCGTCGCGCTCGACCGCGCGAAACGCCGTCAGCGCCGAAAGGCTGCTTGCCAAGAGCGTCACGCTTTTCGCGCGGTGGTGCGTCTCCAAGTAGTCGATCGACGCGAGCGTGTCCTCGACTGCGGCGGGCAGCGTGAAATCGAGCATGTCGCCGTCGCTCTCGCCGAAGTGGCAGCAGAAGTCGAAGCGCAGAACCGTAAACCCGTTGGCGGCGAGGAAATACGCGAGCTGCAGATTGTTCTTCTTCGTCTCGCCGTATTTGGGCGACATCACCACGAAGCGCTCTCCTGTGGGATTCGGCTCCGCTGTGCGGTCGATGTAGGCGGCTATTTTCGTTCCGGTTCGGCTGGGAAAAAACACCAACTCGCTTTGGACCGGGACAGGAGATGCGGGATCAATCATGGGACGGGGGTCGCGATGCGGCATGAGTTCTTTCCAATCACTGATGCATGACAACGGTGTTTTAAATATTTGTCGTTTATCACGCCTCGCGGCCAATTTCCTGTTGCCTCTCAAGTGTCGCTTGAAGTCAAGATGCGCGCGTCGTTTCACGCCGCTTTGACTCCATCGGCGCGGAATCTTCTTCCTGCCGTGATCCACCTCCTTCTTATCGCAGAGGAAACCCAGGCGGGCGCTTGCGCCGCCGCCCTTTCTGCATCGCCCGATCATAAACTTGTCCGCAAAGACGACCTCGCTTCCGCGGCTCCGCTTCTCGCCACCGGCGTCTTCGACGTGGTGGTGAGTTTGGACGCTACCGGCGAAAGCAACGCCGCGCGAATAGCCTCGATACGCGCCACCGCGGGCCCCGTGCCGATCGTGCTGATCACCACCGACATCTCTCCGTTGAACGAACAGGCGGCGTATGCGTCGGGCGCGGACTTGGTCTTGCGGGCGCCCGTCTCGGCCGCCGCCTTCGTTCAGGCAACGCGCCGCTTGCTCCCGGCCTGCTCGTCGCCGGTTCCGGTGCCCGCTCGAGCGGCTGTTGCCAGCACCGCCACGCCGCTGCAGTCCTCCTCGCTCGAAGTGTTGCGCGATTTCTCGCGCGTGCTCGGCTACTCGCTCGATTACAAACTGTTCACTCAGCACTTTGTGCTAAAGTTGCGCGAGATCCTCAGCGTGAATCGTATCGCGATCTTCCTCGAATCGCCTCCGTCCGGCACGCCGTCGCAAACGTCGGACCCACGAAGCAAAGATCGCCTTACTTCCGTCGCCGCAGTGGGCGTGTCCCACGACTTGATCGAATGCATCGAGCTGTCTCGGCGCTCCGGCATCGGGCTTCAAATCACCCGGAGTGCGCAGATCTTGCGAATCGACACCGACATTTCTGCCTCATGTCTCGCCGAGGACCCCAAAATTCGTCGCGAATTTGAGATCCTCGGGTGTCAGGTCGCGCTTCCGATCAACGACCGCGAACGCACGCTCGGCGTCGCGCTCATCGGCGGTCGCGTAACCGGCGGGCCGCTCAACGACGCCGAGCTTCAGCTCGTTTATCACCTGCTCGAAGAGCTGGGCCTCGCGGTCAAAAACAGCTGGCTTCACCACCAGCTCTCCGCGAGCCATCGCCTTTTCTCCGATGTGCTTGGCGCCATCACCAGCGGCAGCCTCGTGATCGGCGCGGACCTCAACGTGCTGCACGCCAACCGCGCGTTTCTCCAATTCCTGCGCGGCAC
>DFYA01000265.1 GCA_002382525.1 Opitutaceae bacterium UBA4094
CATACAACGCGACGGGCGAAGGCGCCACGCCCACATCACTCCAACTGGTCGCGAGCGCCGCCGGGAAATCCGCCGGTGATTGCCAGAGCAGCCAAGACAGATCGCGTCGGAGCCCGCCGCTGCGCGTATCGCTCAACACGCCCCGCGAGTGAACACTGAGGTCGTGAAACCGCCGCTTCCACTCCGCGACTTCGACGGCGGGCGCGGCAAAAGGCAATTGGCCGTCGGACACGACGCCGGCTAAAACGGCGAGGTCTGCATCGGTTGCGGGGAAACTGGCCAACCCCGCGCTCATCTGGGCCACGCTTTGTTTCTGAGCCGACAACACGCGCCTGACCCCGGCCTCAGGGCCGGTTTGTTCATCGACGAGATCAGCTCTCGCCTTCACGCCTTCATCGCCGACCCACCACGCGTAGTGTCCGATGGTCTGCTCGCCGGGAACTCCCCGGAGCTCACTTGATCGGATCGGCTGCTTCGTGAGCTTGATACGAGGGTCGGGGTTGGTGAGGGATGCCGATCCGGAAAACTCGACAGAGTGGTCACCGACTAGCCAAACCGTCGGCGATTCGTCTGTCGCGGAGGGGTCTTCGATCGCATCCGAAGGAGTCACCAAGAGGGACGTTTCATTTCCGCTAACCAACCACGTGAGCAACTCGGGCGTGCGCGCCTCTTCGGCGACGCTCGGTGAGGACGCTGGAGGCGTGTGTTTCCACACACCGGTCCAATGCGGTTGCGTGTCCGACCGGCCGGGCACGGTGGCGGCGGTTCCGGTGTTCGACGGGGCGGTGACACGTTGATCCGGACCCGCGTGACGCTGGAGTTCACCCAGGGCGAGGTTCAGGCCGAAGAGCGCGTTTTGTCGTGCTTGCGCGAGCATTTGGTGGTTGCCCGACACCTGCGTCTCGACGCGCGTGAGCGACGCGAGCGACACGAGCAGCAGCACCAAGAAGGCGAGCAAGGTGATCGTGATGAGCAGCGCGAACCCACCTCGTTTCCGAGAGGGATTTTTGCTGCGGTGAAAAGGAGGGCACATGGGGCGAGGTGACAAACGAACGCGGGGCCCGGGAACGCGGCAGGAACACACGTATCCTGACGCGCGGGCGCGGCGGTCTGGGGAAAGGATCGGGCACGGGGGTCCGCGGTGGGCGAAACCGCCGCGCCGTCAGACGAGGATTACTTCACGTCGAACTTCGTTCGCGCAGTGGTGGAGATCCGGATGGAGTTGATGACACCTTGAAAGAAGGGCTTGTCGGGAGATCCGATGTAGCCGACGAACAATTGCTGATTCCCGGGAGGCTGCACCACGCCGTCGGTGACCTCTTCGATGCCGTTCTCGGCGCCGTCCACATACAACCGCATCACCTTGCCATCGTAGGTGGCCGCCACATGCACCCAACGATCCACCGGCACCGATGACCATGAGAGAACACGCGCCTCGCGGGTGCCGGTCTGGAGGAGAAACGAGAGTCGTCCGGTCTTCTCGACCAGCAGGCGAAAGCCGGCCTTGCCGTATTCCGCATACTGAAGAATGCCCATCGCGCGGGCGCCGGCCGAAGGGTTGACTTTAAGCCAGGTCTCGATGGTGACCTGATTTTGAGGAAGCTCGATCGCGGGGCTCCGGGCAGCGGGAACGAGAGAGGTTGTGTTCGAAAAGATCAGGCCACCACGATCACCGCCGGGCTCCAACTCGAACGGTTCGCTCACCTTGGTCAGCTTCAGCGCAATCGCTTTTGGGCCCAGATCCGGCACCTGATCCTCGGTCGCTTTGGTGAAGTCCCACAACAGCGCGGTGTCCGGCTGCGGTTGCAGGAGCACCGGCGCAGCGTGGATCACACCGCCACAGAGGAGCAGCGCAACGGATGTTTTTGTGAGGAGCGAAAGCAAAGAAGACATGGCATTAAGGGGTCTAAATAGCTCGGAAACGGGATCAGAGGAACGGATTCCAAGGGAGCAGCAGATAGCCGGTCATCAAATCGGCGTTTAGGGGACGTGCCTCCAAGTGGCCGTCCATATACACGAGGTTCACGTTGCCCGCATGTCGCGCCTGCAATCCCCACGTGCCACCGGCGGCGGTGCTAGAAAGATCTCGCGCGCACTGTCCTCCGGGAGCGCCGGAGTCGCCGAAAAGGATAACTTTTCCAGGCTGCGTCACCTCGTTCCAACGGCGCAGCGGGGAGGTGTAGGTTGAATTCGTGCGGCTGTTTTTTCCGAAGTCGGCCCGCGAACCACCGGTCGTTTTGTTTTCACTGGCCGCACAACTAAACTGGGCGATGGGCCGGGTGTTGGTCGGGCCAAAACTCACCACGGCTTTGCCCGACATGTAGGGGACAAGCGCGTCAACCCAAGTGGCCTCACCGATCGTGGAATCTCCCAGATTGGGGACGATCACATCCTTGCGATCACTCGCATACAACCGCGTCGCGAGGTGCAACTGACGCAGTTTCGATCCGCACTCCGACTGACGAGCTTTCTCCCGCACCATCCCCGTAAGCGGAATCACGATCGCCGCGAGAATACCGACGATGGCAATCACCGTTAGCAATTCAACCAGGGTAAATCCGCGCGTTTTCATGACGTCGCTCCGGGGTAGAGGTTTGGGGTAAGAGCTGGATCAGGCGCGAGGACGGCGCGAGCGAACCACTGCGAGGCCGAGCACCGCCATGCCCATGAGAGCGGCGAAGGTGGAGGGCTCGGGAATCGCGGCAACCGTGAAGGTGAGCGAATTGCCGGTGAGGGCGAAGTCGCCCAGAATGTTCGAGCTGAAATCGCCCGCCACAAAACCGTCGTTCGATCCAAACGTGACCAAGGTGTAGGTGACCGACGAGCTCGCTTCGCCGGTGAACTCAAAGAGGAAGGTGCTGCCGGTCCCTTTGGTGAAGGCGCCGTTAACGGCCAGCCTGTCAGACAGGGCCGGGGAGGTGCCGAGATCCATGAGCAGACCGCCG
>DFYA01000193.1:0-524 GCA_002382525.1 Opitutaceae bacterium UBA4094
GGTGCCATCGACGAGTGGGTGAAGACGTTTGCGCAGGGCTGGTTTTTCGACGGGCAGCATTTCCCTCATTGGGGGCGTCCGCGCGGTGCGCCGGCCGGGCATGTGCCGCCGGAGCGATTTGTGGTGTGCATTTCCAACCACGACCAAGTGGGCAACCGCCCGCTCGGCGACCGGTTGCACGAAGTGGTGTCGCCCGAGGTTTATCGGGCGTTGTCGGTGCTGCTTTGTTTTTCGCCTTACACGCCAATGCTCTTCATGGGCCAGGAATGGGCGACGCGTTCGCCGTTCCCGTTCTTCACGGATCTGCCGGGGGACATCGGCGCGAATATGGCGAGGAGCCGCCTCGACGAGTTCGCGCACTACAAGGCCCACTACAGCAAAGACGTCTTGGAGCGCATGCCCGATCCGCAGCGAATCGAGACGTTCGAGTCGGCGAAGTTGAACTGGGAAGAGCGCGACCGCGAACTGCACCGACGCGTGTGGAAATTGTATCGCGACTGCCTGCAACTGCGGTCGCGCAAAAA
>DFYA01000193.1:634-3731 GCA_002382525.1 Opitutaceae bacterium UBA4094
GATCAACTTTTGTGGAACGGCGACGAACGCAGTATGGTGGTGGGCCTGCCGGGCGCAGTGTTGTTGAGGGAAGTGCGCGAGGAGCAACATCCGCCCGCAGCGGCGTCGCGCGAGCCACGCGCCGTGGAGGCAACCCCTTCTTCGACAACGGAGGCCGTGGACGCGCCGGTGCCGTGTCCGGTGTGAGGTCGTGATGCTAGGGTTTCACGGGACGGAGGCGTATCCGTCCCTGCATCGGGCGTTTTCCCCGGGGAGGCGCACAGGGCGGCGCCTTATAGTGATTGTTCGGGGTTTTGGTAAGGTAAACGAACCCCCAAAAAACCACTCATAAATGCAAACCATGACCGAGGCCCCGCAGCTGATACGCGCTCTGAGAAACGATCACTCCAAAACGTTGCCGGCTGTGTTTATCAACCGCGACGGCGAGCCTGAGGCGGTCGGCTTGCCCGTGAGCGCCGGGATTTTCCAAGTCGACGCGGTTCCGTTCTCGGATCGTAGCGAGGTGTGTCCGTTGTCGATGTTGACCGAGCAACCCGAGAGCGCTGCGCTCAACCGCCTGCGTCGTGCGTTATTTGAGACCGGCCAATTGATTGTGACCACCGATGACGGCGTGTCGCGGGTGTGCTTCGCCGGGGTGGGCGACCCCGAACGTTTGTTTGTCGAGCTAATGCCGCGCGACGAGCCGGTGCCGTTGCTCGATTTCGATTCGCCGGGGCGCCTGTGTTTGTTGGCCCAAGCCGAGGCGATCCTGCGCCGTATCTACCGCGGAGAAAGCAGCGAAAAACTCGCCGGGTTTCTGGGCGGACGCTCGTGGGGAGTTCGCCACGACCCCGAGGCCGCCTGAGCGGCATCGACGCGTCGGGCGGAGTGGTTGTCAGCGGGATCCGGGTGGAGCGGCAGTTTCCAACTGCCGAGCGTCTAGACGGTCTCATTATGACGGTGCACACGCCGATAGTTGCAAACCGCCGCTCCCTTGATCGGTCCTCGGAGCGACCTCCATGGGGGAAGCAAAAAACGACGGTGCACTCGAAGGGCAGGGCGCCCGATACTCGGGGGCTGCGGGCCGTGCTTTCATCGGGGGTCATGAAGCCCCTCGAAACCATTTTAAACCAGCATCCGCGCGCGCTGCCCACCTCCCGCGATTCCTACGCCGAGACGGCGGCCGAACTTTCGTTGTGTTCCCAGACCTGCATCGCGTGCGGCGACGCGTGTTTGGGCGAAGGTGGCAACCTGCCGCAGCTCGTGCGATGCATCCGGCTAAATCAAGATTGTGCGGATATCTTGGCGGCGGCTGCACGGTTGTTGACGCGGCAGACAGAGACCGAAATGCCGCTGCTACGCGCTCAGTTGCATGTGTGCGTGATCGCTTGCGACGCGTGCGCCGACGAATGTGCCGCGCACGCGGCGGTCCACGAGCATTGCGCCACCTGTGCGGAGGCCTGTCGGGCGTGCCAGGAATGCTGCAACCGCATGCTCGCTGAGATCGCTTCACCCGGCGGGGGGATCCGTGACGAACCGGTCACGCCCGCGGAGGAGTCTCCGGCCGTGTTATTGCAACGCTGAGCCGCGTCGCAATCTGCTCCCGGACGCGGGCCCAAAAAAAGCGCCGGCCTTTTGGGCCGGCGCTGAAGTGGGGCGAAACGGTCCCACCGTTCCGCTAGGCTGGGGGACTCGCTTAACGATACTCTTCGCCGGTGACGGCGTTGATGATCTTGTAGTTTTCCACGTGATACGCGGGGTCGGCCCGGAAGGCCAACTTCACGCCGAAGAGCTTTTCCATGCGGACGAGCAGGTCGGCGTCTTCGCTGCGCAGGCGCTCCAGAATGCCGGGGTGCACCATCACGCGGAGCGAATACTCCTTGCCGTCGTTGCGGCTGGTGAGGCGGCGCACAATGGAGCTGAGGCGGCGTTGCAACTCGACCGACATGGTCGTCGCGCTCTTCACGATACCGCGTCCGCGGCAATACGGGCAGTCCGTGTAAAGGTTGCTCGAGAGCGATTCCTGCTGGCGCTGGCGGGTCATCTGGAGGATGCCGAGCTGGCTGATGGGCAGGATGTGGTTCTTGGCTTTGTCCGTGGACATGGCCTCGACCATCTTGTCGTAAACGCCGTTGCGGTGGCGGCGTTCCTTCATGTCGATGAAATCGAGGATGATCAGTCCGCCGAGATTGCGTAGACGGATCTGGCGGGCGGCTTCGACGGCGGCTTCCAAGTTGACGGCGTAGATGACGTTTTTCTCGTCGCCGCCGCGGTTTTTATGGGAGCCGGTGTTTACGTCGATCGCGATGAGGGCCTCGGTTTCGTCGATGATGATCTCGCCGCCGGAAGGCAGGGCGACCTTGCGCTGGAAGGTTTGCTCGATCTGACGCTCGATGTTGAAGCGCTCGAAGATCGGAATGGCGTCCTTGTAGAGCGCGATCTTGGAACGGGAACGTTTTGAGATCTGGCCAACGAGGTCCTGGGTGGTCCGGTGGCCCTCTTCGTCGTCGATGAGCACGCGGTCGACTTCCTCGGTGAGGAAGTCGCGGACGGTGCGCTCGACGAGATTCGGCTCCTGATAAAGGCAGGACGGCGCGCGGTCGTTCTGCATCTTGCGCTGAATCTCCTCCCACTTCTTGAGCATGATGTGGAGGTCGCGGATGAAGTAGCGGGTCTTTTTGCCTTCGCCGGCGGTGCGCACAATCACGCCCATTCCCTCGGGAATGGTGAGTTCGTTGATCATCTGCTTGAGGCGGGCGCGCTCCTTGGGGTCCTCGATTTTGCGGGAGATGCCGCATTGGTCGGAGAACGGCATGAGCACGAGGTAACGTCCGGGCAGGGCGAGGTTGGTCGTGGTGCGCGGGCCCTTGGTGCCGATGGGGCCCTTGGTTACCTGGATGACGATTTCGGAGCCGGGCGGATAGAGGCCGGGGATGTCTTTGACGGTGGGCTCGGTGGGACGCGGCGGGGCGTTTTTGCGTTTATTGACGCGCACGACTTCCACGGAGGAGTCGGCGGCGGCGGGGAGCATGTCCCAGTAGTGGAGGAACGCGTTTTTCGAGTAACCGATGTCCACGAACGCGGCCTTGAGACCGGGATCGAGGTTCTTGATACGGCC
>DFYA01000193.1:3799-5067 GCA_002382525.1 Opitutaceae bacterium UBA4094
CGGTCTTTGGAGCGCGTGACGGCGTCGGCCTTCAGCTCGTTGCGGTCAACGGGTTCGGCTTGGTGGAGAACGGGAGGTTGGGTGAGTTCCTCTTCATAATTGCGGGGCGGCTGGGGCTGATCGCCGGGTGCGGCGGGTTGATCGCTCATGGTGTGTCGTGTCCTGGTTGTGGTGGACGGGGCGCCATTGGGCGGGAGTTGCGGCGCAGGAAATCCCGGCAGAGCGGTCGTTATCGCGGAAAAGCTTCATTTTCATGTGAAGTCCTTTCGGAAGCGATAGACGCTTTGGACCAGTCCTTGCAGCAAGCAGCAACTCAGCACAAAGGAGCCTCCGTAGCTGAGAAAGGGAAGCGGTATGCCCGTGATGGGCACGAGTCCGATCGTCATCGCGATGTTTACGAAAACGTGCACGGCGAAGAGCACCGTCACGCCAATGGCGATCAAGGTGCCGAACCGGTCTCGCGACAGGCCCGCAATGCGTATGCCGTTGAACATCAAAATGCCGAACAAACCCAAAACTGTAACACTTCCCAAAAATCCTTTTTCCTCGGCGATGACCGGGAAAATAAAGTCGTTGTGCGCGACGGCGCGCGGCAGGTAACCCAACTGGGCCTGCGTTCCTTCCGTCCAGCCCTTGCCGGTGAGGCCGCCGGAGCCGACGGAGATACGCGACTGGGTGAGGTTCCAGCCGGCCCCGGTGGGGTCGATCTTGTCGGGCATCGCGAAGGAGATAATGCGGTTACGCTGATAATCGCGCAGCGGAACCCAGGAGTGCGGCTCAAATTTCCCCTTGTCGTGCGTGTAGGAGAAGTTGTTGGAATCCATGAACCGCACGTAGCGCACGCAGTCGAACGTGATGATAGTCACGAGGATGATGAACGCGCCCAAGGCCGCCGCAAAAAAGCGGCCCGACAGCCGGGAGACGTAGAGCATCGAGAACAACACGGGGGGCAGCACAATCGCCGACTTAATATCGGGTTGCAGCAGGATAAGGAAGATGGGCAAACCTGCCGCAAGCGCCAATTTCCCGAGGGTGCCGAGGGATTGCGCGAGGGTGCCGACCCGAGAACGCACAAGGATGCCGGCGGCCATGAGGAGCACGGCGGCTTTGTTGGGTTCGGAGGGCTGAAATGAGAAGAAGCCGAAGTCGAGCCAGCGTTGGGCGCCATAGCGTTCCGTGCCGATGCCAGGAACCAGCACAAGCAGGAGAGCGATTATACAGGCAAAATAGAACCAGTGGGAAAAGCTTAGCCAAAAGCGGTAGTCGAT
>DFYA01000149.1 GCA_002382525.1 Opitutaceae bacterium UBA4094
CGAGATCCACGCCAGCGTTCATGCGCACACCAAATATCAGCGCGTCCTCCGCCAACTGCGCGGGGGTGAGCGCCACCCGGTCCTCCGTCATGCGTTCGCAGCGTGCCACGTTGGCCTGCCACTTCTCCAAATCGGCCACGTTACCGCCGCGCCAGCCGGCGTGCTGCGACGCGGCTGACGGCCCCAGCCCGACCCACTCGTGCATCCGCCATGTATTCAAATTATGAATGCACGCGTGGCCCGGACGCGCAAAGTTTGACACCTCATATTGCGAGTAACCGGCCGTCTCTAGCCGCGCCCAAGTTGTTTCGTAGAGCCGCGCCTCATGCTCGACGTCGAGCTTCACCTGCCCCTTGGATAACTTGACCCACAGCTTGGTGTCTTCTTCGAACGTCAAGCAGTAGGTCGAGAGGTGGTCCGGCGCCAACGCCAGCGCCTCCTCCAGATCTGCAAGCCACGCCCGCTCGTCCTGCCCGGGCAACGCAAACATCATGTCGATGTTCACGCTTTTGAAATCGGCGGCGCGGATGCGCTCATACGCGCGAAAGATCTGCTCCCGAGTGTGCTGGCGCCCCAGCCCGTCGAGCAAGGCCGGCTGAAACGACTGCGCGCCCATCGAGATTCGGGTCACACCAATCTCCTTCAACGCCTCCAGCCGCGCCTGCGTCACCGACGCCGGCGCCATCTCCACCGTCCACTCGCGCGCACCGCCCCCGAGCCTCTCGCCCACGATGCCACCGAGTCGCCGGATTTGATTCGGCGCCAGCAAACCCGGAGTGCCCCCGCCCCAAAATACGGTGTCCACGCGCCGCCCATTCCACCCCACCAGCCCCGCCTCGGCGCTGATCGCCTGCATGTAGCGCTCGATCCCGTCGGCAGTCGGCGTGGTTTGATAGAACGCGCAAAAATCGCAGGTCGATGCGCAAAACGGCACGTGCACATAGATCCCCAACGGGGTTTTTGACGTGTCCGCGCCCGCCTCGAGATTGATTTCGCTCATTGCCAAGATTCGGTGTTTCTGTTGCCTATCCACCGACTTTTAAATCAGAAAATCCCAATGAAACTCACCCGCTTTAACCGCGCCAAGAGCACCGTCCTCGCCCTCGGTGCCGCCGTCGGTCTTTTTTTCCTGACCGGCTGCGATGTCGGCATCACCAACCTTACGCCCGGCGCCCTTCCCGAAAACCCGTCGCAGATCTACACGATCTCGACACGCGTGAAACCTAAAGCGGTCAACGTCGTCCCTGAGAGCCTGAGCGTGCGTATCATCATCGACGGCCTGAGCTTCGACATGCGCAAGAGCCCGCTCGGCCGGGACATTTACGAGTTCGACTACCAACTTCCCGCCGGCCGTAACGAGATCGCCTACTATTTCCTCGTTAACTACAAATACGAAAACCAAGGCATCCTGGTTGATCGCGAAGAATTCACCGACGTCATCCGCTCGAAGATTGTCGGCCGGTATGTGCTCTCCCTTGAAACCAATCGCGGCCCCGTCGGTGCCCGCGTGAGCGTGCTCGGCCGCGGTTTCACCGCCTCGGACACGGTGACGTTCGACGGCTCCGCGACTCGCACGGTCTTCGACTCGCCCAACTCGCTTAGCTTCTTTGTCCCTGCCGTCGAAACCGGTCGCAACTACCGCGTGGAGATCGCCGGTTCCGCAGGCACCTCCTCCGTAGGCACCTTCCGCGTCGACGCTACCCTTCTCGAGGTCAGTCCCTCGGAACTCAACCTTACCAGCGGCCAAACCCAGACCCTCACCTTCACCCTCCCCAACCCCGCCCCGACCGGCGGCTTGCTGCTGGATGTCACCACCGATGCCCCCGACAGCGTGATCATGCCCGAAGTCGTTATCCCAGCGGGCACCACCACCGCCACTATCGAAGTCAAAGGCGGCCAACCCGGTTCCGGGAGCCTCTTCCTCAAGGGCTTCGGCTCAGGCGAAATCACAGTGCCGTTCTCCGTGCGGTAACGACACCCAAGTCGCATAACCTTCAGCCAAGTTAGGCCGGCCCCAAAGAGGCCGGCCTTTTTTGCGTGCCCATGAACCAACGGCCCGCCCCGGGCAGGGCGGCAACGTCTAGCTGTGCCATAGGGCCCGCTCGACGTTCTCCGCGCCCAAGCGGCGGAGCCTTTTTGGCGCAGGTGAATTTCTCAAAAAACAGGCATCCACCTCTGATAGTTGACCGTTTATCTAGCTGGAACGTTTCCAGCTGGACCCAGTCTCATTCTACAATCGACCTCGCCTCGGACACCCCGAGGACTCCGGTTTAACCCTCACCCTCTCCCTTTTATTATCATGGCCCTCAAAACGAAATCTGCGCGCAAGTTCAATGATGCCGACGACATCGACACCTTGCCCGCCAACGCCCCGGCAGTGGTTGTCGCCGAACTCGACGCTCCGCCTTCGTTCCTCGAAAAGTCCGACGCCGCCGTCGCCCGTGACTATGCGCCCGCCGATCGCAGCAACCTGCAACTTTATCTCCAAGAGATCGGGAAAACCCCGCTGCTCACCATTGACGAAGAGGTGAAGCTCGCGCGCCGCATCCGCCGTGGCGACAAAGCCGCCCGCGATCACATGATCTCGGCCAACCTGCGTCTCGTCGTGAAGATCGCGATGGACTACAAGGACTTCGGACTGCCGTTGCTCGACCTCATCAGCGAGGGCAACATCGGTCTGATCAAGGCCGTCGAGCGCTTCGACCCGCGCAAGGGCGGCAAGCTCTCCACTTACGCCGCATGGTGGATTAAACAGTCGATCAAGCGCGCCCTCGCCAACCAGTCCAAGACGATCCGCCTGCCCGTTCACTTGGTCGACAAGATCTCCAAGATGCGCAAAACCGCCATGAAGCTCACCGAGGAGTTCGGTCGCGAGCCCACCGACGAAGAGATCGCAATTGAACTTCAAGTTCCAACAAGCCGCGTTGCGCACTTGAAGTCCGTCAGCGTGCGTCCTGCCTCGCTCGACGCACCCATCGGCGAAGACGGTGACTCCGGAACGTTCGGCGAGATTGTTGGCGACGACAACGCCAGCAGCCCGTTCGAAACTCTGCGTGAGAAGACCCGAAACTCGGATCTCTACGACATGATTGGCTCCCTCGAACCGCGCGAAGCGGAGATTATTAAGTATCGTTTCGGCTTGGACGGACGCGATGAGCTCACGCTGGAGGAAGTCGGCGAGAAATTCAAAGTGACGCGCGAGCGCGTTCGGCAGCTTCAAAACATAGCCCTCTCCAAAATGCGCAAGGCGCTCGCTCAACATGAGCACCAGCGTTCAGCCGAGGAGATCGAGATGGAGGAACAAGTCCGCGCCCGCCACGAAGTCATTCGCGAGTTCATGGCCTCGAAGTCGGCCGACGACGGCCATCAGCGTAACTGAGACGCGCGCTGCACGAACCGCCATCGGCGTCTCCGCCGAACTCAAATGCCCCGCGGCCTGCGGGGCATTTTT
>DFYA01000326.1 GCA_002382525.1 Opitutaceae bacterium UBA4094
ACGTCACGTCTTGGGCGTGGCTGGGTGGAACGCGATCGAGGTCGAAGAGGGTGACGTCGTCCGTGGTGGTATTGTGTAGTGAGGCGATGAATACGGTGTCGTCGGGGATGGCGATACCGCGCTGGGCGAGGAGGGAGCGGACGGCGGGGGCGTTGAACGTGGCGGCGGCGAGGCGGGCGTTGACGTCGCCGGCGTGTCCGCCGCAGGCGCCGCAGTCGAGGCCGGAGGCGTAGGGGTTGTTGGCGCTTTGGGAGCCGTGTCCGCAGATGAGCACGAGCCGCGCGAAGTTCCGCGTGAGGCTCATGTTGCGCAACGCGCCTTCGGCGAGGGCGGCGCGTTGTTCGACCGTGGCGGATTTAAAATCGGGGGCGACGCGCGAGCAGGCGGGGCCGGCGTTGGGTGAACGGCGTCCGAGGGCGGCGGCGAAGGCGAGGCCGGCGGANNCCGGCTGCGGCGCGAGCGGAAAGCGCGGCTTGGGCGTCGGCGGGCGAGAGCGGTTCGCAGGTTTCGACCGGGGGGACGAGGAGCACGGGGCAGCGCGAGCCGGGAGCGGCGGCGGCGGGCGGCTGGTGAGCGACGGGGAAACCGAAGAAGCCGGCGAAGCCGATCGTCTGGATCGACGCGTCGTGGGTTTCGAGGTGGCGCCGCAGGCGTTCGGAACGCACATCGATGCAGAAGACGACTTGGGCGGAGGGACGTTGCGCGCGCACGGTGCCGGGTTGAGTGGCGAGTTGGGCGGCGAGCTGGCGTTGGTAGCCGAGTTCGTAGGCGAGCTGCCAGCGGTTAAGGGCGTAGAGCTGGGTGGCGTTGGGCGCCGGCATCTTTTGGGCGCGCCAGTCGGTGCGGAAGGCGTGGTCGTTGGCGAAGGCGTGATAGAGCGCGGTGTCGTAGGCGAGCCGGATGGCGAGGAGGTCGCGCAACACCGGATTGGCGCGGCCGCGTAGCGCGTCTTCGCGGGCGAGGTATTGGGCGTGGCCGGCCCAGCCGGAGATGGTGGCGAGTTGACGATGGAGGAAGTCGACCGGGTCGAGAGAACGCACGTCCAGGAGTTGCAGGCAGAACGCGATGGCGGCGGTGGGTTCTGCGGGCAGGGTTTGCACAAAGGCGCGGAATTTGTGCAGACCGAACGCCTCGGGGTTGCGGTCGTGGGCGGCGGCGTCGTGCCAGGCGGCGTAGAGTCCGAGTTTTTGCCATGGCGAGCGCCAAGTGGTCTGGTTTTCGTCGAAGGCGATCGCGCACCATTTAGAGATCTCCTCGACGACAAACACGCTCCAGTGGGCGCGCGGTTTCTCGGAATCGAGCATGTCGGCGACGGTGCGGATGGGCGTGGAGACGGAGGTGTCGGGGTTTTCCAACGCCCGGATGAGGCGATGGGTGGGCCAGCCTTCGTCGTCGACGGACGCGAGGTCTAGCGGGGTGATTGTTCCGCTGCGGAAAGCGGCGAGGTATTCGGCGGGGGTTTGGAGCGGGAGGGTGCCGACCGTGCGTTGAAGAGTCGCGCAGGCGTCGAAGAATGGGCGGTCGACGAGTCCCAGGAACGGATTGACGGCGACAAAGTGTTTGAGCGGCCAGAGCGGCGGGATGCGCGAGAGGGCTTGGTCAATGACCGAAGCGAGGTCGGAGGCGTCGGCGGTGGTGCGAAGCGGGGCGGTAGCGGCGAGCGTGGGCATGGTTGGCGAGAGTCGAGGAATCGAAGGGCAATGAGACGAGGAGCCGTGGTTGCGGTCAGCCGATTTGGTGACGCGGCCAGAGCCAGCCGAGGAGGCGGTTGGCGTAGGTGCCCACGTAGAAGCCGTTCAAGGCATGCACGTAGAGGCGGCGCCCCAGCGCGTGGTGACCTGCGCGCCAGAGGAGCGCTTGGAAAAAAAACAGCGCGGTGAACGTCACTGTGGCGAAGCCCACGGCGAAGGGCGACGGCGTGACGTTGGGCAGGTGTGCGAAGAACGCGGTGGAGCCGGCGTGCAAGACGAGACCGATGAGGACGATCGCCGTGGCGACTCCGGCGCCCAAGATCGCGGTGCGCTTGGTGCCTCCGGCGGACCACGCGCGGGCGAGGCCGTAGGCGAGGGCAAAGGCGAACACCAAGGCGAACACGCCGAGGTGGATCTCGGAGGACGGGGCGAGGGCGGCGATGGCAAATGCACCGCCGGCGACCAAGGCCGCGCCGGCGAGCAGGCCGAGGAGGAGCGCGGGGGTTTTAAGCGGGACCGCCGCGCGGGGGACGGCGCCGATGGTGGAGCCCGCGTGCAAGAAAGCGTGGGCCTTGTAGAGCGAGTGGGCGACGATGTGCAGCAGCGCGAGGCCGAAAGCGCCGAGGCCGCACTGGAGAATCATGAAGCCCATCTGCGCGATGGTCGAATAGGCGAGGGCGCGTTTCACTCCGGGTTGGGCGAGCATCACGATGGCGCCAAATGCGGCGGTGAGTGTGCCGAGGATGGCGAGCGTGGCGAGGGCGCCCGGGGCGTGGACGAAGAGCGGGCTCAGGCGGACGATGAGGAAGCCGCCGGCGTTGATGATGCCGGCGTGCATGAAGGCGGACACGGGAGTGGGCGTTTCCATCGTGTCGGGCAGCCAGCTGTGAAATGGAAATTGCGCGGACTTGAGCGCGGCGCAGGCGGCGAGGAAGACACAGGTGAGGGGGAGGCCGGCGGTGTCGCCGTTCTGGATGGTGGCGAAGAGCGTTTCGAGGTCCCACGTGCCGTAGTGCCGGTAGACGAGGAGGAGGGCGATCGCGAGGCTGAGGTCGCCGAGGCGGCTGACGACGAATTTTTTGCGAGCGGAGAAGATCGCGCCGGCGCGGTCGGGGTAGTGAAGCAGAAGTCGGTGCAGAGAGAGGCTGGTGGTGATCCAGGTCGCGAGGATGAGCAGGAGATTACCCGACAAGACGAGGGTGAGCACCGAGGCGAGGGTGAGCGCCATCCAAGAGCAGAAACGTGCCTGATGGGGATCGCCGGCCAGGTAGTTTTTGGAAAACCGGACCACGATGAAGCCGAGAAAACTCACGAGAAGCACCATGACGGCGGAGACGACATCGAGCCGTAGGCTCAACGAGAACGACGAGTCTGCACCGAGAGGCATCCAGCGCGCGGTGAGCGGGCCGCCCATCGCGAGGCCGACGCACGCCGCGGCGGCGATCACGAGCGAAGCGGCGGCGGCGGCGATTGAGAGCCGCGCGGCGGAAGCGGCGCTGAGGTGGCGAGCGAGCATCCCGGCGATAGCCGGGAGGACCGGGATCGAGAGCAGGAGCCACGGAATATACAGATGCATTGCCCTCATCCTAATGAATGAGGTGGTTTTAGACTACTATAGGCTTTAAAATGGTTGGTTAAATTTTATTTAACCCTAATGCCTTTCTTGAACTACCATCATCTGCGTTATTTCCGGGTGATCGCACAGGAGCTGAGCCTCACGCGGGCGGCGGCGAAGTTGAACCTGTCGGCGCCGGCGTTGAGCATTCAGTTGAAGCAGTTGGAGGAGAGCCTCGGGCATGTGCTGTTCGAGCGGGGACGGGGCGGGTTGACGCTGACGGAGGCGGGGCAGTTGGCGCTCGACTACGCAGACACGATCGGGAGGGCGGGCGAGGAACTCATGGATGTGATGCAGCATCGTCCGCGGGGTGGGCGGCACGTGTTGCGGGTGGGCGCGGTGGCGACGTTGTCGCGTAATTTCCAGTTGGAGTTTTTGCGTCCGGCGCTGCACCGGGCGGAGGTCGAGGTGGTGATCCGCTCGGGCGGGCTGCGGGAGTTGCTGGTGGCGTTGCACGCGCACGAAGTCGACTTGGTGCTGTCGAATCAGGCGGCGCGTCGGGATGCGGAGCGGCCGTGGCACAGTCATTTGTTGGCGGAGCAACCGGTGAGCTTGGTCGGCGTGCCGGCGTGGAAAAAAAAGAAGCTGCGTTTCCCGGAGGATTTCCGGGACGTGCCGGTGATTTTGCCCAGCATGGAGAGCAACACGCGGGCGGGATTCGACCGGTTGATGGCGGCGGCGGGGGCGCGTCCGCGGGTGATGGCGGAGGTCGACGATATGGCGATGTTGCGCTTGCTCGCGCGCGAAGGCGAAGGACTGGCGCTGGTGCCGCCGGTGGTGGTGCGTGACGAGATCGAAAGCGGTGTGTTGGTGGAGACGCACCGCATCCCGCAGATCAGCGAGACTTTTTACGCGATCACGCCGAGCCGGCGCTTTCCGAATCCGCTGGTGGGCGAATTGGTGGGGCGCATGGGGAAGGCGAAGGCGGTGTGAGGCGAGGAGCGCAGGCCATGGGAGGGAAGCCCATTCCACGACGAGGTGTCAGCCGAGGCAGCGGCGGAAAAAGTCGATGGTCATGCCGAGGGTGAGGCGGGCGAGTTCGGGATCATAGCGGAGGCCTTCGTCGCGGAGGAAGGCGTGGGCGGCGTTGAACTCGTGCCAAGTGAACGAGGTGCTGGCGGCGGTGAGGGCGTTGTAGATTTTGGCGCGGCCTTCACCCGGAACGTGCGGGTCTTGGCGGCCCCAGATCATCATGAGCTCGCCTTTGATGTCGGGGATGCGGGCGAGGGAGTTGTCGGCCTTGCCGAGGCCGAGGCTGCCTTGGTGGATGTCGGTCGCGTAAAAGCAGGTGGTCGCGGCGACGTCGGAGAGCATGGCTGCGCGGAAGGCGAGATGTCCGCCGAGGCAGATACCGATGGCGCCGACGCGGCCGTTGCCGCCGTCATGGTTTTTCAAATACGCGACGACGGCGCGGGCATCGTCGTCGTAGGACGCGAGAGGCTTGGCGTATTTGAGTTCGTTGCCCTTGTCGGCGCCGGCTTGATCGTAGGCGAGCACGGTTCCGGCGGGGAGGAACTCGTGGTAAACCTCGGGCACGGCGACGATGAATCCGTGGCCGGCGAGGAACGCGGCGGTGCGGCGGATTGGCGCGGTGATTTGAAAGATCTCCGAATAGAGCACGATGGCCGGGTGGCGCCCGTCGCCCGTGGGCCGAAAGATCTGCGTGCGCATGGCGCCGGACGCAGTGGGGATATCGACGAGTTCAGGTTCGCGGAGGGTCATGGCGGGCGAAGGAAACGGCAGTGGGGGAGGTTGGCAATGGCGGGCGAGTGGTGACGGGTGGCGAGTGCGGCGAGAACTCGCCGCACTCCATAGCGGAGGGTTGCAGCGGGGCGGGAGGGCTGCGTGATGGAGACATGTCGTTGCCGGTTGCGCCGAATATTTTGTGGGTGGTTACCACGCAGTGGCGGGCTCAAGCGTGCGGTTATGCGGGTGACGTGAATGCGCGCACGCCGTGTCTGGATGCACTCGCGGCACAGAGCGTGAACTATGCGCAGGCGGTGACGCCGCATCCGTTTGGGCCGTTTGCGCGGGCGGCGTTATTGACCGGCGTGCGTTCGCCGGAGAACGGCGTGCGCGACTACTACGATCCGCTGCCGAATGATGCGCGGACGATTGCGCATGAGATGAGGGATCGCGGGTATGCGACGGCGTTTTTTGGAAAGTGGGGCGTGGGGGCGCGCGACAAAAAGGCGCCGCTCGTGGGTGAGGCGCATGCGAAAACAATCGTGCCCGAGGAGGCGCGGGGCGGCTTCGAGTTTTGGGAGGGTTTCGAGGGCGGCTTTTTGTTGAATGATCCGTGGTTGCACGGGACGCGGTTGCCTGAGCCGATTTTGTTTAAGGGTTACCAAGCTGAAGTTTTGGCGGAGCGGGCGGAATCATGGTGGTTATCGGAAGGTGACGATCCGCGTCCTTGGTTCTGTATGGTCAGCCTAGAAGCGCCTCATCCACCGTATATTTCACCGGCGGGAGAAATAAGTGCTTATGATCCGTGCGCACTGGTGCTGCCAGCTAACGTGCCGCTTGGTGGAGAAGCGGAGGCAAAAGCCCGCACGGAGATGGCTGGCTATTACGCGCATATCGAGGCGACCGATTGGTGTATCGGGCAGCTTTTGAGCAACCTTCGCACGGAGCGCGACTGCGCTAACACGATCGTAGTTTTCACGAGTGTGCACGGTGACATGCATGGGGCACATGGGTTGTTTCGGAAAGGGTGGCCGCATGAGGAGAGCGTGCGGGTTCCGTTGTTGGTGCGCGGGGCACCGGGGGCGGAGACGGGGGGGGGATCGGACGCAGCGGTGTCGCTCGTGGATCTGCCCGCGATGACGCTGGCATGGGCCGAAGGCCATGCGTGGCGGTGCGAACGAGAACGCGCGGAAATATCAATGCCGAGCGTGGTGGCATTGCCGCATCAGTGCGACCGCGTTTGGCACGGGTGGCGGTCCACGACGCGGAAAGAAATCTTTAACGCGGATGGCACGCCGTGGTTGGCATTCGATTTGGCGGCGGACCCGGGGGAGCAGCGGAGCCGGGTCTAGCGGATGCTGGCCGGCTCAGGACTTGCTCTGGAAACGGGCGCGTGAACACGATGGGGCGATGAAATCGGGCCCGACCATGCAGCAGATTGCGGAGGCGGCGGGGTGTTCGCGGATGGCGGTGTCGTTGGCGTTGCGCAATAGTCCGGAGGTGGCGGCGGCGACGCGGCTGCGGATCCAAGGGATCGCGGAGGCGATGGGTTACCGGCCGAATCCGCTGGTCTCGACGTTGATGGCGCAGCGGGCGGGCGGGAAGCGGGAAGGGGGGCGCGTGCCACTGGCGTTGATCAATACCTTCGCGGATTGGGCTCACTTTCGGGCGGTGGAGTTTTACCGGTTACTGCTTGATGGGATGGAGGAGCGGGCGACGGCGTTGGGATTCTATACCGAAGTGTTCAACGCGGGAGACAAGGGCGGGATGACGTCGCGTCAGTTGGATAAGGTTTTCCGGCATCGCGGGATTCGCGGCCTGATCGTTTTGCCGGTGCCGGTCTCGGGGGCGAAGGTGGAGTTGTCGTGGGAGCACTACAGTGTGGCGACGATGGGGCGAACATGGCAGGGGGCGCCGATGATGCGGGCGGTGCCGGATCAGTTTGGAAACGCGATTGAGCTGTTGCGGCGGTTGCGAGAAGCGGGGTTTCGGCGGCCGGGATTGGTGTTGGATGAGGACACCCATGAGCGCACGTCGGGGCATTTTGCAGCGGCGTTTTATCTGGACCAACGTGAGCGGGGAGAAGGGGCGGAGGTGACGCCGTTGTTCCGGCGGGTGGGCCTGTCGGAAGATGAGCGGGGGGCGGTGACGGACCGGTGGATTCGAGAATTTCGTCCGGATGTGATCATCGGGCACGGAGACGAGGTGACGCGGCTGGAGCGGCGCGGGTGGTCGGTGCCGGGAGATTTTGGCTATGCGAATCTGAACGTGTTGCCTTCGGAGTATGCGCGCTTGAGCGGGGTGGATCAGCAGGCGGGGTTGGTGGGGAAGGCGTGCGTGGACCTGGTGGTGGCGCGGTTGCATCGCAATGAGCTGGGCCTTCCGGTGCATCGGCGCACGGTGCTGGTGGAAGGCGCCTGGCGGGAGGGACCGAGCACGGCGCGGGCGGTGGTCGTAGCGGGACGACGCAAAAAGGCCGTGTTCGGGGAGAACACGGCCTGATGACCAACGAAGCGGAGTGGGCGCGGGGATCAGCTCACTTGGCGGCGGCGACGGGTCAGTGCGAGGAGGGCCACGCCACCGGCGAGCAAGGAATAGGTTGAGGGCTCGGGAATGACCGTGATGAAGCCGTTTTCCACGCTGCCGGCGGTGAAGATGCCTTCGTAGTTGGAGTTGAGCCAGGAGTAGCTGTAGGTGCCGGCGCCGAGGGTATCGGTGCCGATGGTGAGCGAACGGGTGGTGATGCCGTGGGTGAGGTTGACAACCGAATTGGCGGTGATCGCTAACGATGCGGCAGACGACAGGTCCTGCTGGAACGAGAAGGTGCCCTGATTGAACTGGAACGTGCCGGCATAGGCCGAGGCGTCGGTGATGTTGAACACGAAGGACGTGGCCTTTTCGAAGCCGTTAAATGCCATCGTTCCGTTGCCGGTGAGGGTGCTGTAGATCAAGCCGTGTCCGCGGCTGCTCACGGTCGTCGCATACGTTGTGGTGCCGGATTGCTCAAACAGGTTAGCCGTGAGGCTCATAACGCCGTTGACGCCGACTGTGAAGGTAGCGCCATCCACGGCCTGCAGATGGGAGATCGATTGGCTGTTCCGCATCAGCAGCGTGGCATCGAGTGTCAGGCGGGCACCGCCGAAGGGCGTGGCGCCAGACGGGGTCCGGAGGTTAAATCCGTTGGAATAATAATAGCCGGTGGCATCCATCGCCGTCGCCTGAACATAAGTGTCATCGACGAGCGTGTGCCAGCCCTGTGCGTGTGAGACGGTGTTCCACTGCCTCGGATCCGTCTGGCTGGCTGTCAGGTAGTAGGAGGTTTGAGCCTGGAGGGAGCTGAGGCCGATGGAGATAAACGCGGCTGTAAGCAGCGCGCGGTAGCAGGATTGGAGGGAGGATTTCATGAGGAAGGGCAGCGGGGGTTGAGGTGGACCGTCGGGACAACAAAAACCAGCTTTGCCAAGAGCGAATCGATGGCGGGCAAATAGCGATCCGGGATCCTCTTTACCTGTAAAGTTTCGGATGCACGAGTCGGCGGGGTGGCGGCGGACAAAAAAGAGGCGCGCGGGTGGCGCGCCTCTGGGGAGGACCTGCGGGTGCTATGGCCGGCGGTCAGTTGGCGGTGCCGGAGACTTGAAGACTTCCGGTGCCGGTGAGGCGGGCCGACGTGTTGGCTGCGCCCGAGCCGACGGCACCCCACTGACCGTTGGGCACGTAGGTCGCGCCGCCGTCGAGCGAGAGCGAGCTGACGGTGTCGGTGCCGGTGAAGCCGAGGTGGAGCGTGGCGCTGGCGCCGACGATCACGGTCGCGGTGTCATGGATGTAGTTGTGCGTCGAGCCTTGGGCGAGGTGGAGGGCCGCGCCGTTGGCGATGATGATCGTGCCGGTGCCGAGGGCATTGTCGGCATGGGCGCGAAGCAGGCCACTCGTGATGGTGGTGCCACCGGAGTAGGTGTTGGCGGTGTGGGTGAGCGTGACGTGGTTGTTGAGGTTCGACGTCGCGATGACCAAGCCACCGGTGCCCGTGATTCGCGATTGGATCGTGAGCGTGCGGGTCGTGGTGTTGGTGCGCACCTCGATGCCATCGGATTGGAGCGTAAGCTCACCGGCCAACGTGGCGGCTCCGTTTACGGCGAGGGAGATCGCGCCGCCTTCGGCACGGAAGTCGGCAATCGTGATGACCCCCGGTGAGGTGGTGCGCATGACGAGTGCACCGCCGTCCATGAGCAGCAACGAATCGCCGCCGAAGGTGTGGCTCGAGGTATTGCCAGGTGTGCGCACATCGAGCCCGTCCACGACGTAGGATGCGCCGGCGTGAGGCACTTGGCCGTCGCTCCACCGAGCGCCGCTCGTGAAGCTGGTTTGGTCCCACGTGTCGCTGGTCGTGAGGGTGACGGACGGTCCCGGAGGCGGAGTCGTGCCGCCCGAGAGGAACGCGAACTGAGCGGCGCCGACGGCGGAGCTGGTGAGGCGGACCTCGTCCACCAGTCCGCGCAACTCGAAGCGGAAGAAGCTGCGCGTGGTGGTGCCCACGCCGAGCACGTTGCTGACGCCGGAGGCAAGGTCGGCGGCGAGCGTGGCGGTGCCGACGAGGTTGGCATCCGCGACCGGTGCGGTGAGTGCGGTCCAGTAGAAGCGGGTGTTGTTGGAGACGCCCTCTTGTCCGTTGTAGGTGACGGCGACGTGGAACCACTGGTTGGCGGCGAACGCGTGCGTGCCGGACGTCGGGATGGGCGCGGTGAGCGTGGTGGCGCCCGTGTAGAACCGCAGTTGGTTTCCGTTGAGATGGAAGTGGAAGCCGCGGGTGCTGCTGCCGTCGTGGGAGAGGATCGTCTGCTCGCCGGTCGTGGTGCTCAAGGCAACGAACGCCTCGTAGGTGAACGCACCGTCGGAGCCTTGGAGGCTCGACTGGGGGACGGCGCCGGCGGTGAGGAGTCCGCCACCGAGGGACGATCCGGAACTAGCCGAGTGGTAGGTGCCGTCACCGGAGGCGAGCACATCGAAGGCGGTGCCGTATCCCGTGTGGCCGGGTGCGCCGTAGCCGCCTGCGCCGACGTTGTCGCGACCGGCGGCGCCGCCGGTGTTGGTGAGGTT
>DFYA01000238.1 GCA_002382525.1 Opitutaceae bacterium UBA4094
GATGAGTTGCTGATCCAGCTCGCGAAGAACATGAACGAGACCTCGATCGACATTCAAAAGCAGATGGCGAAGGCGAAGAAATAAGTGAGCCGGCGTTTATCGATCTGGAGTGTTTTCCTGCTGCTGGCATCCGCAGGATTTGCCGCAGGGCCGCGCATCGAGTTGGTGTGGCCTACGCCGAATACGGCCTACCTCGAAGGCAAGCCGTATGAGGCTTACGTGCAACCGACGGTGTCCGGCGAGTTGACTTCGGCGCTGTTTGGTTGCGTGCGCTCCAGCGGCACGCAGTTCCACGAAGGGTTGGACCTGAAGCCAATCTCGCGCGACCGACGCGGCGAGGCGACCGACGAGATCTTTGCGACGATGGCCGGCGTGGTTCGACATGTGAACGTGCGCGCCGGGGACAGCGGCTACGGGCGCTACGTCGTGATCGAGCACACGCATCTGCGCCCGGCGGTCGTAACCCTCTACGCCCACTTGAGCGCGGTGGCTCCTGGACTGAAGGCGGGCGATGCCGTGGCGCTGGGGCAGGTGATCGGCACGATGGGACGTTCGGCGGGCGGATATACAATTCCCAAGGAGCGCGCGCATCTGCACTACGAGATCGGGGTCATGATGACGCGGCGCTTTCAATCTTGGTATGACTGGAAAAAATTCGGCAGTCGTAACGAGCAAGGTCTCTACAACGGGATGAACATTATGGGGATCGATCCGCTTGATTTTTTCGGCGCATTCCGCGCGAGGCGGGTGAACAACTTCGAGGAGTATTTCGCGCAAATGCCGGCGGTCGCTTGGGTGCGCATCGCGACCGCACAGGTGCCGGATTTCGTCGAACGTTATCCGGAACTGCTGACCTCACCGATGCCGGCGGAGGGCGTCTCGGGCTGGGACATGAAGGTCAACGCGACGGGTCTGCCGTTTTCATGGACGCCGTTACCGGCTGCGGACGTGACCGGCATGCGAGAAAACGAAGTGCGCCTGATCGAGGTGGACGCGGATGCTTTGAGGAATTCTCGTTGCCGGTCGATCGCCGTGTCGCGACGCGGTGGCTACGCGCCCGGCCGCGACCTGGAGACGATGCTGCAGCTCGTGTTTGGCCTGCGATAGCGGGATGGGTTCATCGGAAGTCCGCCCAATCGTGAATAGCGGCGACACCGTCCAGCGTGGGCTCGACGCATTGGCGTGAGCGGTGGCGGTTGAAATGGAGGACGCGCATGCCGAGCTGGCGCGCCGGGCGCACGTCGAGGTCGTTGCGATCACCAACGTAGAGCACCCGATGGGCGTCCGCAGCCGACAACCCCGCCTGGGCGAGCGCATGGTAGAAAATGCGGTGGTCGGGTTTCCGAAATCCGAAGTGCGCGCTGTCCACGACGAAACGGAAATGCGAGCGCAGACCAAAACGTTCGAGGTAACGTTCAGGGCGCTGCGGTAGGAAGAAATTGGATACAACACCGGCGGGTTTCCGCGACGACCAATACGCGAGCATCTCGGTCACTCCGGGGGTCGGGCGGATAAGCCGGTGGTAATCGGCCTCCCAGCGCGTTTGCAGGAGTAACACGGCTTCCTTGATTGCGGCGGAACCGGGTCGATGTGCTGCGGAGGCAAGCGTGTGGGTGAGACGCTCCGGGAGATGGATCTCTTTGCCCTCCTGCCGGAGTTCTCGTGCTCGGGCGTAGGCGACTACGAAATCCGCGTTTGATTGAAAAAAACCGAGTTCGACCGCGAGCTCAGGGAGTGAGCACAGTCCGGACTCATCGCCGTGGACATCGAAGTCGTCGATGAGGGTGTTGAAGCAGTCGAAGAAGATCCAATCGAAGTCTTCCCCTTTCATCGGCTACCGTTTGCTCCAATCGAGCATGCGCTGGATTGGGAGCAGGGCGGCGGCTCGCGTGGTCTCGGGGACGTCGATCACGGGCGACAGGTTTTTCAGCGCGTCGCGGACCTTCTCGATCGTGTTCATTTTCATGAAACGGCAGTCGTTGCAGGCGCAGCTGTCGGTGGGGCCGGCGATAAAGGTCTTGTGCGGAACTTCTTTGCGCAGGCGATGAAGCATGCCGCTCTCCGTAACGACAATGATTTCGTTGGCGGGGGATTCTTTGGCGAACTTCACCATGAGTTCGGTCGAGCACACTTCGTCGGCGAGATCGCGCACCGCTTGCACGCATTCCGGGTGGGCGACCACGGGAGCGCCGGGGAACTTGGCTCGGACTTTTTCAATGGCCTGCGTCGTGAACATGACGTGGGCGTAACAGCTGCCGGGCCACAGGCGCATTTGGCGTCCGGTTTGTTGCGAGACCCATTGGCCGAGGTTCTGGTCGGGAACGAAGAGGATGTCTTTGTCGGCAGGGATCTGGTTGACGATCTTCACCGCGTTGCCGCTGGTGCAGATGACGTCGCTGAGCGCCTTCACTCCGGCGGAGCAGTTGATGTAGGCCACGACGTAAACGCCCGGGTTGGCGGCCTTGTAAGCGGCGAGGCGCTCGGCGGGACACGAGTCGGATAGCGAGCAACCGGCCTCGATGTCGGGCAGCAGGACCGTGCGCGCGGGGTTAACGATCTTCGCGGTCTCGGCCATGAAGTGAACGCCGCAGAACAGGATCACGTCGGCCTGCGCGGCTTGCGCCTGATAAGAGAGGCCGAGCGAATCGCCGACGTAATCGGCCACTTGTTGGATCGCCTCGATCTGGTAGTTGTGCGCGAGGATGACGGCGTTGCGCTCGCGTTTGAGGGCGAGGATTTCCTCCTGGATGGGAGTGAGCTTCGGCGGCGCGGAGCGCGGTGCGAGGACGAGAGGTTCGTAGTCGAGGGCAGGCATGGAAGGGGATGGAAATGACCAATATTCACGGACCAGTGACCCAGGTTCAAAAACGGTGGGCTGGTCGGAGGCGATGCTCAGCTGTGTGGCTTGAGCTTCTTGAGGAGGGCCTTGAACTCACCGGCGGTTTTCAAGCTTTCGAGGTCGGGGTCCTGCGACATCCACTCGTAGTCGGTGTAGCCCAGCTCGATGGCTTCAGCGAGGGCGCGGAGGGCGTCGGCTTTGCGTTTGGACAGAGCAAGGCTGCACGCGAGGTTATAGCGGGCGGTGGCGTTCTCGGGCTGCAGCTTGACAAGCTTGCGGTCCATCTTGAGCCCATCGGCGATGCGACCGGTCTTAGTGTAGAGGCCGCCGAGCAGTTCGATCACATCCTCGTAGGCGGGCTCGCGCTTGAGCACGGACTCATAGAAAGCGATGTCGAACGCGGGATCTTCTTTGCGGGACATGGGCGGTTACGCGTGATTTTTGCAGACGCCGGTTTGCTTGAGCACATCGCAATGCGCGCTCACTTGGAGGCGCTGCGAAACCGGGGTGAGCCCGAGCTTGGTGGACACCGTGCTGCCATACCACTCCATGAACGGCGCACTGATCTCGAAGATCTTGTTGCAATCGACGCAGATCACTTGGGCGACCTGGGCGTTGTTGCTGGTGTTGGGCAGGTAGTATTTGAGGTTGGTGCCGATATCGACCTCACGCAGCAGGGCGCTTTCGGTCATAATAGGCAGCGTGCGATACACGGTCGCGCGCGAGACGGAGTCGTCGATGGCGCGGGCGTGATCGAGCAATTCTTCGGCGGTGAAATGCTCCTCGCGGGCGAACGCCGCCTCGAAGATCGCAAGACGCTGGTTGGTCATGCGCAGACCTTTGTTGGCGAGGTAAACTTTAAACTTTTCGCGGGCCGCGTCGTTGCTCACCGGAAAAATCTCGGTGGGGCGTCCGGGGCTGTCAACTGGTTCGTCTGCGCCGGGAATTTCGGGGTCGCGGCGCTTGCACGCGCTTGGCGGCGGGTTCATCAAGCTGCGTCATGACGGTCGGCGTGCATCCCCTGACGGGTTTCGACAAGCTCCTGCACTACAAAGTGCCGGAGCCGTTGCGCGAGCAGATTGCGGTGGGCTCGCTGGTGCGTATCCCGATCGTCAACCGACTGTATCTCGGGATCGTGGCCGAGATCGACGCGCCGGTGGATTTTCCGGTCAGTCGCATGAAGCCGCTCGCGGATGTTGTGTATCCGTTTCCGGCGTTGCCGCCGGACCTGCTGGCACTGGCGCGGTGGATGTCGAGTTACTACGCGGCCAAACATGATGCGATCATCGAGGCGATGATGCCGGCTGCGGTGCGCAACGCCGCGAGTCTCAAACAGGAGAAACTGTTATCGGCGTCGCGCATCTTGGCGGAGGACGAGTTGGCGGAACTCGTGAAGCGGGCGCCTGCTCAGGCGAAGCTTTATCAATTTCTCGCGCAACAGTTCAAACCGCAGAAGAAGTCGCTGGTGCTCGGCCGACTCGGCGCGACCGCCGCAGTGGTGTCCGCGCTGGTGAAGCGAGGTTATGTCAAAGAGGAGACGCGTCGCGTCGAGCGCATCGCGTATTCGGACGAATGGTCAACAGGCGAGGTGGTGGCTTCGCAACCGCACGCGCTCAACCCGGGACAGCAGGCGTCGGTGGACGCGGTTGCGGCGACGTTGGCGGAGAATAAATTCGTGGTGACGCTACTGCACGGCGTGACCGGCTCGGGGAAAACCGAGGTGTATCTGCGGGCAATTCACGATGCATTGAAGGCGGGCGGCGGGGTGATTTTCCTCGTGCCGGAAGTCGCGCTCACGCCGCAAACCGTGGCGCGTTTACGCGGGCGCCTTGAGGCGATCGCGCCGGATCACAAATGCGTCGTGTGGCACAGTCACCTGAGCGAAGGCGAACGGCTCGACGGATGGATGTCGCTCGCGACGGGTGAGGCGAAAGTCGTGGTGGGCGCGCGCTCGGCGATTTTTGCGCCGGTGCAGGATCTGAAGCTTATCGTGGTCGATGAAGAGCATGAACCCGCTTACAAGCAGGACGAGACGCCGCGTTATCACGGGCGCGACGTCGCGGTGATGCGGGCCAAGCTGAACAACGCGCTCTGCCTGCTCGGGTCGGCCACGCCCTCGCTGGAGAGTTTCGCCAACGCGCACGCCGGCAAATACCGGTTGCTGCGCCTACCGGAGCGCGTGGATGCGCGCAAACTGCCGTTCATCGACGTGGTGGACATGCGCATCGAGGTCGTGCGCCAGCGCGGGTTCACGTCGCTATCGCGCAAACTCGTCGATGCGATGCACGCGCGATTTGAGAAGAAGGAGCAGACGATTCTCTTCCTCAACCGCCGCGGTTACTCGCCGTCGATGCAGTGCACCAAGTGTGGGCACGTGGAGGAGTGTCCGCATTGCAGCATCACGATGACCTATCACCGCAGCGACGAACGGCTGCGTTGCCACCTGTGCGGAAAAGAGGCGAACGCGCCTGCGCGGTGTCCGTCGTGCGGGGCGCCGGAGATTCGGTGGAAAGGCATGGGAACGCAACGCGTGGAGGAAGCGGTCCGGCGCGTGTTGCCGAAGGCGCGTCTCGAACGAATGGATACGGATACGATGTCGAAAAAGAATCGTTTTCGGGAAATTCTCACGGACTTTCGGGCGGGCAAAATCGATATCCTGATCGGGACACAGATGATCGCGAAAGGATTGGATTTCCCCAACGTGACGCTGGTCGGTTTGATTGACGCGGATATTTCGATGCACATCCCGGATTTCCGGGCGAACGAGCGCACGTTTCAATTGCTCGTGCAGGTGGCGGGGCGGGCGGGGCGCGGAGATCGCGCGGGCGAAGTCGTGGTGCAGACGTTCACGCCGCAAGCCGAGGCGATCCAGTTTTCTCGGCACGCCGACTTTGAGGGGTTCGCGGCGAGCGAGTTGAAGATGCGAAAGGATTTTCGTTATCCGCCATATCGGCACTTGATCCATCATCTGTTTCGCGGACCGAGCGAGGAGAAGTTGAAGTTCTTCACGGAACAGTGGGCGCGGCACGTGGAGAAGGAACTCGGTGAGCGTGTGGAGTTGCGCGGGCCTTCGCCGTCACCGATCGAAAAAATTAAAGACGAGTATCGGTATCAGGTCTGGTATTTCACCAACGGCGTGACACGCGTGATCGCGGATCTGAACGCGCTGCGATTGGCCTTCGCTTGGCCCGATGACATCACGCAAGTTCTGGACGTGGACCCGGTGAACCTGACGTGACCTCAGTAGAATAAATTACGATCAAGGCTGCGGTATTGGATGGCTTCGAGTAGGTGGGGCGCCTCGATACGGTCGGAGGCGGCGAGGTCGGCGATGGTGCGGGCGACTTTGAGGATGCGGTCGTAGGCGCGCGCGGAGAGCGAGAGTTGCTCCATGGCCTGCTGAAGCAGGTCGCCGAGCGAGGAATCGATCACGCAGGTGGCGCGGATCTGCGCGTGCGTCATACGAGCGTTGGACGTGGTGCGCGTGCCCGCAAAACGAGCAAGTTGGCGTTCGCGGGCGGCTTGGACGCGGGACTGGATCACGGCGGAGGATTCGCCGGGCGCGTCTTGGCGGAGTTCGTTAATCGAGAGCGCGGGGGCTTCGATATGGATGTCGATGCGGTCGAGCAAGGGACCGCTGATTTTGGCTCGGTAGCGTTGAATCTGCGCGGGCGAACACCGGCACTCGTGTTTGGAATCTCCCAAATAACCGCACGGGCAAGGGTTCATCGCCGCGACGAGCATAAAGCTGCAAGGTAAAGTTACCTTTCCTGCGCTACGAGAGATTGTTACGTGTCCGTCCTCA
>DFYA01000080.1:0-2137 GCA_002382525.1 Opitutaceae bacterium UBA4094
TCGATCGAAGACATCGAGCGCATGTTAAAAGCCGGCGCGGACAAAGTGTCGCTCAACACCTCCGCGATCAAAGACCCGCAGCTCATCGCCGCCGCGTCCAACCGCTTTGGCGCGCAATGCATCGTCGTCGCAATCGACGCACGCCGCGAACCCGATGGCCAAAGCTGGCGCGTATTCACGCATGGCGGACGCAATCCCACCGAGCTGAACGCCGTGGCGTGGGCGAAACAAGCCGTGGAACTCGGGGCCGGAGAGATCCTGCTCACGAGCATGGACTGCGACGGCATGAAGACCGGCTACGATTGTCCCCTTACGCGTGCCGTAAGCGATGCGGTGACGGTTCCCGTGATCGCCAGCGGTGGCGCCGGAGAACTCTCGCATTTTGCCGACGCCCTCGACCACGGCCGCGCCAGTGCCGTGCTCGCCGCGAGCCTCTTCCACTTCGGCACGCTGACGATCCCGCAAGTCAAAGACTACCTCGCCGCAAAAGGCGTCCCCGTCCGCCGGTAAAAAAGCCCTGGTGCCCGATGCGTTCCTCAANNCGGCCATCACCCGTATGGCCGTTCGCACCGTCGCTCGCGGACGATTTGATACACCTTGATACTCGCGAGGTGCGAAGCGCATTTCCTGCCGGAACCGCCGCGAAAAACACAGCTCGTCCTCAAAACCCACCGCGCGCGCCACTTCATGGATCGGGCGCTTGGTCTCCACCAACAACCGGCACGCTTCACGCATACGCAGCTCTTGCAGATAACGCCCCAGCGGCTTGCCCACCGCTTCCTGCCAGCGCCGCCAGAAGGCCGAATCCGAGCCGCTTCGCCAACGCCTCGAAATCCACGTCTCGCCCGAAACGTTGTTGCAACGTCCGCAACACCGCCTGCACCGCGGTTTGCTCCGCCAACGCGGAGTTGCATGTCAATCACGTCTCCGAAACCAGCCGTTCACACACCCCGTCCACCCGGTCAGCGATTCCATCTGTCTACCCCGCCCCCGCCGACTAAAGTTGCCTCGACCGCGCAGAATCAGTGAAAACGCGCATACCTCAAACCGCGCCTTCATCCAGTTCGTTTTTTTGTCGATGTGGTTCACCGTGGTGACCGGCAATTGCGAGGGAAACGACCTCGCGTAGCCACTCAGTGTTTGACCAAAAAATCCATGTCGTTGAACAGGCTATCCATTTAAAACAGAACGCGAGGCGGATATATTCGCCGTCTCCACCGTTAACCCTCCCCTCCCTTCATCTTCTCCATGAAAACGAAACGCGTCCTTTTTTTCGCCGGCGGTTGGTCCGGACACGCCCCGCATGAGATCGTCCAACTGTTCGCCCGCGACCTCCAAGCCATCGGCTTCGAGACTCAAATCGAGGGCTCGCTCGATCTCCTCGCCGAGGTGGAAAAACTCAAAACCTACGACGTCATCTTCCCTTGCTGGACGATGGGCACGCTGAAGGCCGAACAGACCAAAGGTCTCCTCGAAGCCGTCCGGTCCGGCGTCGGCCTCGCCGGCATTCACGGCGGCATGGGCGACGCGTTCCGCGGCAACACCGATTACGAATGGATGGTCGGCGGGCATTTTGTCGGACACCCGCACGTCGGCGACTACACGGTCAACATCCGCGACACCGCCCACCCGATCACCCAAGGCCTGCCCGCCTCGTTCGCCTACAAATCCGAGCAATACTACATGCTCGTAGAGCCCGGCGTGCACGTGCTCGCCGACAGCGCGTATACGCACGAAGGCAGCACCGTCACCATGCCGATCGCGTGGACCAAACAGTGGGGCGAAGGCCGCGTCTTCTACCATTCGCTCGGCCACGAGCCGTCGGAATTCACCCACTTCCCCGCCGCCCGTGCGCTCACCCTTCAAGGCGTCCGCTGGGCCGCGCGCTCTCTCTGATTGATCCCGTGTGGCCCGAACGTTTGCTCGGGGAATCCGCACACGCTACTCCTTATCCCCGCATGAAATCCTACCCCTCCCCGTCCGAAATCAAAGTCGGCGTCGTCGGCTACGGCGGCGCGTTTAACATGGGACGGCAGCACCTTCAGCAGATGAAGGACGCCGGCATGACGCCCGTCGCCGTCACCGAAATCGACCCCGCCCGCCTCGCTGTCGCCACCACCGATTTCCCCGGCATCGA
>DFYA01000080.1:2224-3979 GCA_002382525.1 Opitutaceae bacterium UBA4094
GTCGTGAGCACGTATCACAACCGCCACTGGGACGGCTGGATTCTCAAGGCCAACGAGGTCGTGCGCTCCGGCACGCTGGGCGAGATCGTGCGCATCGACCTGCGAATGGGCGGCCATTCCAAGCCCCGCACGTGGTGGCGCTCCAGTCGCAGCGTCTCCGGCGGCGTGCTTTACGACTGGGGCGTGCACCTCTTGGAATACGCGCTGCAAATCATCACCGCACCCGCCACCGAGGTCGCCGGTTACGCGGCCGAAGGACATTGGGCCGCGCAACCCGACGCCCCTTATCCGAACGACGCCAACGAGGACGAGGCGCAGCTCGTCGTGCGCTTCAAAACCGGCCAGCGTATCAACCTCACCATTACAACCCTCGACGCCACGATGAAGCGCGGTTTTATGGAAATCGTCGGCACCAAGGGCACCCACCTCATCGACTGGGCGGAATACGAAACCACCCTGGTGTTGCCCGAAGGCGGACGCCAGACCACCAAGGCCAAAAACCCGCAGGACGAAGGCCATCGTTTTTACCAAAACATCGCCGCGCACCTCACGACCGGCGAGCCGCTCGTCATCTCCGGCGAATGGGCGCGCCGCCCGATTCACATCCTGGACCTCGCGATGCAGAGCGCGAAACAAGGCCGCGCCCTGCCGGTCGTGTATCCGTAAGCCGGACAACGCCTCGCACGCCGCCGCCGCACCGATCCATCGCCTGCCGGCGGCTTCCGCACGCGAGGTATTCGCTTCTTCGATACGTCTACGCCAGCGTCGCCCGCACCGCTTCGTCGAGGCGTTCGATGTCGAACGGCTTCCGCAGCACCACGTGGTCGGACAACTCGGCGTCCAATCCAGGGAGATGCTCGGTATGCGTGACCGTCGTGAAATACGGCCGAATCGCCGGCTGGAGCTGCTTCGCAAAGCGAGCCAGCTCCACTCCGCTCGCGCCGTTGCGCAGCTCCACCTCGGTGAAAATTCCGTCAAAGGGGCGCGTGCGCAGCAGTTCCTGCGTGTCGGCGATGCGCGTGCTTTTCACGATGTGAAACCGCCGCCCGAGCACCATTTCGAGCATGTCGTTCACCGCCGGATAATCGTCGTGCAGCAGCAGCGTGCGGCGCAACGCATCCTCCCTTGGCCGCAGCGCCGCGCGAGCTTTCGCGATCAACGCCGCCGCGTCCATGCCTTCCTCCGCCTGCGCGAGGCCGATCCGCACCGCGCCGTCCGGCCAGTGCGTCTTCAACTCCCGCACGCGAGCCAGCGCGACCGACGGCGTTTGCTCCGGCAAGAGCAGGCCCAAGTGATACGCGTCGTGCGGCCCCGCCGACTCGCCGGCTCGTAACGCTTCGCGCAACGCGGGCAGCGTTTGCAACACCCCTCCGTCGAGCTGCGCCGATTCGACCATCGCAAACGCCAGCGGTTTTTCCTGCCAACGGCAGCGGTAGAGTTCGCGTTGCACGCCGTCCACCAACCGCGCCTGCTCCGGGCCGAGATCGGCGAACACCAACCCGAAGGCCTGCCCGCCTTCTTTCGCGAGGCCGTGCGAACGCGACTCGGCATAAATCAGTCGCCCGCCGATTTGAAAATGAAACGACGGCATCACCCGCCAGTCGGAGCGCAGGATCGTCGGATCGAGTCGTGCCGCCAGCGCTTCGAGCGTGTCTGCCTCCAGCCATCGGCGCGCGGTATCGTTGGCCGCAAGCACGCGTCCGGTGTCGTCCAACGCCACCATGCCGACGGGCGCGAGGTTCAATAAAAAGTGCA
>DFYA01000289.1:0-344 GCA_002382525.1 Opitutaceae bacterium UBA4094
GCGCATTATTGCGCCTTTAATCTCCAAGGATGGGTCAACTTCGCCCGCCTCGCGCAGCGTTGCGGCTTTGATCTCTGGGAAGTCGAATCACCCGACGGCCGCAGCCTCCGACAGGCCCTCGAATGGCTGCTCGCCTTCAACCCATCCAAGGACTGGCCGTTCCAGCAAATTTCACCATTCGACTGGGCTCGCCTGACGCCGTTGGCCACCGCCGCCGATCTCCACTATGGAACCCGGCACCTGCAGCACGCCTCCCCGGCGCCCGTTTGTTTCCACCCCCACGACGGCATTCCTCCCGCGTGGCAGCTCACCTCGAACTCCTAACCCCCACCGTGCCCGCCCAA
>DFYA01000289.1:507-3838 GCA_002382525.1 Opitutaceae bacterium UBA4094
CACCTGCCGATCGTTGCGGCCGATTATGCGAAGATCCCGCTCGACGTCGCCGCACTCTCCTCGCCGACCTACCTCGATTCGCTCCGCTTCGCCCTGTTTAGCCGCTGCAGTATCAAGTATCGCAACCGCGTCCTCGGCGCGGTGCACCGACTGAAGAATCTCTACGTGATGCACAACAACGGGGCCCGCAACGCCGCGCTCGCCGACGGTCGCGGCCGCGCCAAATGGGTGCTCCCGTTCGACGGCAATTGCTTCTTCACCGCCACCGCGTGGAGCCAACTCACCGCCGCCGTCACCACCCGCCCTTGGCTCAGTTATTTCATCGTGCCGATGGCGCGCCTCTTCGACAACGCCCGCCTCGCCGACCCGACGTTTTCCCCGCCCGCCAACGAGGAGCCCCAGATCCTTTTCCGTCGCGACGCCGCGGAGTCATTTAATCCCGCCTTCCCCTACGGTCGCCGTCCCAAGGTCGAGCTATTCTGGCGCCTCGGCATCCCCGGCCCTTGGGACAAATGGACCGAAGAATCATGGGATCAACCGCGTCGCCCCCTTTCGCCCGAGGCCGGCCAGTTCGGCACCGCCGGCTGGGTTGCCCGCCTCTTTTCCGGCGTTCCTCATCTCGAGGTCAAGGCCCGTGGTATCCTCGGCAAACGCGGAATGGCTCGCCAGGAGGCAATCCTTACCCTGCTTGCCAATCTGGATCAAACCCTCGGCCTGCCGTCCCCCCACAACCCCTATCGCCGCAGCCCAGCCTCGAAGTGACCGCCCCCTCCTGCCTGCCAGACGCCTGAAAGCGTCTTGTGCCGAACGTTCACGCGCCTCACAAAGAACCTTTCCTCACTCGCTGATGGCCCTACCTTTTTTCTCCCGCGGCTCCTCCACGATCGCAGACCGCTGCAAATCCGACCCCGCCACCAAGCTTCGCCTGCGCTACGCGCCCTACTACCACGCCATGCAGGCGCAACAGGGCACCACCGTTCGGCTCAAGGATCGCGACATGATCATGCTCGCGAGCAACGATTACCTCGGCCTCTCCTTCCACCCCAAGGTCCTCGAGGCCGGCCAGGCCGCCCTCCGTAAATGGGGCTCCAGCCCCACCGGCGCCCGTGTCTCCAACGGATCCCGCGCCTACCACATCGAACTGGAGGAAAAGCTCGCCGCCTTCCTCGGCAAGGAGGCCTGCCACATCCACGCCGCCGGCTACCTGTCCTGCCTCTCCGGCGTCGCCGCTTTTGCGCAAAAAGGCGACTTCATCCTCGCCGACAAAAACATCCACTCCTGCCTCTGGGACGGCATCCGCCTTTCCTCGGCCGAGGTCGAACGGTTTTCCCACAACAACGCCGCCGATCTCCGCGCCGTCGCCACCAGTCTTCCTGCCAACGCCGCGAAGATGATGGTCGTCGAGGGGGTTTACTCGATGGAGGGCCACATCGCCGACCTCCCCGGCTTGCTCGCCGCTTCCGGCGAACACCAGTGCTTCAACGTTCTCGACGACGCCCACGGCTTCGGCGTCCTCGGTCGCCAGGGTCGCGGCACCGCCGACCACTTCGGCCTCACCGACAAGGTCGATATTATCTGCGGCAGCATGTCCAAGGCCCTCGCCAGCACCGGCGGTTTTGTCGCCGGTGATCGCGACTACATCGAATACCTCCGCACCCACGGCAAACACACGATCTTCAGCGCCTCGCTCAGCGCTTCCCAAGCCGCCGTCGCTTCCGCCGCCCTCGATATCCTCCAGACCGAACCCGAGCACCTCGAGCGCCTCTGGACAAACACCCGTCGCTACACCGCGATGCTGCAGTCCCTCGGGCTCGACACGTGGGGCAGCGAAACTCCCGCTGTGCCCGTCGTCATCGGCGACAAGGCCCGCGCCTACGCCTTCTGGCAGGCCCTCCTCGAAAAGGGTGTCTTCACCGTGATGTCCATCGCCCCGGCCGTTCCTCCCGGCAAAGATCTCATCCGCACGGCCATCTCCGCCGGCCACACCGACGCCCAACTCGACCAGATCGCCGAGGCCATGGCCTACGCGAAAAAACGCGCCTGAGTCGTTTAAAACTGCGCGGCCCGTGGCGCCGTTGACGGTTCTCGTTATCGTCCCGACCATGCGCCTCCTTTCCCTCCGCCGCGTTTTCGCGAGCACCACGTGCCTGTCGCTGCTGATCCTCGCCGGCTGCACGGGCACGTTCCCCTCCTCGCTCCCGTTTCCCACCCAAAAGAGCGAACCCGCGTCCACCCCGAAACCGGCCCCCGCGTCGTCTCCGAGCGGTGCTTGGCGCTCTGAACTCTACCCGACCGCAGCCAGCGCACGGTCGCCGTCCTCCTTCAGTTTCGAGTCCGATCGCTTCCTCCAAGACTTCTCCTACGCCGGCTACGCCGCCGGCGAGAAACCCCTCCCGGAGGTGAAAGCGCCGGTTTACACCGTAACCGATGCCGCGTTCGGCGCCGATCCCTCGGGCAAACGCGACTCCACCCGCGCCATCCAGACCGCCCTTGATCGCGCCGGACAGGGCGGCGGCGTCGTCCTCCTTCCCGCCGGCACCTACCGGCTCTCCGTTCCCGAAGGGCGCAAAGAAGCCCTGCTCCTTTCAAAGCCCAACGTCGTTCTGCGCGGCGCCGGCATCGATCGCACCTTCCTCGTTAACACGACCACCGTGATGCGGGGCTCCGCAGTCGTGCGGGTCGCCCCGCCATCGGGCGGTGGCGCGTTTTTCGCGCAAACCAAAACCCACGCACCGCTGCGCACCGATCTCCTCAAACCCACCACCCGCATTCCCGTCACCGATGCATCCGCCTTTGCCGTCGGCGACTTCGTGGTCCTGCGCCACGACACCACCGACGCGTGGGTGAAGGAGCAGGGCGAACCGCGCTGGCTGGGCGCAGGCGAAAAATTGCGCAGCCCTTCCTATTTTCGCCAGGTCATGTCAGTGGACGCCGCGAAGAACGTCCTCATGATCGACGTGCCGATCCGCCATTATCTGAAAGTCCGCGACCAAGCCCGTGTGCACCGCGTGGCCACGCCGCCCCTCCGCGAGGTCGGCATTGAACACTTCTCGATCGGCAACCGTGAACACACCGGCAAGACGTGGGGCCAGGAAGACTACAGCGTCCCCGGCACCGCCGCGCACGACGTGAGCGGCTCCTACCTAATTTCGTTCGAGCGAGTGCGCGATTGCTGGGCGCGCCACGTCGCCTCCTATCGGCCCGATGGCAACACCGGTGCCAGCTTCCTGAGCAACGGCATCCAGCTCAATCAGGCCTCTCGCGTAACCGTCGCCGACTGTTCGTTCAGCCACCCGCAATACGGGGGCGGCGGCGGCAACGGCTACATGTT
>DFYA01000296.1 GCA_002382525.1 Opitutaceae bacterium UBA4094
AAACGAGGGGTGAGAAACTCAAAACACGGCGCACTTTGTCAACGGTCTTTTTAGGTTTTCCGCAGATCCGTCGCGAACGTGCCGCTGGCGTTCCAATGCGCGTCGTTCTTGATTCGCGAGGATAATTGATCGGGCCGCCAAGAGTGTTGCGATGGGCGAACTTTCCCCTTGCCAAGCGGAGCAGCACTCCCTGTTTTCTTCCGCTCCCTCCATGCAAAAGACCAAAAAGTCCGTCGCCAAGCGCTTCAAGCTCACCGCAACTGGTAAGCTTATTCGCCGCACGCCCGGTTTCCGTCACTTGCTGTCCGCGAAGAGCACGAAGCAAAAGCGTCGTGCCTCGAAGGATAAGCTCGTTGCCGAAGGCCACGCCAAGCCGCTCAAGCGCTGCTTGCCGTTCGGCCTCTAACGCCAGGGCATCAACCATAACCGCCAGTCAGGTGATTCCTAACGAGACGACCTGACGGCCCAAAAACACATATAATAAAACATGCCTCGTGCAACCAACTCGCCCGCTTCCCGTAAGCGGCACAAGAAAACGCTGAAATACGCCCGCGGCTATTTCGGCAACAAGTCGAAGCTCTTCCGCTACGCCAAAGACGCTGTCCAGCACGCCTGGCAGTATGCCTACGCCGCGCGCAAAAAGAAGAAGGCCGACCGTCGCAGCCTCTGGATCATCCGTCTGAACGCCGCTTGCCGCGCCCAAGACATCTCCTACAGCCGCTTTATCGAAGGCCTCCACGCCGCGAACATCCAGATGGACCGCAAGGTCCTCTCCGATCTCGCGATCCGTGACGAAGCCGCCTTCGCCGCCGTCGTTAACCAAGTTAAGGACGCGTTGAAGACCAAGGCCGCCTCCCTCGCGAAGGCCTAACTCTTAAGAACGCGGGCCTTACCGGCCCGCCTCCTGTCAGTCTCTGGAGGACGGGTCCCGCAGTCGCGGGATGCCGTCCTCTTTTTTTTGCTAATCGTTCTTCGTTCTCTTTCTCGTTCTTTTTCTCCCTCCGTTCAGCGGTTTCGAGAACGAGAAAGAAAAGGAGAACGACGGCAGACCTCCTCGACCCGCTCGTTACTCGCCTTCCATGCAAGACCAGCTCTCCGCCCTCCTCGCCAAAGCCGCCGCCGAATTCCCCGCCGTCGTCACGCGTCCCGACTTCGAAGCCGCCAAGGCCCGCTTCGTCGGCCCCAACGGCGAACTCACCGCGCTCATGAAACAAATGGGCTCCGTGCCCAAGGAACAAAAGCCCGTCGTCGGCAAACTGGTCAACGAAGCCAAGACCGCCCTCCAAGCCCACCTCGACGCCGCGCTCGCCCGCATCGAGGCCGCCGCGCTCGCCGCCCAGCTCGGCCCGGCCGTCGATCCCTCGCTGCCGTCGCCCGACCGCGCGCCCGGCACGCATCACCCGCTCACCCTCGTCCGCGAGGAGATGACGCGCATCTTGCGCAAAGTCGGCTTCACCGTCGTCGAAGGTCCCGAGGTCGAGACCGAGTATTACTGCTTCGACGCGCTCAACACGCCGTCCGACCATCCGGCCCGCGACGCGCAAGACACGTTCTACCTGCCCGAGTCCGCCCGCTTCGGCAACGTATCCAAGAAGTCACCACACGAGAAATACCTGCTCCGCACGCACACCTCGTCGGTGCAGATCCGCACGATGCTGAAGGGCGAGCCGCCCATCCGCATCGTTTCGCCCGGTCGCGTGTATCGCCGTGACACGACCGACGCCACGCACTCTGCCAACTTCCACCAGCTCGAGTGCCTCTATGTGGACAAGAACGTGACCGTGCGCGACCTGAAGGCGCTGCTCGATTACATCTTCGCCTCCCTTCTCGGCAAAGACACCAAGACCCGTTTCCGTCCGCACTATTTTGGTTACACCGAGCCCAGCTTCGAAGTGGACCTCTCCGCGTCGCACCTGCCCAAGGTCAACAAGCCGTGGATCGAAATCGGCGGCTGCGGGATGGTGGATCCCGTCGTGTTCAAAGACGTCGGCTACGATCCGGAAGTGTGGAGCGGCTACGCCTTCGGTATGGGCCTCGAACGCCTCGCGATGCTGCTCTACGGCATCGATGACATCCGCTACTTCTACCAAAACGACGCCCGCTTTCTGCGTCAGTTTGCTTAGGCAAACTGACGTGAAGTAGCGAGTAGCGGGTAGTGAGTAGCGAGCATATCGAACCTCCGATTCTCTGCTTCTCCGCTTCCGACCTACTCGCTACCCGCTACTCACTACTCGCTACTTTTTCCTCCCTCCGATGAAAGTTTCTCTCTCCTGGCTCCAAGACTACGTCGATCTCTCCGGCGTCTCCGCCGACGACATTTCTCGCGCGATCACCTTCCTCGGTTTCGAGGTCGAGCAGGTCATCCGCACCGGCGCGCCCACGTTCAACAACGTTGTCGTGGGCAACATCCTCACGCGCGACAAGCACCCCAACGCCGACAAGCTCTCCGTGTGCACCGTGGACGTGGGCGAGCCCAACGGCGGCGTGCGCACCATCGTCTGCGGCGCGCCCAACTGCGACGTGGGCAACCGCGTGCCCGTCGCGCTCCCCGGCGCCGTCCTCCCCGGAAACTTCGTCATCAAAGAGGCCAAGGTCCGCGGACAACCATCGTCCGGCATGATGTGTTCTGCCAAGGAACTCACTCTCGCCGAAGACGCCCAAGGCCTGTTGCTCCTCACCGGCGAACCGGCCGTCGGCACGCCGATCAACGCCGTGCTGCCCGCCGGCGACACGGTGTTCGACATCGAGATCACGCCCAACCGCCCCGACGCGCTCTCTCATCTCGGCGTCGCCCGCGAGCTCGCCGCCTGGTTCAAAAAACCGCTCACGTATCCAGAAGTTAACTTCACGCCCGCCGCGATCTCCGCGTCGCCGCGCACCGACTTGCTCAAGTCCGTTCGCGTCGAGGCGTCCACCGATTGCCCGCTCTACACCGCGACCGTCGTCACCGGCGTGAAAATCGGTCCGTCGCCCGACTGGATGCAGGCGCGCCTCGCTGCCGTCGGCCTTCGCCCGATCAACAACATCGTCGATATCGGCAATTACGTGATGCTCGAATACGGCCAGCCCGTGCACGCCTTCGACGCCCAAAAGCTCTCCGGCGCCGAGATCGTCGTTCGCCATGCCGCCGAGGGTGAAAAGATCATCACCCTCGATAACAAGGAGCGCTCGCTCGCCGCCTCCACTCTGGTCATCGCCGACGCGCAGAAGCCCGTCGTCATCGCTGGCGTCATGGGTTCGTCCGATTCCGGCGTCTCAACCGAGACGACCGACCTCGTGCTTGAGGTCGCTTACTTCAAACGCCAATCCGTGCGCGCCACCGTCAAGCGCCTCGGCCTCTCCTCCGACTCGTCCTATCGCTACGAGCGCGGCGTGGATGTGCATTCGCTCGACGA
>DFYA01000228.1:0-318 GCA_002382525.1 Opitutaceae bacterium UBA4094
CTCCTCGAACGCCTCAAAGGCGAACGCGTCGGCCTCATCGTTTTTTCCGGCACCGCGTTCCTGCAGAGCCCCCTCAGTGCCGACTACGAGATCCTCCGCGAATTCCTCCCGCTCCTCGAACCCGGCTACCTGCCCGAAGGCGGCACCAACTACGACGCCCTCCTCGAAACCACCCTCACTGCTTTCGGCGCGTCCGGCTCCGCCGACCGTTTCCTGATCGTTCTCAGCGACGGCGAAGCCCAAACCGACACGTGGCGCAAACACCTCGACGAACTCCAAACCAAGGGCATCCGCGTCCTCGGTCTCGGCATCGGCACC
>DFYA01000228.1:443-3859 GCA_002382525.1 Opitutaceae bacterium UBA4094
TTCCAATGGCCCCTCGCCGCCGCCTTCGCCCTCGCCCTCCTCAGCTTCTGGCGAGAATTCCCCGTCCGTCCCAAACCCCGCCCCGTGCAACTCGCCACTCCCGCCAAATCCGTCGTCGTCGTCCTCTTCCTCCTTCTTTGCGCAGGGTTCCCTGGTCCCCGTTCCTTCGCCGCCGAAGGCGACGCCGCCCTCTCCGCGCCCGTTACCGAGATCGTCGGACGCCTCGCCCTCCGCGAAACGCCTTCGGCCGCCGACTACGCCGAACTCGCCCGCGCCACCGCGACCTACGGCGAACGCGCCAAAGACACCGAACAACCCGCCCCTGAAAGCGTCATCCGTGACGCGCTCGCCGCCACCACCGCCGGCGAAGCTCTCGACCCCCAAGCCGCCGATTGGTCCGCCCTGCGCGGTCAATTAGAAGCGCTCCTACCCAAGGACAACCCGCCTCCTCCGGACCAACAAAAATCCGACGACGAAAAAAAACCGGACCAAAACAAAAAGGACTCGTCCGACGACAAAAACGGAGAGGACGGATCGGAAGATTCCCAACAACAAGACGGCTCCGGCAAGCCCAAGGACGAGCAGAAGAAAAACGAATCCGGCGAATCCAAATCCACAGACGAACAACAATCCGCCGATGGCGAAAAACCGTCCGATCAAGATTCGTCAAAACCCAACTCCCAAAAAAAGTCCGACTCCCCCGGCCAGTCCGCATTCGGCGAGATGTCCGATGAAACCCCACCGCCGCCCCCGCCCGCCGGTCAAGCTCAGAGCGACGAACAGCATCAGTCCCCGCCCTCCGACATGCAACAAGTCGGAGGTGCCTCGACCAACGCCTCCACCGATCCCGCGCGCCTCGACCCGTCGCTCACAATTCCGCTCCAAAAACTCGATCAAGTGAAACAAGGCGATTCGCCCGCCCAGCTCTTTCAACTCCTCCAAGGCCCTTCCGACCAACCCGCCCCCACCGGCAAAAACTGGTGAATCGCCTATCACCTCTCCCTCTTCCAACCATTCCGACTTCCGTGTCTTCCGTGTATTCCGTGGGCAACGCCTCCGACCTTCCGTCCCCTCCGCTCCGGCTCTCCTGTGGTTCGTGTATTTCGTGGTCTCCTCCCTCCGTCCCTTCCGTGACCAAAACCATCGCCTCTTTCCTCTTCCTCCTCACCGCACTCCTCTTCGCGGTCAGTTCCACTCACGCCCAATCCGTCCGCTGGCAACCCAACTCCGGCACGCTCGCGCTCAACCAAGTCAGCGAGCTCAGCCTCATTTTTGAGCAATGCGACCCCACCGGCACGGTCTCCATCCCGGCCGTCAACGGACTCACCTTCGGCACGCCGAGGCGCTCGGAGAGCAATTCCTTCAGCCTCATCAACGGCAACGCCTCGCGCACACGCACCCTAGCCCTCATCTACGAAGTGCAGCCCACCGACCGCACCACGATCACCATCCCCGCCTTCAACATCGACACCGACAAAGGCCGCCAACGCGTCGCCGCCGCCACCTTCGAGGTCGGCGAAGCCACCATCGGACAATCCGGCCCCGCTTTGCGCGACGTCGCCACCGCCAACTTCAGCCTCCCGTCCGCCTCGTGTTGGCAAGGCCAGGTATTCGATTTACACTACAATCTCAATATCCGTGGAGGCCGCCCCTTCGACGCCGCGAACAACCTCGAATGGGACTCCGATCCGCTCGTCACCGAATCGTGGAGCCGCCCCCAGCAAACGCAGATCGTCCAAAGCGGACAACCCGTGGCCGTCACCACGCTGTCTACGCGCGCCTTCTCCCGCACCGTCGGCACGCACCGCCTCGCGTCCGCCAAGCAAAATGTCATCATCGCCACCAGTCAGGACATGTTTGGCCGCCCCACCGGCATGCGTTTCACGATCACCGCCCCCGCCGTCGAACTCACCGTCAAACCCCTTCCAACGCCCGCGCCCGCCACCTTCAACGGCGCCGTCGGCCGGTTCACGCTCGACTCCAAAATCGTCCCCGCCACCGCCGCCGTCGGCGAGCCGATTACGTGGACCCTCACCCTCGACGGCACCGGCAACTGGCCCGACATCCCCGGCCTCCCCTCGCGCTCTGTTTCCAAAGACTTCACGCCGATCACCCCCGAAGCCAAACGCGTGAACAAAGAAGGCGCTCTCTTCGATGCCAGCATCACCGAAGATGTCGTGCTCATCCCCACCAAACCCGGCCGCTACACGCTCGGCCCGGTTTCCTACACCTTCTTCAATCCCACGACCGGCGCCTACGAAACGCTCACCACCGCGCCCGTCACCGTCCAAGTCACGGGAGGGACGACCTCCGTGTCGTCCACCGCGCAAGGCGGCCCCACCTCCTCCGACCCCGCCGCCGATCCGTCTTCAGCCGGCATCGTCCATTCCGACAACGCCGCCCCCGGCGCCATCCCTCGCGACCCGCTTCCGTCCGCCGGCACCGTCCGCGGGCCGCTGTCCCGCTCCGCGCTCCTCACCGCCCTCGCCGCGTCGGTCCTCCTGCCGCTCTTCGTCTGGCTGGCCCTCGCCTACCGCCGAGCCCGCGCCACCGACCCGACCCGCCCCCAACGCGAAGCCCGTATTCGACTCTCAAATACACTCCGCCAACTCGCCAGCGCTGAAAAACCTGAAACGGGAGACCTGAAACCTGAAACCAAGGACTCAGCCCTTCAGGTTTCAGCCCTCAAGTCTCAGGTCTCCGCTCACCTTCAAGCCTGGCAACGCGACACCGCGATCCTCTGGCGCCTCCCCCAAGCCGTCCCCACCCCGGCCAGTTTCGTCCCGTCCGGTAGCGGGGAGCGTGAGCGACCCGATTCCTCCGCTCCCGCCACATGGTCCGCCCTCTGGTCCGACGCCGACCGCACCCTCTACGGCGACGCCCCGCTCCCCGCCGACTGGATACAACGCGCCACCGCCGCCCTCGCCACCCGGCGCGCCCCGTCGTTCTCCGCTTTCCAACTCTTCCTCCCCCGCAACCTGCTCCCGCTCGTCCTCCTCGCCGCATCCATCGCGCTTGCCCCCTCCACCTTCGCCGCCGAGCCCGCTGCCGACGCAGCAGCCGCGACGCCCGCCGCAGACCCCCGTGCCGCCTACGCCGCCGGCGACTGGCCCGCCGCCGAAACCGCCTGGGCCGAAGCCCTCAAAACGGCCCCCACCGACTGGACTGCGCACCACAATCTGGCGCTCGCGCTCATCCAGCAGAATCGCCCCGGAGAAGCCGCCGGCCACGCCCTGGCCGCCTTCGTGCAACAACCGCAAAACCCATCGGTCCGCTGGCACCTCGACTACGCCTTCAAATCCGCCGGCGCTTCTCCGTCCGGGCTCAAGCCCTTCCTCACCGACTCCCCCCAAGGCGCCCTTGCGCGCCTGGCGTCGCCGACCCGTTGGCAAGCCGTCTTAATCGTCTCCGCCTGG
>DFYA01000035.1:0-1444 GCA_002382525.1 Opitutaceae bacterium UBA4094
GAAGGCGCACTTTGTCGCCCTCGGGCTTCAGGTCGAAGGTCACGACCGAGTCGTCTCCGCCAAAGGTGAACACCAGCAGATGCGGCGGTTCACATTGGATGACGCGACCTTCGAAGGTCACTCCCGGGTCCTGCACGTGGGCGTATTCGGGCGGAGGCGTTTCGTCGGGCGCGAGGTTTTTGTGGCGCATGGCGAACTCGAATTTGCCGCCGGGCTTTTGATCGAGCAGACCGCCGCAGAACCAGCGGGCGCGTTTTTCGGGGTCGGCGATGAAGTCCCATACACGCTCGATCGGGCCGGGGAGCAGCCGCACGAGGCGGACTTCGGCGGGCGTGGGGAATTGGGCGAGGGATTCGTTGGAGGAGGAGGGGGTGTTCATGATGATTAAGTTTTTTTAGGGGTGGAGGAGCGGACGGGTTTGCGGGCGTTGGTTTTGGATTTGGAGGCGGGCATCGGTTTCTTCGCGGACTTCCCGGCCTTTGCCGCGTCATCGGCGAGCAGTTCGCGTTCGAGGGCGTCGAGGCGGCGGGACCAGACGGAGCGGGTCTTTTCGAGCCAGGCGACAAGCGGGTCGAAACCGGCGGGATTGATGGACTGAATGCGCGACTGGCCCTCGGCGCGGGAGACGACGAGGCCGGCCTCGCGAAGGACGTTGAGGTGCTGGGAAATCGCGGGGGCGCTGACGTCGAAGGCTTCGACCAGTTCGCCGGCGGTGCGATCACGCACGGCGAGAAGTTCGACAATACGGCGCCGGGTGGGGTCGGAGATGGCGGCAAGGCTTTGCATGCCGAAAACGTTTAAGCGAAAACTTAATTAAGCAAGTCTTAAAGTAGAGGGGGATCGGGGCGGCGCCGGGTTTGAATTGCCAGCCCGTAGGCGGCCAGCTCACCGGCGGCGTTTTCGGAGCGCGTGCATGCACGCGGTCTGCCCCGAACACGTTGCGGCACCAAAATGAAGCCACTGGGGGCCGACGGCCAACATCCGGAAGTGCCGGATGTTTTGATTGACCGGGGGCTCCAAAGAAGGAGCGATTTTTTCAGGTGGTAGCCGGTTTAATCACATTTGAAAAAACTCAAAAAGAGGCGCGGGACCGGCGGGCGCGGAATCTTCATGGGTGCACCTCGGGGGATTTCTCTGGAGTTTTACGCATAACCCAAGCTGAGTGTTACTCGCTGGTGGCTAAGGATAAATATCCGGGCTGTGAAATTGCTCCTGATCGAGCCGGCCGTTCAGTGGTTAGCCCTACGTTCTTAAACCATCACCCCGCTCCATGCCATTCCCACACTTTCGCGCGCTTGCGCAGCGTCTTCGCCTCTCGGGTAGCGTTTCTGTCAGCATTTTGATCGCTCTGGCGACGCCCTCCATCCTTCCGGCGCAGAGCACGTGGATCGGCGAGACGTCGGTTTACGGCATTGGAAGCAATTGGAGCACCAACACGGCTCCA
>DFYA01000035.1:1530-2809 GCA_002382525.1 Opitutaceae bacterium UBA4094
GTGACGCGCAGCCACCAATCCACAGTGACCTACACGGTGGCGAGCGGCGCGGCGATGGTATCCACGGGAAGTTATACGCTGACCGGAACCATCACTTTGAGCGGGGCAGGAACCCATGAGTTCGGAGGCACCTTGAACCAAAGCACGGGTTCGATCACCCTCGACAGCGGCACCGTGCTTTTTAACGGCACGACCTCGACGGTGGCCAACCTGATCACGGCCAACGGCGGCACGCTCGGTGGCATTGGCACGATTAACCGCAACACGATTCTCAATTCCACGGCGTTCCTTAATGCCGGTGTAGCGGGTGCCGGAGTCCTGACGTTTGGCCAAAATCTGACGTTGAACAGCGGTTCGACGACGCAGTTTGATTTTATCAACGGCGCGACGCGCGGCATCGACTACGATGGCGTGAATGTCACGGGCCTCACGACCTATGGCGGCACGCTCGCGCTCGATTTCAGCAGCACGCTTACGTCGGAGACGGTGTTTGACCTTTTCAATCTCACGGGTGGCACGGCGGGTTCGTTTGCGGCGGTCACGGCCACCGGCAAATACAGCGGCGATTTCACCTATGACGGTGCCTTTTGGACGGCGACCAGCGGCGGCAGCCTGCTCACTTTCGATCAGTCAACCGGCGATCTCACCGTGACCCCCGTGCCCGAGCCGGCGGCGACCGCGGTGCTGACGGGAGGACTGATGCTGTGGTTCGTCTTGGGGCGTCGTCAGCGGGCGTCGGTTTGACGTGAAGATACGGGCATCGGGGCGGGACGCGTTGGCGTGGCAAAAATTTCGCCTCGCGCACGCGGGGCGTCGGCGGTGACGTCCTGCGTATGTGGCTTTTCGGCCTGAGCATTTTTAGCAGCGCGTTCCTGCTGTTCGTCGTGCAGCCGCTGATCGCGCGCTATGTGCTGCCGTGGTTCGGTGGCGGACCGGGCGTGTGGACCGTATGCCTGCTATTTTTTCAGACCATGCTGCTGGGTGGTTACGCTTATGCGCACCTGCTCACGACGCGATGCCGACCGCACGCGCAGGCCATCGTGCATGGTGCGCTCCTCCTGCTCTCGCTGGCGTTTCTGCCGATCGCGCCCGATGCCGGCTGGGCGGTCGCCAGCGCGGAAGAGCCGACGTGGCGCATCTTCGGGCTGCTCGCCGCGACGCTCGGAGTGCCGTATCTGGCGCTGTCCGCGACGGGACCTCTTTTGCAACGATGGCTCACACTCAGCCGGCGCGAGGCGACTCCCTACCGGCTCTATGCGTTGTCGAACGCCGGCTCGCT
>DFYA01000321.1 GCA_002382525.1 Opitutaceae bacterium UBA4094
ACGACCTGCATGCCATCGCGCAGCTTCACGTCCTGACGCGCCGCATCCCCACGAAACAGCACCGCCGACAGCTGGGCCCCCGCGTCCTTCAACGAAAAATACACATGCCCGCTGGCCTGTATTCTCAAATTCGATACCTCACCACGCACCCATCCCGGCCGCACCTCGCGCTCAAGCACCGTCTTCACGCGCTTCGTAAACACCGTCACGCTCTCCACCCGCGCCTCCCCGCCCGCGATTGTCTCCTGTTCGTTCATCCCCCCATGAAACCCCCGCCGCCCCGCGCGGCGACACATTCCTTCGCAGCCGCGCATCCCTGCGGCCCTGAACGTAAGCTCACGGGATATCCACCCCCGCTCCACGTCAGCCCTTTCGGCTCCACGCCCCCGCGCCCCGCCTCGCACCGCCCGAATTTTTGAGACTGCATCCCAGCCGACTTCCCTCCACACCGTCCGCCATGATTTATCTGCTCGGTGCCCGTGGCTACATTGGCGAGGCCTACCAACGCCTCCTCAACGCCCGCGGTCTCCCCTATCGCGCCGTCTCCCGCGCCGACCTCGACTACGCAAACCCCGCCCTCCTCGCCGCCGCCCTTCGCGCCGATCGCGCCACGTTCCTCATCAACGCCGCCGGCTTCACCGGAAAACCCAACGTCGACGCCTGCGAACTCCACAAGGCCGACACCCTTGACGGCAACGCCGTCCTCCCCGGCCGCATCGCCGACGCCTGCGCCGACGCCGGCATCCCTTGGGGACACGTCTCCTCCGGTTGCATTTACACGGGCACCCGTCCCGACGGCTCCGGCTTCACCGAAGCCGATACCCCCAACTTCACCTTCCGCCAAAACAACTGCTCTTTCTACAGCGGCTCCAAGGCCCTCGGCGAAGAGATCCTCGCCGGCCGCCCCGATGTATTCATTTGGAGACTACGCATTCCGTTCGAACGCCGCGACGGGCCCCGCAACTACCTCTCCAAACTGATGCGCTACGACCGCCTGCTCGACGCCGCCAACTCCCTCTCCGACCTCGACGCCTTCACCGCGGCGTCGATCGCCTGCTGGGAGGGCCGCGTTCCGTTTGGGATCTACAACATCACCAACCCGGGCTGTATCACCACGCTCGAGGTCGTGGAAATCATCCGCAAAAGCGGCATTTGCCAAAAGCCCTTTAGCTTCTTCTCCGACGAGGCCGAGTTCATGAGCACCGCCGCAAAAACCCCGCGCTCGAACTGCCTGCTCGATTCCTCCAAACTCCTCGCCACAGGCATTCCCCTCGTCCCTGTCCACGACGCCCTCCGCGCCGCGCTCGCCGCCTGGCAACCCGCCTGAACTCCGAACAAAAAATTAGCGCCCATTAGCGTTGATTAGCGGTTAAAAACCTCCGCCCTCAGGTCTCAAGTTTCAGCCATCAGGTCTCCTCCGCCCCATCCCTCCGGCATTAGCGCCCACTAGTGTTCATTAGTGGTTAAAAAACCGATCCCCCATGTCACGCAAAGGAATCATCCTCGCCGGCGGCTCAGGAACCCGCCTCTACCCGCTTACCCTCGCCGTCTCCAAGCAGCTCATGCCGGTTTACGACAAACCCATGATCTACTACCCGCTCTCCGTGCTCATGCTCGCCGGCATCCGCGAGATCCTCGTCATCTCGACCCCCGCCGATCTCCCGCTCTTCCGCCGGCTCCTCGGCGACGGCTCCCGCTTTGGCATCTCCCTCTCCTATGCCGAACAACCCTCGCCCGACGGCCTCGCCCAAGCCCTCGTGATCGCCGCCGACACCGGTTTTCTCCGCGACGAACCGTGCGCCCTCGTCCTCGGCGACAACCTCTTCTACGGCAACGAACTCGCGTCCATCCTCGAAGCCGCCTCCGCCGACCGGCCCGGCGCCACCATTTTCGGCTACCACGTCGCCGACCCTCGAGCCTACGGTGTCGTCGAGTTCTCCCCCGACCACCGCGTTCTCTCCATCGAGGAAAAGCCCGCGCATCCAAAATCCAACTACGCCATACCCGGGCTCTACTTTTACGACCGCGCCGCCGCCGCTCTCGCCCGCGCCCTCAGGCCCTCCGCCCGCGGCGAGCTGGAAATCACCGACCTCAACCGCGCTTACCTCGCCCGCGGCGATCTTCGCGTAAAACTCCTCGGCCGCGGCACGGCGTGGCTCGACACCGGCACCCCCGACTCCCTCCTCGATGCCAGCCTCTTTGTGCAAGTGATCGAGCAACGCCAAGGCCTCAAGATCGCCTGCCTCGAAGAAATCGCCTACCGCCTGGGCTGGCTCGACCGCGCCGGCCTCGACAACGCCATCCGCCTCCACGGCAAATCCCGCTACGCCGCCTACCTCCAAGCCCTCCTCGCGTGAACGCCCGCCCAACAGATCAAAGTGCCATGGGCCTCCAGCCCATGATCTCTGCCCCGCCGCCGCACCCGTGGTCATTGGTCATTTCAGCCCTCGGCCTCGCCCTCCTCCTCGGCCTCTCCGTTTTCCCACCTTCGTCCACCCGCCTCCAAGCCTGGCCGTGGGCCCTGTATACCGCCGCTGGCTGGTTCCTGCCCATTGCCGTCGCGCTGTTTCGCTTGGCGCTCAACCGCCCCTACTCCCGCTTTGGCGGACTCCTCGACATCGGCTTCGTCTCCCTCGCGCTCGTCGCCACCGCCTCGGCGCTCTTCAGCCCTCTGCGCGGCGCCGTCCTCCCGCACCTGTTGCCCTTTCTCAGTGCCTGCGCGCTTCCCTACGCGCTGCTCCCGTGTTTCGCCCCCTCGCACGCCACGCGCACGTGGCGCATCGGCGGCACGCTCTTTGCCGTTGTGCTCGCCACCAGCCTTCTGCTCTGGCTCGAGCCGTGGAATAACTTTGCCGGTCTCGGCTCGCGCAATCCCCAACCGTTCGGCCACGCCAATATCACCGGCAGCGTCGCCGTGCTCGCGACCAGCTGGTTTGTCATCGGCGCGGTGCGCGAAGCCACTCGTGCTCGCGTTTGGTTCTGGTTGGGCGCCGGGATGGCCGTCGTCACCGCCATCTCCTCCAGCAGCCGCGGAGCCGTCCTCGCGCTTGCCGCCGCCGGAGCCGCCGCCGCCGCCATCATCCTGCTTCGACGCGGGCAACGCCTGCTGCTGCTGGTCATCATTGTGCTGATCATCGGCGGCGCCGTTGCCTCCAATGCACGCCTGCGCGAACTCGTCACCCGAGGCAGTTGGAGCTCCGACGCGTCTGAAAGCAATGCTCAGCGAACCGCCATGATCGTCGGTGGCCTCCGTCTCGGAGCCGAACGCCCGCTCCTCGGCTGGGGCGCCGGCTCCGTCCCGCATGTCTTCCCCCGCGTGCGCGCCGATTTGCCCGGCACGGCCGACAATTTTCTCCAACTCCACAACACCCCCGCGCAGCTCTGGGCCACGTTGGGCATCGGCGGATTTCTCGCCACGGCGCTCATCACGTTTTCCGCCCTCCGTCGCCTGCGCTCCGAGCCATGGACGCCCGAACGCATCGCAATCGCCTCCGGACTCGTCGGTGCCGCCGCGATGCTCCTCTTCGA
>DFYA01000051.1 GCA_002382525.1 Opitutaceae bacterium UBA4094
CATGGCGGACTGTCGGCCTCCGGCCTCGAAACCTGCCTGTGCTCCGACCTCCGTGCCCCCGGGAACGCCGAGCTCCAGCTCGGCAACCGCCTCCGTCCGCTCCATATCTTTACGTTAAAGCCTCCCCACGCTGGTCCGCCCCCTCCACCGCCGCACCCTAGCATTCGCACCGCCTTACGCGGCCCACCGCCCATGCCACTCGTTCCCATCGCACCCGCTTCCTCCGCCACGGTCCGGGAGGACGCCACGCGCACCCTCCAGTCCCAGATCGATCGCGCCCACCTCGACGGCGGCGGCACGGTGATCGTCCCGCCCGGCCTCCACACCTGCGGCACCCTCGAACTCAAATCCCGCGTGCGCCTCCACCTCGACCACGGTGCCCGCATTGAGGGCTCGACCGACCTCGACCGCTACCCCCTCTGGGTAACTCCGTCCGTGCGCTGCCGAACCGACGCCAACGGCTTCCGCTCTCTCCTCCGCGCCGACCGCGCCGAACACGTCGCCCTCTCCGGCTCCGGCGTCATCGACGGCAAGGGCGCCGCGTTCCCCCACGGCGGTGACGACCGCGACGGACGTCCGCGCCTCATCCAGATGATCGGATGCCGCGACATCCTCGTCGAAGACCTCCACCTCTGCGACTCGGGTCTGTGGCTCCAACATTACCTCGGCTGCGAGCGTCTCCGTCTCCGCGGACTCACCGCCTACAACCATGTTCAACCCAACAACGACTTCGTCGACATCGAGGGTTGCCGCGACGTGCGCATCTCCGATTGCAGCAGCGACACCGACGACGACGGCATCACGCTGAAGAGCGGTTGCGCCGCCCCCACCGAGGACGTGGTCATCACCCACTGCGTCCTCCGCAGCCACTGCAACGCCATCAAACTCGGCACCGAGTCCAACGGCGGTTTTCGCAACATCGTTGTCTCCAACTGCGTCGTCGCTCCCTCGCGCCACCCGACGCACCTGCACGGTTTCCCCGAGGGCATCTGCGGCGTCGCCCTCGAAATCGTGGACGGCGGCACGCTCGACGGCGTGCTCGTTTCCCAACTCCGCATCGACGGCCCCAAGGTCCCGCTCTTCATCCGCCTCGGCGATCGCGCCCGCCCCTACCTCGCCGGACAACCCCGCCCACCCGTCGGCCGCGTGCGCAACATCCGCGTCTCCCAGATCGATGCCGTGAGCCCGTCCACTTACGGCTGCGTGCTCGCAGGTCTTCCGGGCCACCCGCTCGAAACAATTTCGCTCACCGACCTCCGCTTCGAGTTCCCCGGCGGTTGCCAACAACGTCCCGATCCCGCGTCCGTTCCCGAAAAAGCCGGCGACTATCCCGAGGCCACCATGTTCGGCGAATCGCCCGCCTTCGGCCTCTTTATCCGCCACGCCGTCGGTGTGCGCATGGAGCGTGTTGACCTCGTCTCGCGTCAACCCGACACCCGCCCCGCCCTCGTCCTCGACGACGCGTTGCTCGCGCCATGAACCGCCATGACCCCGCAACCGGCCGTAGGCGTTTTCTTGTTCAAACCGCCGCCGCCCTCGGCGCCTTTGCGTTGCGCCCTCCCGCCGCCGCCACTTCTTTCGCATCCGCTCGCTCCGACCACGCGCCCGCCGCCCGCCCCATGAACATCATCTACATCCACTGTCACGACGCCGGCCGTTACCTCTCGCCCTACGGCCACGCCGTTCCCACGCCCTCCCTCGCCGAGTTCGCGCGCCACGCCCTGACCGCCCGACAAGCCCACTGCGCCGCCCCCACCTGCTCCCCGAGCCGCGCGGCGTTGCTCACCGGTCAAACCGCGCATCAATCGGGCATGCTCGGCCTCACCCACCGCGGCTTCGCGCTTAAGGACGAACGCCAACACCTCGGCGTCTTCCTCGCCGACCACGGCTACGAAACCGCGCTCGCCGGCATCCAGCACGAATGGGCCTTCGCCAACGCCACCCCGCGCTACACCACGCTGCTCGACCACGGCGTCCCTTACGACCGCGAGGACCCCACGAGCGACTTGCGCATTGCCCAAAAAGCCTCCGCCTTCCTCCGCGAGCGCACCGACCCGCGTCCGTTCTTCCTGGCCTGCGGTTTTTATTATCCCCATCGCGTCCACCCCAAGCCCGACCCGCGCTTCGATCCCGACCACATCAACCCGCCCTCCGGCCTGCCCGACGATCCGGTCGTGCGCGCCGACCTCGCCGGACACCTCACCGCCTGCGAATGGATGGACCGCGCCTTTGCGGAGGTCTGGACTGCCATCCGCGAAACCGGTCGCGACCGCGACTCGTTGATCTTCTTCACCACCGACCACGGCATCCCCTATCCGGGCGCCAAGTGTAACCTCAACGATGCCGGCACCGGCGTCGCCCTCATCCTCAAAGCTCCCGGTCTCGCCCGCCCCGGCGCGGCGTCCGATGCGCTGATCTCCCAGATCGATCTCTACGCCACCATCTGCGACTACGCCGGCGTCCCGCTTCCCGCCTGGAACCAAGGCCGCTCGCTTCGCCCGCTCCTCGAGAGCCCGACCGATCTGCCCGGACGCGACGCGCTGTATTCAGAAGTCACCTACCACGGCGCCTACGAGCCCAAACGCTCCGTCCGCACGCGCCGTCACCGCTATGTGCGCAACTACCTCGCCGACGGCGGTCCCGCTCCGCTCGCCAACATCGACCCCAGTCCATCGAAAGCCTGGATGCTCGGTGAAAAAGCGCTTCCGCATTTCCCCGTCTCGGAGGAACTCTACGACCTCGTCGCCGACCCGGCCGAGCGCAACAACCTCGCCTCCGCCCCCATGCACGCCGCGACGCTCGCCGAGCTCCGTGCGCGTCTCGACGCCTGGATGCGCGACACCGAAGACCCGCTTCTCGCCGGCGCCGTGCCCGCCCCGCCCGGCGCCAGAATCGAACCGCGCGCCTGATGTCCGGCGTGTCACAGGCATTTCTGCATGTGTGCCTTGTTCGAGGGTGTCACCGACAACACCGCGTGCCTCGCCGCCCCGGGACCGCCGAGCTCCAGCTCGGCTCCGCCCCTCATTCCGCTTCCGCCAAGCTCACGCCACGCAGCTCGAACCGGTCCACGTTGCCCACCGCAAAGATCAACCAACACACCTCAAGGTCCTTCGGCAGCTCGAGCGCGTTGTCTCCGTTGAAAACGAAGTGATACGAAAACGTCGCCCACTTTTCGGTCACCTCGAAGTGCGTGATCGGCAGCCCGCCGACGGTGTTGTGATGTCCGTCCGCCAGTTTGGCGCTCTTGCCGTAACGCACGTTGACCGTGCCCTTGGCGCCGGAGCCGACCGTGCGCGCCTCGAAGCTCAACCGATACGCGCGACCCGCTTCGAGGCTCGTCACTTTCTGCCACAGCCGCACGTCCGCCGGCATGCCGCGTCCGCCTTTGCGCAGTCCCGTCACGTTCAAAGCCCCCGCCTCGCCCCGCGTCTCGAGCACCGCTTCTTTCTCGGACGACGAGAGCATCCCTGACGGTGTCGTCACATTCCAGTAACGGGTGCCGTCGGTAAAGTCGCCGTTGCGCAGGTGCTCGGCGAACGCCGACGAAGCGGAGACCAAAAACGCGACACACGCGCCGCGCAGAATGTGAGGTAGACGGAGGTTCATAATAAAAATCAGGAGTTGGAGTAGTTTGGAGTAATGGCAGGGCGACCGACATCCGACGCACACATCGGCGCCGGTGCACCCGACTCAATCAAGCGCCGCGTCCGTCACCAGACCCTTTGAGCTTTAGCGTAAAGTCCGCGACTGGTTTCAACTTCCCCGCCCGCGTCGCAGTTTGCCCTCGCCCCGTTTCACTCCATACCTGACACCGCGCCCCCTTCCATGACTTCACCCCGCGCCCTTCTCGCCGCCTTCGCCGCCTCCGCCGTTTTCGCGCAAGACCCCGCCGCAGCCGCGACCTACACGACGCCCGCTTTCGCGTTGCCCGACTACGTCGCCACCACCGAGTCGCCCTCAATCGACGAAGCCGCCATCCAGGTTCACCTGCATGTCGCCACGCCCGCCGCGGGCTCCGCCTCCACC
>DFYA01000255.1 GCA_002382525.1 Opitutaceae bacterium UBA4094
ATGCCACCGGTTTCGCTGGAGCCGTAGAAACTGTGCGGGCGCAGGTTGAACTTGTTGAAAAATGCTTGGGCTACGTCGGCGGCCAGCGGCGATCCGGCGGAGATCACCGTGCGCAGCGGCGCGAGGGCGTCGGCGGGCAGGTCGGACTGCGCGAACGCGCGCAGCAACGCGGGCACGGCGGGAAATACGGTCGGGCGCCAGCGGGCGATGTCGGCGGCGAGCACATGCGGAAGCGGCACGCCCGAGCAGACGAGAGCAGTGCCTTGCATGAGGAGCGGCATAACGAGATTGCCGAGACCGTAGGAATGGCCGAGCGGGATGACGGCGAAGTTCACGTCGTTGGGGGCGATGCCCATGCTGGCGCACACTTGGCGTCCGTCGGCGAGCATTTGGGCGTTGGTAAACGCGAGCGCCTTGGGCTGTCCGGTGCTGCCGGAGGTGAGTTTAACGAGGCACGCGCTCCGAGCCGGTTTGTCACTTATTAAGTGACAAATAGGTTCGGGGTTTCCGTCGATCCAGGCAAAGGCGGCGCCGGCGGAGGCGGCGAGGGCGCGTTGCGAGGCGGGGGGCTCGGCGGGGTCGAGGGGGACCGGGACGGCGCGGGCGCGTATCAGGCCGATGAATACGTGGAACCAGCGGGCGCCGTTCGGCAGGGCGAAGGTGACACGCTGGCCGGGAGTTATCTCGCGGAACGCAAGCGCCTCGGCGTCGAGTTCGGCGCGGGTCCAGGTGCGACCCGTGGCGGACTCGATGAGCGCGGGGGCGTCGGGGGCTTGGAGGAGGAGGCGTGTCCAGTGAGCGAGAACGTCAGGCATGGCTGCGGAGCGAGAAGAGATTCGTTTCCACAAACACCAAAGCGAGAACAACGATCAAGGTAACGGTGGCGCCGAGGGCGGACACGGCTGGGATGGCGCTGGTCATGAGCACGGCGAACGACGCGGCGGTCGTGAGGCCGGAGAGGCGGATGGCGGTGCGCGGCTGCGGATGCGCCGGGTCGTCGGCGTGCGCGAAGTGCGCATAATCGTCGGCCAAACAGACGCCGAGCAAAGCGCCGAGCAGGTGGAAGAGGCTGAACGTGTCGCCGCGCAAGGCGAGGATCGCAAAGGCGAGCGCGGTGGCGAGCAGCGGCAAGGCGGCGGTGCGCAGGCCGGCGCGCGGGCCGTGCACGAGGCACGAGATCACCACGAGGGCGGCGATGCCAAGGAGGCTCAGGCGGGCGGCGGCCGCGCGGTAGCGGGAGAAAAGCGTATTCAGACCTTCGATACCGGAGAGCGAGACGGTTCCCTCGGCGATCGCCGGGACAGTGAAGTCGGCGGGCGCGGTGGAGAGGAACGATATACCGTCGGTATCGGCGTGGGTGAGCAGCGCGAGCGGGCCGGGCAGTTGGGCGAGGGTATCGCGGAGGAGCGTTTCGTATTCCGTCGGCGGCGCGGCGAGGTAGGCGGCGAAGTCGGTGTGGAAACGTTCGAACGCGTCGGGCTCGTAACCGGCGGCTTCGGTCGCGGCGCGGAACGCGGGGAGAAACGCGGCGAGTTGGGCGCGTGTCTCGGCGCGGGTGGCGGCCGCGTAGATGTCGGAGGTGGGAACCAAGGAGGCGATGCCGGTGACGGGCGCGACGTCGGCGAGGCGTTGCCAACGGCCGCGGGCTTCGGCGTAGGTGGCGCCGCGGGTGATCAAGGTGGAGCCGGAATCGTCCTGACCGAACGCGGCGCGGAGCGCGGCGTCCTCGGCGCGGAGTTCAGGCGAGGGGAATTCGAGGGTGCGCAGGTCGTCGTGCCAGCGGAGCTGCGTGAGACCGGCGACGGCGAGGAGCGCGAGCACGACGAGGAGCGGCAGGCGCGCGCGGGCGGGCAGTGAGGCGCGCAGCGGCAAGTGACGTGGAGCCGGGCTGAGTCCGGGAAACAACGAGAAGTAGGCCAGTGTCGCGAGGAGGCCGAGCACGATGCCGGAGGCGACGTAAACGCCGAGTTGGCGGACGAGCGGGAGTTCGGAGAGCGTGAGCGCGAGGAAGCCGGCGAAGGTGGTGCCGGCACCGCCCAAGAGCGGGCGGGCGAGGCGGCGCAGGCGTTGGACGTAAGATTCGTTGTCGCGGCGGGCGAGGATGAGTTGGAATGCGTAATCGACGGCCACGCCAGAGAGCAGCGAGCCGAGGACAAACACCAAAACGTGAACTCGCGGGAAGAGTAGCGTGGTGACGGTGACGGCTCCCAGCGTGGCGCAGAGCACTACGGGTAACAGGTGAAACAACGTGTGGACGCGGCGCAGAAAAATGAACGTCAGCACGAACACGCAGCCGATTGCGATGGTGTTGAGTCGGGTGATCTCGGTGCGGGTGGAGGTCTTGGCGGCGGCGGCAAACCGGGCGACCCCAGTGGAGCGGTCGGCGAGGTCGGGGACGTGGGCGCGTGCGGCGTTGGCGGCGGCTTCGAGGGCGTCGAAGACCGGTTGTTGTCCGGCCTCGGAGAGCGGGCCGTCGCGTGTCTCGGCCCAGACGAGCGCGCGGGTGGCGTTGGCGGCGGGCGTGGGGGCAAGGGGAGCGGCTTGATCGGAAAGGGAAACGAGGAGCAGCAGCGGATCCGACGTGACGAGCTCGGTGGTGGCGGAGGCGGACGGGGAGGCGAGGTGCGCGTCGAGGTCTGCAGTGGCTTGGGCGGCGAGCCAGATCGGAAACGGATCGGCAGGTTTTTCGTCGGCGTAGGCTTGGCGTTTGTTGGCGAGCCACGTGGGGAAAAGCAGATCGTGGCGGCGGGCGTGGAGCAGGGCGCCGAGGGCATGTTGCCACGATTGTTCGGCCAGCGGGAAAGCGGCGACGAAGGCGGGCGAGGCGGCGAGCGTGTCGGCGTGGGCGCGGGCGGCGGCGGCGAGCGTGGCGGGCGCTGTGTTGGGGGGGGCGTCGAGGGCGACCAGCACGACGCGGCCCTGGCGTTAG
>DFYA01000328.1:0-3887 GCA_002382525.1 Opitutaceae bacterium UBA4094
CGGCCTACATCGCCGAACTCAAACGCCAGGCCGCCACCGGCCTCATCGAGTTGTGGCATCACGGCTACGACCACCGTCAGTGGAAGGACGGCGACGTCACGTATCGCGAGTTCTCCAAAACCGACCGCGCCCACCAGCACGACCACCTCACGCGCAGCCAGCAGCTCGCCAAGGACAAACTCGGCCTCACCTTCACCACCTTCGGCGCACCGTTCAATGCCATCGACGCCACCACGGTCGACGTGCTCGCCAACGACATGCCCGACATCCGCGTGTGGCTCTACGGTGACTCCAAAAGTCCCGCCGGCAAATTCGTCGCGCGGCGCATCGCCGCCACCGATATCGAAGTGCCGGTGGGCAAACCGAACTTCAGCGCGTTCACGAAAGGCTACCAAGCCGAGCGCCCTCGCGGCCACCGCTACCTCGTCCTGCAAGGTCACCCGCTGAGCTGGAACGATGAAGCCTTTGCCGAGTTCGTGCGCATCGTCGACTTCCTCGTCGCAGACGGATGCACCTTCGTGCTCCCGTCGGAGTTACCCGCGCTCGTCCAGTAATTGAGTTCGCGTGCCTCGTCTCCGCGATCGCCCGCGCCTCAGCGGCGAGCGCGCCGCCCGGAAGGCTCCACCGGCGCTGCGGCCGCCGCGATCACCGCCGCCGCCTGCGCTTCCGTGAGCTGCAAGAGGTCGTCCGGATGCGTCTTCTCGCGCTCGCTTTGCAGATACTTTTCACCGCGGTGCACATGCACCACGAGTTTCACCACCTCGTCGCCCGCCTTCACGGTAAACGCGTCGGTGCCGGACTCGATTCGCGCGATCGCCGCGGCTTGGGAAAACGTCCAACGCGTGCGGTCGCTGTTCACTCCGGCGATGGACTCGATGCGCTCGAGCGGATCGCTGCTGTAGGCGCGGTTGACGATGGAAACGGTGCGGCGGTTATGAATTCGAGCCATGGGCGGAGAGTATCTGACGATTGAAGCCCCATGGCGTGGTCCGCCGAGAGAAGCGGCGGTTAAGAACCGCGACCCTATCGATCACTTTCGACAATGTCCACCCTCGCTAACGCCAAGTAGCGAACCCGCCCTTGACCCCTCCCGCCCACGGCCAAAACCTCTGCCGCGGAATGAAGAAGCCGACGCCGCTGCACGAACTTGATCCGTTTCAACTAGTCATCCTCACCCTGTCGCTCTTCGTGCTCGGCCTGCTCGCCGCCGAACTGCTCTTCGACCTCCCTCCGGAAACCGTCCGCGTGCTCCGCTGGATCGACAACCTCGTCTGCTGCCTCTTCCTCATCGACTTCATCCACCGCTTCCGCCGAGCCGAATCGAAGCTCCGCTTCATGAAGTGGGGTTGGGTCGATCTGCTCGCCAGTATCCCCGAACTCGACGCGTTCCGTTGGGGACGTCTCTTCCGCGTTGTCCGCATCCTTCGCCTTCTCCGCGGCGTGAAATCCATCCGCATGCTCTTCGAGATCTTTTTCCGGAGTCGCACGCAGAGCGGCGTCGCCTCGGTCTTCACCATCACGTTTCTCGTTCTTTCGTTGTCCACCGTCGGCATCCTGATCGTGGAGCACTCGCCGGACTCCAACATCCTCACCGCCGGCGACGCCCTCTGGTGGGGCATCACCACCATCACGACGGTCGGTTACGGCGACCTCTTTCCGGTCACCGCCGGCGGACGTATCATGGCCGCCGCGCTCATGTTTTGCGGCGTCGGCCTCTTCGGCACGTTGAGCGGCGTCATCGCGAGTTTTTTCCTCGGCGACAAAAAAACCGACCAACCCGCGCCCGCGACGGTCACGCCGGCTCCCGCCGCCGACGAAATCCTCGCACGGCTCGCCGCGTTACAAAACGAGGTCGCCACGCTGCGCGACTCCCGACCACCGCCTTCGGCGTGACGCCCTTCGCCTTCGCACCCGCTTCTCGTTCATGACCGCTCCCACCTCGATCCTCCGCGCGCCCTTCGGCTGGCCTACCCTTGAATTGCAGCCCGGCGTTCCCTCGCCGCTCCCCGCTCGCGCCGCGCCACCGCCCGCCGGCTGCGAAGGCTGGTTGCGCTTCACCACGTCCATCGACGACCGCGAAGAGAAACGTGTCTCCGTCCGCTTGCTCGCGAGCGGACGTGACCTCGGCGACATCGACATCCTCCACGCCCACTCGCTGGAGCCGTTTCAGCTGCGTCTCTCCGCCGCCGACTTCGCCGCCGCCGCGCGCGAGGGCGTCGCACTGACGCTCACCCGCGGCACGACGCCGCTCTGGATCCTCGCCTCCGATCTTCCGCCCGGCGCCGCCCCGCTGGAACCGGGTATCGTGACCGACATAGCGGGCGCGCCGCTCCCTCGGTTTTTCGACCTCCTCGGCTCGCTCGCCTCCGCGCAAACCTTCGGGTGGATGGAAGGCTGCGTGCTCGACGGGCTCCACGACCTCCACGTCTCGACCCGCGACGCGCGCTGGCGCCGCGCGCTCGACGAACACCTGGCTCTATTCATCACGCCCGATCACCAGCTCATTTACGAAGACCCGCGCGGCCGCCCCTCCGACAACGTCATCTATGGCATCGAAGGCACCTTGTCCTTCGCGGTGCTCGCCAAGATCGCCCCCGACCATCCGCTGCTCGCTCTCGTTCTGGATTTCTTCCGGCGAACGCTCAACGCCGACGGCACGTTTCGTATCCAGGAATGCAATACGGCCGAGGGAAGCTACACCATCGCCTACCCGCTCGCCGTCCTCGCGCAAGCGCGCGCCGACCGGGCCTTGGCCTCGCTGTCGGCCAACGTCCTCCGGATCCGCCGCGAGAGTTTGCGGCGCCCTGAAGGGCTTTGGCTTCGCCACCACGCCGACGACACGCGCTCCTTCCGCTCTTGGGCACGCGGCGTCGCGTGGTATTTGCTCGGCCTCGGCCGCTCGCTGGAACACCTCGCCGGTCTCACGCCCATTGACGACCTCGCGGACGAATTTCGCCAAGCCGCCGCGTGGGCGCGCGAGTGGCAACGGCCGGACGGTTTATGGAGCTGTTTCTTGGACGATCCCGCCACGCTCGCCGACACATCGGGCTCCGCCGGCATCGCCGCCGCCCTCGCTCGCGGAGCCAACGCCGGCCTGCTCGACACATCGCACCGAGACGCGGCGCAACGCTGCTGGAAGGGGTTATTGCCGCACCTCACATCCGACGGATTCCTCGGCGGCGCCGCGCAAAGCAATCGCGGCGGCGAAGCCCTTCAGCGCGGCCCCTATCGGGTGCTCTCGCCGATGGGCATGGGCCTCATGGGCCAACTCGCCGCCACCCTCCGGATCGATGTTTGATCGCTTAAAAAAGCAGTGCCGACGAGAGCGGGCGGGCTCGATCGTCGGCACTTAGACGCCGAAGCGTCATCGATCACACTGCGGAGGGCGGAGTTCTACAGTGGACCGGCAGGCCCCACTCCAATCATCGCGCCTCGCCTGTCAATGCCTCATCTCGCGGCCGAAGGGTGAGCGGCAACAGAATCAGCAAACCCACCAGAAAGAACCCCGCGTTGGCTAATATCGCCGTGCGATAACCCAACCACGCCGCCAACACGCCGAACACCGGTTGCCCCACCACCCCCGCGAGTTTGCTGAAGAACCCCCAAAAACCAAAATACTCGCCGCTCTTCCCCTCCGGCGTGAACAACGTCACCACCGCGCGCCCGCCCGACTGAAACGCCCCCATCGCGATGCCCGCGCCAATGCCCACCGCGTAGAAAACCCCCTTCGCTCCGTGCGGACACAAATACGCGCCCACGCACACCACGATCCACAACGCCAACGCCAGCGAGAGCGCCAGCTTCGGGCTCGTCTTGTCCTGCAAGTATCCAAATCCCGACGCGCCCGCCACGCCCGACAGCTGCAGAATCACGAACAACGTGATGAT
>DFYA01000328.1:3975-4397 GCA_002382525.1 Opitutaceae bacterium UBA4094
CGCGCGCGTTCCTTTAAAAGCAAGAGCGTCGGCAGCGCCGCGATCGCGAAAAACACACCCGTCATCGCAAACGTCCACGGCACCCGCCCCTCGCCGCTTTTGATAATTGCCAGCGCGATCACCAAACACAGCAGTCCGCCGAAGTAACCAAAACTCCACCCATAACCCGAAATCCGCCCCGCGTTTTGCGGCGTGCTGATCTCCGGCAGAAACCCCGCACAGATGTTTTCACTCAGGTAAAACGCGGTCGTCGCCAGTCCCACCAAACCGAGCGCCAGCATCACCTCGCCTTCGCCGACAAAATACAGCGACAACGTCGCGAGCGAACAGCACGCCGCCGTCACCGCGAGCAGGGTCTTCTTGTTGGCCCGAATATCCGCCATCGCGCCGATCAACGGCGACACGAGCAGCACCGCGAGTTG
>DFYA01000328.1:4438-8114 GCA_002382525.1 Opitutaceae bacterium UBA4094
AAGATCTCACGTTTCTTAACCGGGTCTGCGCGGGTCACTTCGCTCATGTGCGGCGCAGTAGAGGCGCGCAGTTCACGCGCGGCAAGCCGCCGCTGAGGCAACTCGCTGGCAGGCCCCGCCGGAAACACCGCTCCTTATTGTAACCCGCTAAAGGCAAACCCGGCTTGCACCGGCGCCTCATTCGCTCTCCTTTTACCCCTCATTTAATCCACTAAGCCTGTGTCCGATTCCGTCTCCTCCCGTCCCTCCTTCTTCCGCCGTGCGGCCACCGCCGTGACTCAGTGGATTGATTCCGATTACTGCCCCGAAGGCGCAGAAAAAATGCGCAACGAACCCGACAAGGTCGATTGGGTGCGCGTCATGCCCTTCGTTATTCTCCACCTCGGCTGCTTCGGCATCCTTTGGGTGGGCGTCAGCGCCTTCGCCGCGTGGGCCGCCGTGTTCCTCTACTTCATCCGCATGTTTGCGGTGACCGGCATCTACCACCGCTACTTCTCGCACAAGACCTACAGCACGTCGCGCGCGGGCCAGTTTTTCCTCGCGCTCTGGGGCGCCACCACCGTGCAACGCGGCGGCCTCTGGTGGGCGTATCACCACCGCCACCACCACCAGCATTCCGACGAGGAAGAGGATGCGCACTCCCCTCACGTGCATGGTTTTCTTTGGTCGCACATCGGCTGGATCACCTCGCGCCGCAATTTCCCCACCGACTACTCCAAGGTGAAGGACCTCGCGAAGTTCCCCGAGCTCGTCTGGCTCAACCGCTTCGACCTCGTCGTTCCGCTCGCCTACGCGCTCTCGATGTTTGGCCTCGGCGCCCTTCTCGAAAAGTTCGCCCCCGGCCTCGGCACCAACGGCTGGCAAATGCTCGTTTGGGGTTTCTTTGTCTCCACCACCGCCCTCTTTCACGGCACCGCGTGCATCAACTCGATGGCGCACTTGATGGGCAAACGCCGGTTCAACACCACCGACGACTCCCGCAATAGCTTCATCCTCGCGATCATCTGTCTCGGCGAAGGATGGCACAACAACCACCACCGCTACCAGAGCTCCACACGCAACGGTTTCTACTGGTGGGAAATCGACCCCACCTACTACGGCCTCAAGTTCCTTTCGTGGACCGGCCTCATCTGGGGCCTGAAAGCCGTCCCGCAATCCGTCCTCGAAGAAGGCATGCGCGCCGAACACGCCGCCTCGGTCGCCGCCGCGCAAGCAGCCGCGCTCGTCCGGCCTGAACAAGCCTCCGCCCTCCGCCACGTGTTGCCCGCCGCCGCTGCCATCGCGGTCGCCACCGTCAACGCCGCCAACACCCAGATGCCACAAAAACCCGACAACGCCGGCATCCACAAGGACGTCTCCGAACTCGCTCACGAACTCGGACGCAAAGCGCCCACCGCCGAGCCCGGCAAGACCGATCACGGCTCCGCCAAGTAAACCGAAAGCGACGTCCCTCCGCATCCCAAACGGGTGCGTGACCGTAACAGGTCGCGCACCCGTTTTTTTATTCACAACCCGCACTGCGCTCTCGCCAGCGCCGCCTCACGCTCCATCTCCTCACCGCCCCTATGTCACGTCTCGCGATCATCGGCACCGGCATCGCCGGCATGGGCTGCGCCCACTTCCTCCACCGCCACCACGACCTCACGATTTTCGAGGCCAACGACTACGTCGGCGGACACACCAACACCATCGACGCGGTCGAGCCGGGCACCGCGCGCCTCGTGCCCATCGACACGGGCTTCATGGTTTACAACGAGGTCACCTACCCGCTCCTCACCCGCCTCTTCGCGCAGCTTCAGGTCCCGATCAAAAAAACCACGATGTCATTCGCCGTGCGCGACGACCTCACCAGACTCGAATGGAACGGCTCCTCGCTGAACCACCTTTTCGCGCAGCGCAAAAATCTCCTCAACGCGCGCTTCATCAAAATGCTTCTCGCGGTAAATCGCTTTAACAAAGAAGCCATCGCCGCCCTCAAAGATCCCGCTACCGCCACCACGACCCTCGGCGACTACGTGCGCCAGCGCGGTTACGGCGAAGATTTTTTTAACCTCTACCTTGTGCCCATGAGCAGCGCCGTGTGGAGCACGCCGCCCGAGCGCATGCTCGCCTTCCCCGCCGCGACGTTGCTGCGCTTTTTCCACAACCACGGGTTCCTCGGACTCCACACACAGCACCAATGGCTCACCGTGGACGGCGGTTCGCGCGAATACCGCGACCGCCTCATCGCGCCGTTCCGCGACCGCATCCAGCTCTCCCGCCCCGCCGTGCGCGTCATCCGCAATGGCCCCGGTCGCGGAGTCACCGTCATCACCGGCGATGGCGGCACGCAGACGTTCGATCAGGTCATCGTCGCCACCCATGCCGACCAGGCGCTGCGCCTCCTCGTCAACCCCACGCCCGACGAGATCCGGCTGCTCTCCGAGTTTAAGTATCAGGCCAACGTCGCCACGCTTCACACCGACACGTCGGTGTTGCCCCGCACGCCGCTCGCTCGCGCCGCGTGGAATTATCAACTCGTCCGCGATACCGCCGGACGCCTCTCGCCCGCGACGCATTATTGGATGAACCAACTTCAAGGCGTGTCCGACGTCGAAGACTACATCGTGAGCATCAACCGCCCCGACGCGATCGATCCCGCGAAGATCATCAAGCGCATCGACTACACGCACCCGCTTTTCAGTCTGGGCGCGATTCGTGCGCAACCCGAGTTGCCCCAGCTCAACGCCGCCGCGAAAGGGCGCACCGAGACGTATTTTGCCGGTGGATACTTCCGTTACGGCTTCCACGAAGACGCCTTCATGAGCGCCGTGCAGCTCAGCGAACTCCTCCTCGGCCGCGACCCCTGGACCGACCCCGCCGCGCCCGCCGCAGTGTAACCGCTCCCCTCCGCCGTCCTGCCGACGTGGGAAGCGAGCTTGCTCGCGATTTAGCGCCACCGCCACGTGGCAGGCCGCGTTTCATGCGTGCATGGACAACGCGCCCATCGATTTCTGACCGCTAAGGAACACTAAGAGCCGCGAATCAGAGACCGGATTCTCCGAGGCTCGAATTAGCGTGAATTAGCGTCCATTAGCGGTTCACCCCCGGATCGCGTTCACTCGTCGTAGATGGCGTCTTCGCGTCCGCCGTAAACCTTCCGCATCCCCCGCTCCTTCCCGCGCGTAACAGTGACGTGCATCGTCCGTTTCGTCGCCCGTCCCGCTTCCCGCTCCGTCACCTCTGCCGTCCCCGCGCGTGAACTCACGTCTCTACGAGTGCCACGTCATGCACGCGCGCTTCCACCCGAAGCGGCATCGATTCTCCTATCGCATCTTCATGCTCGCGGTGGACCTCGACGAGCTCCCGACCCTGCACCGACACCTCCGCCTCTTCTCGGTCAACCGCCCCAACCTCTACGCCCTCCGCGAGTCCGACCACCTCCCGACCGCGCTCCCCCTTTTCAACCCCACCCCCAAACCTATTTGTCACTTAATAAGTGACAAAACCTCCGATGCCCGCACCACGACCGAGGCCGCTACCGTCCCGCTCGCGACCGGATACGCCTCCCTCAAAGCCCGTGTGCTCGCGTTCCTCGCCGCTCGCGACGTCCACCTCGGCCCGCGCGGACGCGTCGAACTCGTCACGCTCCCGCGCATCTTCGGCTACCTATTCAACCCCGTCTCGTTCTTCTTCT
>DFYA01000249.1:0-1788 GCA_002382525.1 Opitutaceae bacterium UBA4094
CCGGTGGCGCGGAGGATCTGCGGGAGGCCGCCGGCGTGGCCGAAGGAATCGACGTTGTATCCGATGCGGGTGTCGCCGGCGTCGCCGAATTCATCGCGGAAAAACGCCTTCGCGTAGAGCGCCTGGCGGATAAAACTTTCGGTGGACGGCAGGTTGCAGTCGGGTTGCTCGACCCAACCGCCCATGACCTCCCAGCGTCCGGCTTTGACGAGCCGGCGGATGCGGCGGAAGAGGACCGGGTCCATGTCCTTCGCCCAGCGGTAGGTGCAAGCGGAGGAGCGCGTGAACTTGAACGACGGGGTTTCGCGGGCGCGTTCGACTGCGCTGTGCATCGTGGTGAGCGTCTCGGCGACGCCATCGTTGAGCGGCCAGAGCCAGACCGGGTCGAGGTGGGCTTGCGAAATGAGGTGGAGGACGGGACGGGGCATACGCGTGGTGGGTGTGCGACGAAAAGTTGCCGGCTCGCGATGTTGGGCGGAGCGGGGCGGCGGGCACGCCCGGCCGCAGTGTTATGCTAACACCGCGACGGGGAAATTCGGTCGAGAGACACGATGGCGGGCGACGGCGCCGCTGGGCAGGTGCGGCAGTTTGCATCTGCCGGACGCAATTCGGCGGTTGGAAACCGCCGCTCCTTGAGGAGGTGCAAGGGCGACGGCGTCTTTAATGCGACGGGAGGCTGTTGCCGTCGCGCCAGATGCCATTGATGGTGACCGAACGCGGGAACGCGGGGAGGCCTCGGTCTTGGTGGTTGAGCTGTCCGGCAAGCAAGTCGATGGCGGCGGCGCCCACCAGGCCGTAGTTTTGATCCACGCCGGACGATGTATCCGTTTCCATGATACGGTTGAGGTTGACGTAGCCGTAGTCGCGCGGGGCAAGCAGGCCGAGGTCCTTCGCGGCGAAACCCCGGATGTGTTCGCCGTGGGTGAGCACGACCTGCGGGCGGTGCTGGTCGAACCAGGTGCGGAAACCGGCGGGATCCCAGTGAAGGCTCTCAAATGGAGGAACGCGGTGGGCGGGTTCCTGGCGGTGGTAGTAGTCGTAGAAGGCGCTGGTGTAGCGGCGGCCGGTGCGATCGTTGGTGCCGTCGAAGAGGGCGAGGCCAAGTCGGGTGAAGCCGCGCTCGGTCAGGTGTTCGAGGGCGAGTTTGATCGCGGCAAAGTGGTTGGGCGTGGCGCGGTCGCAGGGCACGGAGGCGTGGCTGCGGCCGATGGCGGTGACGGCGAACCGGGAGAGGTCGAGGGAGAGTTTGACCTGCACCTGGTCGAACGGCAGCAGGAGCAGGCCCTCGATACCGCGGGCGATGAGGATCGATTGTTGGCGGCGGGCGGGAATCTCGGGATCGGCGAGCCAGAACTCTTCGAGTTTATAGCCGAGGGTGTCGGCGCGTTCGGCGGCGCTGGTGTAAAAAGCGCGCAGGTGGGGTTCGCGCAGGTGAAAACCGCGTTCGGCGCGGGTGTTGATCACCGCCAGCACGGTGTCGGCGCGGTGGGCCTTGCTGGTGCGCATGAGGGACATCAACCGGGAGACCTGCGGGTCGGGGCGGTAGCCGAGTTCGTGGGCGACGCGGAGGATCTCGTCGCGTTTTTTGGCGGACACCTGCGGGCTGCCGCGCAAGGCGCGGGAGACGGACATGATGGTGACGCCGGTGCGCTCGGCGATGTCGCGGAGGGAAGGCGGGGTGGCCATGGGATGCGGCGAACGGTGGGGCGGTCGCGGCGGCGAGTCGAGTGCGCGGGAGCGGGAAACGCGTCGGTGATTGGAAACCACCGCTCCGTTGGGGCGGCGGAG
>DFYA01000249.1:1909-14338 GCA_002382525.1 Opitutaceae bacterium UBA4094
GAGTGCGTGCCCCAGTTCCATCCGCCGTTCTCGGCCACGAGCACGGTGCGAGTCGGGTTGACGATGTCGGAAGCGCGAACCTGGTAGGTGACGCTCTCCCCGGAGGACCACGGCCAGCCTGTGGATGGCGATCCCACCATCACGTAGGACATACCATAGCCGAGGCGATTCCAGTCGGTGGCGCTGGAGGGCGTGTAAGAATCTTTCCAGGTCGGGCACATGAATACCTCGGCGAGTTTCGAAGAATCGGTCTCTTCCTTTTGGAGGTAGGGCGTCAACTTCATGAACCAAATCCCGTTGTCATTAACTGGCGGGAAAAGGTTCCTGTTTTCGCCGAGGTAGAGGAGAAAGCCGGCGCCGATCTGACGGAGATTGGAGGAGCACTCGGTTTGGCGGGCGCTGGCTTTCATTTTACCGACCACGGGGATGATGATCGCAGCGAGGACGCCGATGATGGCGATGACGGTAAGCAACTCGACAAGGGTAAAGGCGCGGCGGCTCGTGCTCCGAGGGGTGGTGAGCGTTTTCATGGAGAAAGGGTGAACAAGGACGCGGGCAAACACGAAGAGGAGTTTATGTTAGCTAACCCCGTATCAACGGGGGCATCGGAAAGCGTAAGCGGCGGTGCCGCTACAACAACACGGTTGCTGCGGTAAAGGTTGCGCAGTCCCAGGGCGTATTCGGCCAGTGAATACGAATGCCGCCATCCGCGGCGGTGTCCACGCGGGGCGCGCCGCACGTCTTGACGGGAGCGGATTCGAGCGCCCAGAGGTGGACGAACGGACGTTCACGGGCGACGCCGGTAACGGTCCAGGACCAGGCACCGGATGCGTGTTGAATGAGCTTGGGTGACGCGCCGGGGCAGAGGGCGAGGTGATGCAAACGAAGCGCGCCGTCGGGATGCGGGAGGAGCAACGTGCTCCAGCCGGGCGTGGTGCGCTCGACGACGGGAGCAGCGGCGAGATCGTAAAGCCAAACGCCGTCGGAAACCTCGTCCCACGCGTCGCAGGCGGGCAACGAGCGCAGTGCGATCCAATCGGCGCCGTGTTGGGCGCCGACCGTGTGGCCGACCGGCGGCGGTTCGCCGGGGCCGAGGGCGTTGGAGAGGTAGGCGCGGGCTTTTTCCAGCGCGGGATGAGCGCGCAGGTCGTCGCCAGTGCGGACGGTGAAACGCAGGAAGCCCCAGTCACCGCCCGGGCGCCAGAAGGCGGCGGGGAAGGTTTGCCAGGAGAGGCCCCATCCTTGGTGTTCGGCGCCGGGGAGAATCGGCCAGGCGGAGAGCACGCCGGTCCGCAGCGTGGGCGCGACCCAACCGAGGGCGTGGGCGCCGCCGGCGAGCGGCACGTTGATAGCGCGTCCGGTGGTGGAGGCCGGAGCGCAGGAAGGGAAAAGGGAGGTCCAGCCGCGATGCGCGAAGAGCGGTCCGAAGGGGAGCAGCATGTAGCGCTTCAACGAGCGCGTGTCGGCCCAAGTCTCGTCGGCGTCGGCGGGCCAAGGGGCGACTTGGGCGCGGAAGGGGACGCGGGCGGGGGCGTGGTTAAAGTCGTAACAACGGATCTGCGGCACGCGCGGGCCGGCGCCGTAGGCGTCGTCGATGGCGAGTAACGAAGCGGTCAGGCGTGTCGCGTGGGCGCGGAGGGCGTCAGGGAGGGTTCGGGCGAAGAGGAGGAGAGCGGAAAATTCGGTGAGCAGGACGCCGCCGTAAACGTCGCTTTGGTGTTCGCCCCAGCCCCAGTATGCGTTTTCCCAATACGTGAGCGTGTCGGCGAACCTGCTGATGAGCGAGGGCGGGGCGGGTTGGTCGAGCAGTTCGTGTCCGAGCCAGGCGCAGACGAGGTCGCCCAGGTATTTGTTGGGATAGACGGGGGATTCGCGTTCGAGCTCGGCGAGGAACCACGTGTTGAGCTGAGCGAAGGCGACATCGAGGCGCACGCGGAGATCGGGGGAAAGACGTTCGGTATAACCGAGGGCGAGCAGTTGAAGGGCGAGGCCTATGAAGAACGAGGCGTTGGTGTCGATGGGCTCGCTTTCCTCGGCATACCAGCGGAAGCAGCCGGTGAACGGGCCGGAGGCGGTTTGCAGAGCGAGCAGGCCGGATACGGCGGCGGCGAGCGTCTCGTCGTCGAGCCGGTCGAGTTGGAGCAGGGCGTGAAGTTTGACCGCGGATTCGACGCCGGAGTGCACGGCAGGCAGGTGGGCGACCGCGCGGGTGTGGCCAGGAGACGGGCGACCCCAGAGGCCGAGTGATGGGTTCCAGGCCAAGGCGGCGACGATGGGTGGGGCAGCGGGCGGGATGACGAGCGTCATAAAATCGGGCGAAAAAAAGCGACTGCGGCTTAGCCGCAGTCGCCGTTGGGAAACCAAATGCGGACGAGCGGTTAACTGCGTGAACGGCGAGCGGTGACGGCAAGGCCGAGGGCACCGAGACCGAGAAGCGCGGCGTAGGTGGACGGCTCGGGGATGGCGACAGCGGAGAAGGAGATGTTATCAAAGCCAATCGAGTCATTGCCTGCGGTGCCGGCGGTCCAGCGGAGCCAGAGCGTTTCGCCTTCAGCCCAGTTCAAGGCGAGACTTGTGGCCGACAGGGATTGAAGATCCCCGGCTGGGTTGCCAGCTACGGTATTTCCGATTGCGCCTCCGGCGTTCAGGACCGTCGAAGCTGTTGCTACGGCGATGTAGCCCGCATCGATAAATCCGCCACCGACTTTGTAGTCGAAGCTGAGCGGGGTTCCCGGAACCGAGCCACCTCTGGCGACGAATGCCTGATAAGCGATGTCGAACGAGGTGATCGTTGCACCTGTGTCGTTGGTCAGCGCCCACCCTAAGCTAAGAGGGGCTCCATTTCCAGACGGCCGCATCCCCAGTGAGCCGGCAGGACCATTGACGTTGCCGCTCGCGTCAAATTTATAGCCGTAAAGCATGTTCGCATCGAATGCACCGCTTCCATACGCATATTTGAAGTTATTGGTCGCGGGGCGGCTGGTGCCAGAAGCATACCAGTTGGTGACCGTGGAGTTATCCTGCCATGTCACGAATGTATTGGAGGTGAATTGGGCGAAATTCGCACCGGTGAAATCTTCGGAGACGGTCGAGCCTGCGTTGGTGTAAGACACCTGCGCGGAGGCGGAGGCGCCGACGAGGGCGGTCATGGCGACGAGGAGTCGCGAGGTGAGGGCTTTATGGGTCATGTGCATGTGGGGATTCGTTGGGTGAATGAGCCTTTTTGGAGGAAACGAAGGGCGGTGGCGAAAATCCTGATGGGTTACCTAACCTTCCGCCGGTGACCTCAGACGAACTACGGGGCACACGACCGCCTAGATGCACTCGAAGGCGGATAAAACCAAGACGCCGGACGCGTTCGCACGCCGACTATTCGAGGCCTTGCAGCGGAATCACGTTTACGCGGAAGAAGTGTCGCGTGCCGTCCGTGGTAGAGGTCACGTCGGTCGTTACTTCCTCATGGTGCGCGTCGAGCGTTTCAATGACGGATTCCGGACCGATGGCGGCCACCGTCCAGTCTTGAAGGTCGTTTGAAGTCTGGAGTTCGTAGGTCAGGCCGGAGACTCCCGTGCGGCAGACGAAGCTGAAAAAACGCCCGTTGGCGTCCGCGATTAGTTGCGGGAGGGCGGCGGTGGCGGGGAGGCGCGGGTCTCCGCCGAAGGCAAATTCATGGAGGTTGGGGGCGCCGTCGCCGTCGGGGTCGGCGAGGTAACCGATCAGGCCGGCGGCGGGCGCGTCGAGCTCCTGCGGGGTGAAAAACGCGCGCCGCCATTGCTTGTAGGGCAGCTCAATGATGTCCACCGAGGCGGTGGTGGCGGAGACGTAGTCGGGGGACGCGGCGGGGGTGAGCGTGACGGCTTTTTGAGGCGGAGAATAATCGTTGCGCGCCAAGGGCGTGATGGAGAGCAGGCGGTCCTGCTCGTGGGGGGCGAATGCGAGCTGCGCCGGAAGCACGGCATAATCGTGGTTGGCCTCGGCCGTGCCGCCGATCTGAAGAGGCAGGGTGAGGGCGGTATTCAGTTTCCCATGACGGCGGAAACGCACCGAGCCCGGCACGAAGCCGAGTTCCTCCGCCCGGGCGCTCAGGGTGTGCGCCTCAATCATGATTTCGGCGAGGAGCGCGCCATCGCCGGTGGTGGCGACGAGGCGAAGGTCTCCGTTCTCGTCCTGCTGGAGCTGGCCGGCGAGGAAGAGCGGTTGCCAGCGCGGGGTCGATCCGAGTTGCGCGTCGAGCTGGTCGCGCACGGCGGGCTCGGTCGTGGCGAGGGTGAGGAGCTTGTATCCGGATAAATCATACACGACGACGCTCCAACCCTCGGCGGTGGCGACGATCTCGTGGCGGCCATGGACGGGCACCACGATTCGCCCTCCGGGCGCGACTCCGGTGAGGGCGGCGTCGAGGGCGTAGGTTTCCGCATCGGTGCCGAGTTGCGGGCCCGGTCCGGCGACGGTGGGGAAGGTCGTGAAGCCGGGCGGAAGCGTGACGGGGGATTCGGCGCCGCTCGCCTCCCAGCCGAGATTCGACTGGAGGGCGGCGAGGCTGGTGTAGGTGACGGGGCTGGTGCGGTTGCGCCCGTAGCTGACGAACGTGCCGGAGCCTTCGGGGTGATAGGTGTTGGCGTTGAGGACGTTTGCCCAGGGCGAGCCGGAGCGGGGGCTCCAATCTTCGTCGGTCCAAGTGGTGAGGGCGGCGTGGCGCCAGGCGCGGAATTGGTTTTGGCGGAGGTCGAGGTTGACGAGGCGGCGGGTGACGCCGGAGGCGCGGCCGATCCACGGCTCGTATTGATCGCGGAAAGTGACGGCGCTGTCGTTGTCCATGAAGAGATTTTCGGAGGCGGAGATTCCGCCGCTTTCGAGCAACGCGAGGGCGGCGCCGGTGTTGCTGAAGATCGTATTGCGGCGGACGGTGCCGGGGCCCGGGCTCATCTCGATCCAGATGCCGGCGCCGATCCACGCCTCGCGGCCGTGGTTGCCGAAGACGGAGCAATCCTCGATGAGGTAACCGGTGTCCTGCCAGGTGAAGCGGAAGGCGGGGCCGTGGTGATCGTAGGAGATGACGCGCGAGAGGGTGACGTCGCTGGTGCCGGAGAAGTGCGCGCCGCCGCCGGTGGTTGCGCCGTGATAACCGGAGGTGTTGCCGCGGCGCAGGAGGGAGTCCTCGACGCGCAGACGGGCGGGACCGGGGAGGCCGGCGGCGGCATCTCCGCGCGCGACGAGGGCGTTGCTGAAACAGTCTTCGATGACGACGCGGGTGAGGGTGACGTCGTTGGCGGGCGTGTGGCGGGTTTCGAGCGCGACGCCTTGGTAAGCGTGGCGGATGCGGCAATCGCGAAGGGTCCAGTGGTGGCCGGGGCGGAGGGCGGGTTGTTCGCTTTCGCCGGGCACGCCCTCGAAACGCAGGCCTTCGAACACGATGTGCGCGGCGGGGGAGGCGGGGTCGGCTTGGACGATGGTTTGGGCGTGGGCGAGAGTGACGCTGCCCGGGGTGGCAGCGCGAAACGTGATGGGGCGATCGGGCGCGCCGCTGCGGGTGAGCGTGAGGGTTTCGGCGTAGGTGCCGGGGTGGATGAGAACGGTGTCACCGGCTTCGGCGAGGGCGACGGCGGCGACGACGGTGCGCAGCGGGGTGGACGGATCGCCGTCGTTGGTGTCGGCGGCGGCGGGGTGGGCGGGATCGACGTGGAAAGTGAGGGCGGTTTCCTCGGACGGCGGCGGAGGAGGAGGCGGTGTCCAGTCGGCGAGGGCGGCGATGCGCTCGGCCGGGAGCACGGCGGGAAAAATGGCGACGTGGGCGAGGGCGCCGTTCCAGTGGAGGTCGGAGAGGCTTTTGTGACGCGCGATGAGGAGGGCGGCGGTTTCCTGTTCGGCGGCAACGGTGAAGGCGTTTCGCGCCACGCCGTCGATGTAGAAGCGTCCGGCGCCGGTGGACGGATCGTAGGTGAGGGCGACGTGATACCAGCGGTTGAGTTCGACGAATACGCCGGAGAGCGAGGCCTGGTTGCCGAGGTGGGTGGAGAATTCGCGGATGTTGCCCTCGACCTTGAGAAGGGTGCGGCCGAGGGGGCCGTCTTGTTGGAGGAGGACGGACGTGCTGCTGGCGTTGTAGGCGGCGAGGCGCGTCCAAGCGACGAAGGTGACGCCGCCGACCGCCGCGGGGTTAAACGTGAACGGCGTGGTGACGCTGCCGGTGGAGCCGTTGAAGGCGGCGGCGAGGCTGTCGGTGCCGAGCGAGGCGGGCCCGTCGGCGCCAAGGGTGAAGCCGCCGACGTAGGTGCCGTGCGTCGCCGAGGCGGTGCTGTCGTGGGCGGTGGTGCCGGTGGTTTCGGTGAGCGGCCAGTAGGCGGCGGGGAATTCGCCGAGGACGAGTTCCGGGTAGGTGTCGGCGGCGGAGGCGCTCAGGCCGGCGAGGCCTGCCAGCAGGAGGAGCGCGGTTAGGAGGAGGGGCGGGCTCATAGGCCGTTTTGGTTGGCGGCGAGCAGGTCGGACCACCACGCGTTGTAGGTAGCTTGGAGGGCGGTGGCGACGGCGGGTTGGGCGGTGCGCAGGTTGGTGGTTTCGCGGATGTCGGTGGCGAGGTTGTAGAGGCCGTCGGTGAGGCTGGTTTGCCCGAGGCCGCCGCGTTTGTAGATCGGGCCGCCGGAAGCAACGGAGCCCTGGCGGATGGCCCATTGCTGGGCTTGGTTGCCGTCGTGGCGGTATCGAAAAAACAAATACTCGTGCGGCGTGATCGCGCCGTCGGCGAGCAGGGCGGTGGGATCGCGTCCGTCGATGATCTTGCCGGCGGGGCCGCTCGCGCCGGCGGCAGCGAGGGCGAGGGAAAAGAGGTCGAGCTGGGTAAACGGCTGGGTGCGCACGTGGCCGCCCTGGATGCGGCCGGGCCAGCGCACGATGCACGGGGTGCGGACGCCGCCCTCCCAGAGTTCGCGCTTTTGGCCGCGCAGGGGGAAGTTGTTGCCGCCGTAGCGGTATTCGCCGCCGTTGTCGGAGAAGAAAATGACGAGGGTATCCTCGGTGAGGTTGAGCCGGTCGAGCGTGGCGAGCAGGCGGGCGATCTGGTCGTCCATCGCGGAGATGGAGGCGAGGTAGCCGCGGCGCATCTCGGAGGTGCAGCCCGTGTAGCCGGAGGGGGTGGGATTGGTAGGGTTTTCCGGATACAGGTCGAGGTAGCGCTGTGGCGCCTGGAGGACGCGGTCGGCGTTGGCCGGGTAGTGCGGGGCGACGTGCGGCACGTAGGCGAAGAAGGGCCGGCGCCGGTTTTGCTCCATGAACCCGATGGTGGCGTCGGTGATGAGATCGGTGAGGTAGCCCTCGCGGCGGATCGGATGGTTGCCCCAGACGAGGTCGGGGTTTCCGTAGGTCGAGTTGTTCTCGTAATACCAATGCGTGTAGTAATCGACGGCGCCGGCCGGGCAGCCGAAGAACTCGTCGAAACCGCGATCGAGCGGACGGCTGCCGGGCGCCCAGCCGAGGTGCCATTTGCCGAAACATCCGCTGGTGTAGCCGCGCTGTTTGAGCAGTTGCGGGAGGATCAGTTGGTCCTGGGGCAGACCGATGCCGTAGTTGGATTCGGCGAAGAGCACGTTGTCGCCCATGCCGCAGCGTTGCGGGTGGCGGCCGGTGAGCAGGCCGACGCGGCACGGCGTGCAGACGGGGGAGGTGACGTAGAAGTCGTTGCAACGAACACCCTGCTGAGCGAGCGCGTCGAGGTGTGGCGAAAGCGCGCCGGTGCTGGTGGACGTGTGGCCGAATTGGTTGCGGTAACAGCCAAGATCCTCGAAGCCGTGATCGTCGGAGGCGATGAGCAGGATGTTGGGCGGGCGCGTGCCGGAGCCGGCGCGAGCGATCCATGGGGCGAGCAGCGACGCGGCGGCGGCGTTGGTGGCGGTTTGAAGAAAGCGGCGGCGATTCATGGCGGGCGTGGAAAACGAAAACACCCGGAGGACTTTGCAGCCGCTCCGGGTGATGAACCCCAAATCGTAAATGAAGGTGAGTTAACTCAGGCTTGGACCGTGCGACGGCGGCGACTGACGCCAGTCAACATCACCACGCCGCCGAGGAGCAGCCCGATGGAGCTGGGTTCGGGGATGGGGGTGGCGGTGATGGTGAAGGTGTCGAAGCGGAGGGTGGTGAAGGCAGTGTGCGAGGCCGAGAACAGGCCAAACGCGGTGACCGTGCCGCTAAGGGGTAACGTGGCCGTGCTGCCGATCGAGAGGGCGCTGCCGGGGGTGAAGGTCAAAGAACTCCATTCGGAGCCGGCCATCAATTGGGTCTTCTGCTCCGCTTGGGTGGAGAAGGTGCTGACGGCGGCATTGGTGTTCGACTGATCGGAGACATACCAATCGCTCCCTACGCGGATCGCGAGTTGGAGTGTTTCGGTCGCTGCGCTGTTGCCTTGTTGCCAGTCGAAGCGAGTGATGTCCGCCAAGCTCACGCTGTATTCATCGGTCCACAAAAGCGTCGGTGCAGCGGTTTGGTTCGAGAAGAAGAAACCAAATCCGAGGGCCGTGTCGGTGGTGGTCTGGTTGGAATTCACGCCGTCGAGGTTGGACGGACTTCCGGTGGCGGCGCTGACCGCCCACTGGAGATTTGTGCTTCCCAAGTGGTTCGTCACTTGCGTCGCGTCAGCGGTGCGGTGCGCATACCAGTTGTAGCCGCTCATGGAAGCCGGGCCGGAGGAACCCGTGGGGCGGGCGAAAATTTCGCGATAGACGACTTCGGTCTGGGAATGACCGAGGGTCGGGAGCAGGAGGGCGGCGGCGAGGCCGCAAATTAACAGGGGATTTTTCATGGGTGTGAAGGAGGGGCCGATGTTGTGTCCTCCCGTTGCGCGACCGACGCAACCGGGCTTCAACTGTAACTATAAAGTCTGGGCTCGCGTCCGCGCTCTCTGCGGCGTTAGCGATGGTCGATGCCGTCGACCCCCAGGCGTGTTACGATGAAACAGATCGCGGCCGAGGCCGGGGTCAGTGTGATGACGGTGTCTTACTCGTTGCGCGATCATCCGGAGATCCCGCGGACCACGCGCGAGCGGGTGAAGGCGGTGGCGGAGCGAATGGGATTTCGTCCCGATCCAATGCTCTCGGCGCTGGTCGCTTATCGTGGCGGTGCGAGGCGACAGGCGACTCACGGGGCGCTGGCGTTGGTGACGCAGATGACGCCGCGACACCTGCAGTCTTCGACGTTTGGCAAACGCGTTACCGCGTCGATTCGCCGACGGGCGCGACAACTCGGATATGACTTGGAGGTCTTCTGGCTGGACCCTGCGATGTCGCCGGCCCGCGCGTCGGATATTCTGCTCAATCGAGGCATCAAGGGCTTGATCGTCGCGCCGCCGGCCCGGCCGGGCGGGGAACTGCGGCTCGACTGGAATCAGTTTTCCGCCGTGGCGCTTGGGCGGTCACTGGGCTATCCGCGCCTCGATTTCGTCAGCGCCAACCAATACAACGCCGGTCTTCGGCTGCACGACGAGTTGGTGGGGCGCGGTTACGCGCGTATCGGTTTTGTCGGTTGCGCGGATATCGATGCGCGCGTGCAGCATCGGTTTCTCGGTGGTTATGCGGCGCGAGAAGCCGAGCGCGCCGACGGGGAGCGGATCCGCCCGCTGCTTCGGCCGGAGCTGAAATCCGCGGAGTTGAAACAGTGGATCAAGGAAAACCGGCCCGATGCCATCATCGCGGATGGGGTCGCGATCTTGCCGTTATTGGAAGAAGTCGGCGTGCGGGTGCCGGAGAAGATCGGCGTGGCGCTCTGTATCGTGGACGACACGAATCAACGGTGTTGTGGCATGCGGCCGAACTTCGAGCTGATCGGCGCACGCTCGGCGGACTTTCTGCACATGAAGATGCTGCACGACGAAAAAGGACCTCCGGAGCAAGCGACCGGTTGGGTGATCGAAGGCGAGTGGCACGAGGGCGAAACGCTGCGCCCGGTTGCGGACGCGAAGGTCACTGGGTGACGCGGAGGGGGAGGAAACGTCGTGGGTTTTCGGATACGGGCGCCGGGTGGGTGACGGTGACCGGATCGATCAGGGAAACGGAGGCGGGTTGGAAGCGATTACGGTCCAGGTGACGAGGTCGGAGCTGGCGAGGACTTAGTAGGTGAGGTCGGCGCAGGCGCGCAAGAAGGGAGGGTGAGGTGGGTGCCAATGTTCGTAATACGAACATGTGGTCCGGTGTCGGACGTTAGGGGATTGCCGCCGCCGGTGTTGTTGGGACCGACGCCCCACGCGTAGGGCCAAGGGCGGGTCCACGTGCCGTCGGCTGCGGGCGTCCAACCGCTGTTCCACGCTTCGGAGCCGGAGCGGATCACGTTGCCCGTGTGGGCGGGAGCGGCGGGATTCCAGCCGGCGCCCTCCACGACGATCGGTGCGGCGGTGCTCGGGGACGGGAGGCTGCTCGCGTTGGTGGCACCGGGCGTGCCCTCGCGGTAGGTGCCGGGAGCGAGCTGCACACGCACGCTCTGGCTGGCGGCGTTGTGGGTGTGAACGGTGCGGTTGAGCGCGGCTTGAAGCGTGTTGAACGGGGAGGCGGCTGAGCCGTTGCCACCGGACTTCGCGGAGGCGTCCACGTGGAGCGTGATCGTGATGACGGATTCGTCGATGGGCGCGGCGCCGGTGCCGCCGAGGGCAAAGGCACAAACGGGGAGAAGGAGGCTAAGGAGAACGGACAACCACAAAGACCGGTGGGGCATAGGTCGGCGCACGGTGTTCGCGCCGTCGTGACCGTGGCGAGCCGTCCAATGTTTTCGCTAACCTTGCAGTCCGTTGTAGGCTGACCGCATCGCGGCGACAGCGCCGGTCTCTGCTTCGTGCCGCCGCCCGTGCTACGCTAGCACGAAGAATTGCTTTCAGACGGCTCGATATTAAGCAGCACTCGTCGCGTCAGTGCTTCGGTTAACCCTGACCGACCTTATCGCAGGTCTCAACAGGCCTTAATATACCCAAACCACTATGAAAAATTATCTTACCCCCGCGGCCGTCGCGATGCTCGGCCTCGCAATCCCAGCCCAAGCCACCCTGTTGGTCTATGAAGGCAATAATTACACGACGGGTTCAACCTTTGTCCCGTCGGGCGAGGGAGATGTGCTGGTGAACCGAGTGAACGGCGTGGATCAGGCTTTTAACCTCACCAACGTCACTTCAGTGAGGCGTTCGGCCAACTGGATGACGAGCAACATGGCGGCGGTTGGAGCCCAAACCCTGTCGTATTCGGTCGGTGGCAACACGCTGGTCACCTCGGGCGGACAGGCCCAATTGCTCAATGCGCGCGGTGTGCGCTACTACACCGACGCGTTTGCCGCCACGGGTGGGACGATCTACGGCAGCTACCTCTGGCAAACCCCCACGTTGAATGCCACGAACGAGTGGTCCGGTTTTTTTGATATTCGCAATGCTACTGGGGGCTTAGACGCTCGAATCGGAGTGGGGGTAAACGATACCGCTCAAACGAATCTGCAGTTCCGATATGGTGGCACGGTTAACACCACGACGTTGGCGATGGCCCAAGCGACCACCTGCTTCATGGTCTATAAGGCAGAATATAATGCCTCTGGCCAAATGACCCGGCTGGATCTCTGGGTAAACCCCGCAGATCTCACCTCTGAAGCGAGTGCGGGCACGTCGTTCGCTTACACCGGAACGATCGGCGGCGGCGGGTTCGGAGGATTTCTCTACGAAAAAGGAAACACCGGCGGCTCCCCCGCTTCGCAAAACCCCACCTTTGACGAGTTCCGGGTTGGCACGACGTGGGCCGACGTCACCCCCATTCCCGAGCCCTCCGCCTTCGCGGCGCTGGCCGGTCTGGGTGCCCTCGGCTTAGCGGCTTTCGGCCGTCGCCGCCGGGTGGCTTGAGTTTTGTTCAGGGGTGAATCTGCGGCCGGGGCTTTGACGCCCCGGCCGCTTTTTTTTGCGCCGGGGGGGCACGCGCGGCGTGCGCCGGGCTAGCTAACGTGACGCGGAGCCGGCTCGCGCCAGCGTCCGAGGAGGAGGAGGCGGCTGGGAATGGCGGGCAGCCCGGTTTCGCCGCGTTCGACCAAACGCGTCACCCAGTCCACGGCGGCGGCGCCGATGGCGGCGTTTTGGTGATCCATTCCGGGGCCGGGTTCGTCGGTATCGAGCGCGTAGGAGGCGAGCAACACGCGGTCGGGCACCCCGATCCCAGCAGCGGCAAGCCAAGTGGCGGCGCGCGGTTCACGGGTGACGACGGCGTCGAGCCGGTGGCGACGCACCCACGCGATAAACGCGTCGGCGGACGGTGTTTCGTAGGCCAGCAGCGGGATGCGGCGCAGCTCGCGCCACGCGGCGAACGCAGACCCGGCGCGTCCGCGCACGCGACGGTCGTCTTCTTCCCACAGATAGACGCCGATGCGACGGCGTCCGCGCGCGGCAAGCGTATCGACCAGCGCGGTCATGGTTTGAAAGTGGTCGTTGGT
>DFYA01000138.1:0-10155 GCA_002382525.1 Opitutaceae bacterium UBA4094
ATGCCGATGGGGAGGGCGCGCACGGAGTTGGTGATCGCGCACTTCAAGGTGTTTTGCGTGAGACCCTCGAGGATGAGGTGCGAGACGCGCGAGGAGGCGCGGATGGCGAGGTCGAGCGTGGGGGTGTCGGTGACGCCGGTGCCGTCGGCGTTGGAAATGGGGATGGAACGGGCGACAGAGAGGTCGACGATTTGCTGGCTGATGCCGTGAACGAGGACAACCTTGATGCCGAGGGAGCGGAGGACGGCGATGTCGACGAGGAGGTTGCCGAAGTTTTCGTCCGCGACGATGGAGCCGTCGATCGCGAGCACGAAGATCTGGCCTTGGAAACGCGGAACGTATTTCAGGATGCCCCGGAGGTCGGTGGGCTTGATCAGTGCAGTGCTGGCCGGATTGGCCGGCGTGGCGGGGCCGTTGCTCATTATTGGGAAAAGGCAACGTTCATCGGGGAAGCGGGCGGGCGCGTCAATAGTCGCGGAGACAACGCGCGGCGTCAGCGGAGCAAAAGCGCCGAGATCATTTCGCGGGGCAGCGGGGCGGACGACGACAACAGGCGCACCGCCTGGCTGCGGGTTTGGCGGTCGGATTGGGCGAGGGCGCGGCCCACCAGCAAGGGGAGCCCCGCGGCACCGGTGCGTTGAAACGCCTTTTCCCAGGCGAGGGCTTCGTCCTCTTTGCCGCATGCGAGAAGCAGCGCCCACGCGCTGACGCTGACCGACGGGGAGGGCGCCGGGAGGTGATTGGAAAGGAGCGTGGCCGCGGTGGTGGCGGCGCGGGTGTCGCCGGAGGCCGCGACGATGGCGGTGAGCTTAAGCCAGCGGCTTTCGTTCATCGGCAAGCGTGGAATCGACTCAAGAATTCCGCGGGCGAGTTGAGGGTCGCGCGAGGATTCGACCCGGTAGTCGGCGCAACGCGCATCAAATTCCGTGAGCTGCGAGCGGTGCCGTTGGAGCCATACCCACGCTTGGGCGGGATCGCCGGCTCGCATGAAGAGTTCGAGCCCGAGGAGGACCTCGGCGGGGTTCAGCACCGCCCGGGTGGTGCGTTGCGCGAGGGTGTCGGCCAAGGCCGCGGGGTTTTGGTCGATCGCGAAGAACACGCCTTTCAAGAAGAGGGCGCTGGCGTGAGAGGACGCGTTCAACAGGTCGGCGACATGCGCGCGAGCTGACTTTGCCGTGAGGGGCGCGATCATCAGGGCGGACTGCAGCCAGACCCCGGAGTTGTCGGTGGCGGACAAAAGGCGGTGGGCGCAGTGGACGAACAGCTCGTCGAAGCGTCCCGAATAAAACAGCATGTCGTGGACGAAGACCCCGCCGTCCATGCCGGCCAGACGGGCTTGCTCCGCAGCGTCGGCGAAGCGGTTTTCCTCGACGTGAAGGCGGGCGAGGTGGAGGCGCGCGGGCGAGAGCGCCGGGTTGAGTTCGAGGGCGGAACTCAGGGAGAGTCGGGCGAGGTTTAAGTCACCGCGTTCGTGGGCGAGGGCGGCGTTTTTGAAAAACCCTTGGGCGCGCCAGTGTTTGTAGCGTCCGAAGGGCCTGAAGCGGTCGGGGACGCACGGCGAGAACTCGAGGAGCGCCAACGCGGCGAGGATAGCAGCGAGTGCGCAAAGTGCGGCGCGTCGCGGGTGAAGCAGAAAAGACACGGCGGACGCGAAGAAAACGCGGAATCGTCCGTGCCGGGCCACCGCATCCATTTATGCTTGGGGCCGGGCGGAGGGGCGCATCCAGCGACGGCGGGAGAGCAGAGCGAAAGCGGGGGCGAGCATCACGCCGGTGAGCAGAACGGTCGATGACTCCGGGATGGGGTTGCCGGAGGAGCTGACGGGTGCCGAGAAGTTGAAGGCGACGCTCATGCCAGCCATGGCGTCTTGATTGATGTTGTTCTCCTGCTGGCTGGTGCCGGCGGTGATACGATAGGTCGTGTCGGCGTTGAAATTGAAGGACGGCCCCATGACGGTGGCGCTTTGGATGGCGGCAACAAAGGCTGAATAGGGGAGCGCAAAGGTGAGGAAGGCGTCCGCATTCCCGGATATCATGGTGCCGCCACCGACGATATCATTGGCGGCGGTGACTTGCTGGTAGTTGGTGTAGCTGTCGTTGCCGTTGGTCGAGAGCGTGTAGAGCGGATTGACCTGCTGACCGTAGGCTATGGTCGTGGTGCTCGGTGAAGTATTCGCGCCGGAGTTGTCGGTGTCGGCGATGACCACGACCCAGTTGGTGGACTGCTGAGGTTTGAGATTAACGCCGACAAACATATCGGCCGCGCCGTTGTTATCGAAATCGAAGCCGACGTAGGACACCTGTTTAATGGCTCCCACCGTGGAGAATTCGTTCAGGCGCATGCGGAACCCGATATGATCCACGCCGCCAATGGTGCCGTAGCCGATGTAGAGAGTGGGTGCCGTGGCGGTCCCCACCATGTCGGATACGTTTTGGCCAGTTTGCTGGTCGAGAATGCCCGTGGTGTCGCCGTTCCGTCCGCCTTGATCGATGAGGTAGGCGGTGCCAGCGGCGTTTTGGACGCCGCGCCATACGGTAACGCCGTTCACGACATCTGCGCTCCCGACATCGAGGACAACGGCTTGGAGATGAGGAATGCCTAAAACGGTCAAAAGCCCGGCAAGTTTTAAGTAGGGTGAATTCCTCATATTTAGATTTGTTAAGCGCTGGTTTTTTCTGCACAACCTTAAAAATAAAGGAATTTAACTAATTTTTAGCGAGTGTCGTAGCTACGTAATCCCTGCGTTTCCTTACCTCTAATCTCTTAATTATGAAGATATCACGCGTCCGCCCTGCTCCGGGTTCCCTATTCCGATGGTCTCTGTGTGCGGTTGTTTCGGTGTTACTTGTAAATGCGAGCTCCGCGCAGCCGACGCCTCCCGCGTCGGGCCCCGCTGCCGAGGTGAAGGCCATGAATACCTCGCGTTTATTGGGTGGCGCGACGGTTCGCCGCCTTGATCCGCTGACGGGCCTTTTGACTCCGGTTTCAGGGATGACGGCGATCATCGATGACGATGCCTCATCTGGATGGACGCCTCCAGTGGGTAAGACGCTCTTGGTAATTAGCCTGGCGGACGAAACGACTATCAACTCTTTCACCCTCTTCGCGCCGGTAGCCACCGGTGTTTACGTGGTGTCGATCGCGAGCAGCTTGGAAGCGGCTCTGGATCCGCAGCAGCGAACGGAGCTGATGCGATCGGATCTGGCGACGGACACCGCGCAGGCGGTGCCTGGTGTGTTGGCGCGCGTGGTGGTGTTGGAGCTGGATATCGTCGAGTCGGCTCCGATCCGCAGCGTGGACGTGGTGGGCAAGCCGACGGGCGGCGGCGGCGTGCCTTACACCGTGGTGGTGCCGGATTCCTCAAAGGATCAAAACTCGGGCACGGCGGATGGAAAACTGGTGGAGGTAAACTTTGCGGCCAACGCGCTGGGGGCCAAGGTGGCGGGCGGAGCGGAGGATTTTTCACCGATGATCGACGGAGACACGGGCACGACCCAGGCGTTGGCTCCGCGTGACGGCACGCCGGCGAGCGCGAGCATCACGCTGGCGGCAGCGGTGAGCGTGGATCGGGTGTCATTGGCGTTTGAGCCGGCGAGCGGCACGGTGACCTTTCTGGCGACCGACGCGGAGACGCCGAATGGTCGCGTGATTGGAGAAGTGAGCTTGGACGGCACCAGCAAGACGTTGACCTTGGAAACCGCGGGGGTGAGCGCCGAGTCGATTACGGTGGTGTGGACACCGAGTGACGGGACGTCCCCGCTGATCGTCAGCGAAATCGGAGCGTTCGCGCTCGCGCGGGTGGAACGCGCCGTGCCCTCCCCGGATGGAACGGTGCCGCGGGTGCGCGTCGACATGCCGACGATCAGTCCGCCGCCGCTCCCCGGTCCGGGTATCAATGTGCCGCCGCCCATTCTGCCGCCCTCGCGTCCGGTGAGCCGGTGAGTTTCGGCGAATGAATTCGCGGGCGGAGAGATCGATCGAGCCGGCGGGCGGGACGTCGGCTTGGTGGGTGGCGTTGTCGGGCGGCGGAATGACGCTGGCCGGGTGGTTTGCGCCGGGCGTCTGTGCTCCGGTTGCCGGAATTCTCTGTGCGGTCATAATCCTAGGGCGGTGGCGACGCGGCACCGTTGACGCAGCGGGATTGGCGATCGTGGCGGGCGTGACGGGGTTTTTTTGTATCAAAGATGTGCTGACCGCCGGACCGCTCGGGCGAGCGGCGGGGGAACTCGGCGTGGCGGCGGAAGGGGCGGCGCGCCAACCCGACACCGCGGCAGCCTGCTCGGCGGCGGCGGTGTCGGGTCTGTGTGTATTCGTTTTTCAATTACTCAGGACAACGTGGAGCGGTGAGGTCGGCATGCGCGCGTGGGGACGCGCGGTGAGCGGAATTTCGGCGGCGCTCGCGGTCGTGGTGCTCACCGCGCCACATCTGGCGCGTGACTACGGGGATGAATTTAGCGTGGGCGAAGTAGCCAGCCGCAACGCCGCGGCGGGAGCGTTTGCGCTGGCCGCGATGGTGGCGGCGGGGCTGGTGTTGGACGCGTTGAGGGCGGGGCGAAGCCGCGAGTGGCCGGTCGCGGCGGTCGCAGCGGGCGTGTGTATGGCGGCGGCCGCCAACTTGGGATCGCGCGGTGGGTTGGTGGCGTTGATGGCGGGCGCGATTTATCTCGTTGCGCGAGCGACGGACGGGCGGGTGCGTCGGTGGGGACTGGCGGCGGGGGTGCTGGTAATCGGAGCGATCCTGGTTGCCCCGGTAACGGTCGCGCGGCTGGGCGATCTGGGTGAGGAATATCGCGTGGAACTATGGTTGGGGAGCATGCGCGTGTGGCGGGAGGCGCCGTTGGGCGGCGTGGGTGGTGGCGGGTTTGCGGATGCGTTCGCCTTGTTTTCGGGGCTGGTTCCAGTGGAAGGGGCGCGGGTGACGCATCCCGATTCGAGCTGGGTGTTGTTGCTCACGGAATGGGGCGTGGCTGGTGTGGCGGTGGTGACGGTGGCCGGGTGGTTGGCGCTGCGCCGAGGCAGCGCCCGAGGCGCGGCGACAGGGCTGCGGCTCGGGGCGGAGGCGGGGCTGGTCATCTGGGCGGTCGCTGCGGTGGGGGACATTTCGTTTCACCGGGCAGTGACGTTGGTGATCGCGTTACCGCTGCTGGCGATCGTGGGTGCGGCGGATGGCGAGGGGCGTAAGGCGCGCGCTGCCGGGTGGACAAATTTGATCGGTGTGGCGCTCGCGTTGGTGCTTGCGGGATTGGCGATGTGGGAGCGGGCGGGACCGCTCGATATGCAGGTGAACCATCAGCGCGGGTTCGCCGCGTTGAGCGACACGGATGTGGAACGCGCGGCGGAATTTTTCGAGGCGGCGGTGGCGGTGGATCCGGCCAACACGGCCGCGTTGCAGCTGTATGCGCGCGCGCTGATGTCAACCGCGCCTGAGCGGGCGTTGCCATTTTGGCGACGACTCTTTGTGGCGGCGGGCTCGCGCGCGTCGGGGTTCCTCACCGAAGAACTCACACGGAACCCGATGGTGCCCCTGCGGTATTGGCGGAAGGCGGTCGAGACGCGGACCGACCTGTGGGTGGTGCTTGCCGATCGGGACGAGGCGGGAGCCCAAGGGTATTTCGAACGCTGGCGGACGGCACCGGACGAAGCGAGGGCGCGGAGTCCGCAATGGGCCGTGCTCGGGGCTCTGGCTCGCTGGGGAAGCGTGGCGGACATGACGACGTGGTTGACGATCCGTCCGGGCAAGGTGAATCACGACGCGGCGCACGGTGCGCGTTTTCTGCGAGAGCGAGGGCGCGGGGATATAGCGTGGGAGTGGCTCGCGCATGGATTCCCAGAGGGGCCGATGACATCGGCGCGGGAGCCGGACGTGGGGCTGCGCGCGCGGGTGATGGCGAACCCGGACGACTACGTGGCGGCGGCGCGACTGTTGGCGCAGGTGGGAAGCGAGGAGGAGCGGCTGCGGCTGTTGCGCCGGTGGTCGGAACGCCCGGAGGCGCCGGCGTGGTTCCGGATCCGGCTCGCATATGCGTTGCGGGCGGCGGGACTGAGAGAGGAGGCGCTTACCACGATGATCGAGGCGGCGGAAGCGAGCGGTCGAGGGACCGGGCGCTGACGTTCCGACGCGGGCGAGTTACTTGTGGTAAGAGTAGTAGTAGCGGCTGCCCTCTTGTTTGACGCGATTGAAGACGAGGCCGAGGTCGGTGGCGCCGCGGACCTTCAGGGTCGCGATTGCGCTGAGCGCCTGGCGAATCGGGGTCTGGCGCATGCGGACAACAAAGAGGACGCGCGAGGCGAGGGAGACGAGATGGCCGGTGTCGTCGACCAGACCGATGGGCGCGGTGTCAAAGATGATGACATCGTAGCGGGCGCGCAGGGATTCGAGGCGACCGCCGAGATCGCGGTTGCTGAGGATCTCGTTCGCGTGGGTGGCCGAGGAGCCGGCCGTGATGAGCGAGAGGTTGGCCTCGGAGGTCGAGCGGACGACCTGCTCCTCGGTCGCTTCACCCATGAGCAGTTCGCAGAGGCCGGGGCTGACATCGCCGGACTGTAGGGCTTTGTGGATACGGCCGCGGCGCAGGTCGGCATCGATCAGGAGGACGCGCCGGCCTCCGCGGGCGAAGACACGGGCGAGGTTGATGGCGACCTCGGACTTGCCCTCGGACGGCAGGGCGCTGGTGACGAGGAGGATCAAGGCGCGGTCGGCGGGCAGGCCGAGAACGGCAAGTGAACGCAGGCGGCGGAAGGACTCCTCGAAGGAGGACTCGATGAATTTGCGGCGATCGGAACGGACCGGTCCGGAGGGGAGTTGCGGGATCTCGGCGAGGCTGCGTTGGCCGAGCCGGTCGATGGCCTCCTCGACGGAGAGGCTCGTGTCGTCGAGCCGACAGACGAGCATGAAAAGGCCGTAGCCCGCGCAGAGGCCGAGCAGGAGGCCGGAGAGGGTGCTCTTGCGGACGCCCGGATCGACGGGCGAAGCCGGGGAGGCGTCTTGGAGGACCTGCACGAGTTCCTGGTCGACGCCCTTGCGGGTATCGAGGTTTTGCAGGGAGGCGAGCATGCGCCCGTAGAGGTCGCGGGTGCGATCAAGGGCGCTGCGAATTTTTTGGTATTCGGCCTCGATACGAGAGGACTCCAGGGACTTGACCTCCCACTCGGCGATGGAGCGGGCAAGGCCGTCCAATTCGGACTGCATGGCGGTGCGCCGCTCCTTTTGACGCTCGCGTAGTTTACGGGTGTCGAGGGCGATCAATTTCCCGAGACGGGCGATCTCTTCGTCGAGGCGAAGGATCTTAGGGTGGACGGGGCGCAGGACCCCGAGGAGTTCGTCGCGCTCAAGGGTGAGGGCGTCGAGTTTGTTGCGAGTCTGGCGACGATCGGTGGAGTCGGCGAAGATGAGGGCGCCGGTTTCCGCGACGTCGGCGTTGGCGGAGAAGCCGTGTTCGGCGGCGGCTTGGGACCAGGAGTCGAGCACGGACATCTGCATGCGGAGGGAGGCTTCCCTGGCCTTGAGGTCGGCGAGGAAGCGAGCGCTGGAGAGCGATTGCTGCTCCCAAAAACTGATGTTGTTGCGCTCCTTGAAGCGGAGGAGGGTTTGCTCCTGCGAGTCGATTTCCTGCTCGAGGCGGAGGAGTTCGGCGGAGATCTGCTCGATGGTGGTCTGGGAAGTGACGAGCCTGCGTTCGCGTTTGAACTGAGTGAACTCGGACATCGCGGCGTCGAGGAACGCGCGGCAGTAGGCGGCGTTGTCGCCGGTGGCGGAGAGAATAAAAATGGAGGTGCCGGGCTGGACGCGAATGGCGAGGTCGGCGTTGCCCTTGAGTCCGGGGTGTTCGAGTTGGACGCGTTGACGGGCGCGGGAAACGACCTCCTGGCTGCGCATGATCTCGGTTTGCGTGCCGAGGTAGTTGGCGAGTTCCTCGGAGAATGCGCTGGACGCGTCGGGAACGTTGACGCGGCCGCTGACGAACATGCGGGCGTTGGAGGTGAATTGAACGGGCTTTCGGAGCGCGACGACGTAGCCCCAGACGCCTCCCACGACGGCGGCGAGGGCGATGATCCAAGCGTGTCGCCAAGCGCGCGGCGAAATGAACGACGAAGAGGAGGGATGTTTACGGTCCACGGAAGTGCGGTTCACCAGTTGATCAGGCGTTCGTCCACGATGATGAAATCGCCGTCGAGGAGTTCGACGTCTTTGTCGAGGCGGCCCTTGGCAAGGACCTCGCGGAGATCGACGACGATCGTGCGGGTTTCGCCGCCGGAGCGGCGAATGATGCGGACGTTGCGGGGGTCGCCGAAATCGGCGAGCCCGCCGGCGGCGAGGATCGTCTGGCCGAGGGTGGGGCGCTCGGAGAGATCGATTTCGACGGGGCCGACCCGGCGGACTTGGCCGGAGAGGTGGACGCGACCGCGGTTGACGGCGCCCTGGCTGAAGGCGAGCACTTCGAGGCGCACGGTGGCGCGCACGTAGAGCTCGGTTTCGAGCGCGGTTTTGATGGCGGCGCGGAGTTCGGCGATGGTGCGTCCGGTGGCTTGAATGGGGCCGTGGTAGGGAAGGTCGATTTTGCCGGTGTTGCTGACCACGAGTTCGACGGGAAGGTCGCGGTCTTCGGCGACTTGGTAGCGGAGTTGGTCGCCGACCGAGATCTGGCGATCGGGGCCGGCGTTGGGGGCAGCGGTGGGCGGCGCGGGCGTGGCTGGTTCGGCTGCCAAACCGAGGAGGGTAGCGAAGACGAGCAGCGCCGCGATTTTCAGGAGAGCCGACATGGTCAAAACGTATAGCGGACGGAGAAATAGATACGGTTTTGGACGTAGTCTTTGCCGACCTGATCGGAGAATTTTTCGTAGTGCGCGTAGCCGGCGCTCAGGTCGAGTTTGCGGCCGAGCGGGCGGCGAGCTTCGACGGAGAGGATGAGACGTTGGGCGCTTTCGCCGGTGGGGCCGGATTCGTCGATCCATTGCCATCCGGCGGTGCCGACGAGTTCCCACTTGTTGACCATCTTGAATCGCGGGGAGAGGGAAACGTCGGTGATTTCGTAGAAGTTGGTTCCGTAGCCCTCGTCGATGTCGTGGCGGACGGAGAACGTGTAACCGAGCCGGCGGTGGATTTGGTGAGACAGGCCGAGGGAGGCGTAGACGCCCTCGCGGTCGGTTTGATCGGCGATGGAGCCGGTGTCATCGTAATCGGTCCATTGGAGCCCGGTGGCGGCTTGGAGGCTCATGGTGCGCGAGAGGTTGAGGACGGTGAAGACGCCGGCGCTGCGGGTGGTGGAGTCGTTCTGGATGGCTTCGTCGTAGCGGGTGAGGGCGTAGGTGGTGGATACGCCGACGGACACGGCGGGGCCGAGCGGGGCGACCGCGCGCAGGCCGACGGCGTAGTTCCAGGAGTCGATCTGTTCGTTGGCCTTTTGAGTGGCGAACTGGCGACTGGCGGCGGCGGTGCCCTGCCAGATGACCCGGTTCATGTCCCAGTCGACCTGCGTGCCCAGCTGCCCGGTGAAGCGGCCGAACTGGGCGACGTTATTAATGACCGGGCTCTCGGTGGGATCTTCGGTGAGGCTTGCCTTGAGGAATGTGCGCACGCGCACCGAGCCGATGAAAACGGTAAACGTCGTTTCGCTGCCGGGTAGAATGTTGTTGTAAGCCGTGCTGCCGGAGACGCCGGAAAGATAGACGAGACGCTCTAGGGACAGGTCGAAACTAAGCTCGTTATTTTCACTGATCGGATAACGAAAACCGCCGGTGACGCCGAAGCGGGCGGCGAGTCCGGAGTCTGGGGACTCGGAGAGCGTGACGTTGTCGTTAAATTCGAGGCCACCATACGTGGCGGCGGAAAAGGTTTTCGTGCCGTCCCGACCTGAGGCGCCGCCACCCGTCAGGGCTTCGGGGAGAACGGTGGAGTCCCGGATCCAAAACTGAGCATGAGCACACGGGACGAAGACGATCAGAAGGGCCAAGGAGTAGTTGCTAAGCGGTGATTTTGAACGTTTAAGGCCCGATCTGGAAGTCATGAGTGAGAGGCGGAGTGAAGATGGCGATTTTAGCCAATGCAGAGTTATTGCCTGCATTGATATAGGGTTTACACCCTAGGTGTCGATTCCGTGGATTCACACAACAATTCAAAAGCACATGTCCATCTGGGCTTGCTGGCGTGCGGAGCAG
>DFYA01000138.1:10273-17241 GCA_002382525.1 Opitutaceae bacterium UBA4094
CATAAATGAGCAACTGGCGGCGAGCGCGGTCGGGACGACGAAGAGCAGCGGATTCTGCCCGAGGCTGATCGCGATGGCGGCGACGATGGGCAGGAACGTCGCGGCGGTGGCGGTGTTGCTGGTCAGTTCGGTGAGCATAAGGATGCCGAAACAAACGACGGCCAACGAAAGGAGAATGGGCACTCCTTCCAAACCCGAGAAGAGGGTCCCAAGGTATTTGGCGACACCGTGGCGCTCGATGGCGCCGGCGAGGCTCAAACCGCCGCCGAAAAGCAGGAGGACGTCCCACGGGATGCCTTTGGCCGATTCCCAGTTCATGACAAACTCGCCGCGGCGGGCATGCACGGGGATAAAAAACAACGCAAGCGCGCCGGTCATGGCGATTGTCGTGTCAGAGAGCATCGGGATGGCTTTGGAGAGCATGGGCTGAAAAACCCAAGCGAGCGCCGTGAGCACGAAGACGACTGCGACGGACCATTCGCCCCGACTGAGGCGACCGAGCGCCCTTTTTTCCTGCGCGATCAAATCGGCCATGCCGGGGAGTTCTTCGGTGCCGAGTTTGAAGCTCACGCGCGTGAGCACCCAATAAACGACAGGCAAGGTGACGAGCGTGACCGGGATACCGATCATCATCCACTGGCCAAAACCAATATTGAAACCGTGGATGTCGCTAAGGTAACCGGCGAGAAGCGCGTTGGGCGGCGTGCCGATCAAAGTGGCCATACCGCCGGTGGTCGCGCCGTAGGCCACGGCGAGGAGCAACGCGATGCCGAAGGCCTTCATGTCGGCGCGCTGGCGAAGATGCTCGGGGAGCAACTGCACGACCGAGGTGGCGATGGGCAACATCATGAGCGCGGTGGCGGTGTTGCTCACCCACATACTGACGAGGGCGGAGGAGAGAAGAAACCCCGCGACAATACGGGCGGGTTTGGTTCCGAGCGCTCCAATCAGGCCGATGGCGACACGGCGGTGGAGGTTCCAACGCTGCATCGCAAGAGCGATGACGAAGCCGCCAAGAAACAGGAAGATGATGGGGTTGGCGTAGGGCGCTGTGGTCGTTTTGATGTCACCCATTCCGAGAGCCGGAAACAACACGAGCGGAAGCAACGCGGTAGCGGGAATCGGAATGGATTCGCAGATCCAAAGGGCCGCCATCAGTAGAGCGGCCCCAACCGTGTGCCAACCGGCGGCGCTGAGGCCGGCCGGCGGATCGACGAGGAGCGTGATGAGCAGTGGCAGCGGGCCGAGGACCCAACCGGACCATTGGCGGAGACCGTAAACCGAGGGCGAGGTGATGGGGCTTTCGTGGCGCGTAGGCGTGCGGGAAGACATGTGGGGTGAGCCGATGACTTCGGCAGAAACCGAGCGGGTGCCAAGTGCGAAGTCCCTCGTGGGCATCCGCAAGGTTGCGTCCGTAACGAGACCGGGACACGTTTTAATCAGCCATGGTAGCGCTCAATCTACGTTATGTTGCCGAAATCGTCGGGCCGGGGCGGCTGGGATTTGTCGCCACCAACGGACTGCAGGATTATCTCGTGATCGAAGGGCAGCATGAGGACGAATATCGGAAACGTATCCGCGAGGGCTGGCGCGTGACGGAGATCAGGCCGATTTGTCGGAGCTTAAACCCCAAGCTGATCCATACGCATCCGGACCTGCTAAATGCGCGGGCGTTTTCGTATTCGTTGGTGATCTTGGAGCACCCAGCCTTGGCGGCACGCGAGGCGGCGGAAGCGAACCTGAACCAAGGCGCGGTGAGCGCGGGCAGAGGTCATCGCGGCGCGCCAGGTTGAGGGCCAAAAAAAACGCGACGTCCGAAAAGGACGCCGCGCTTGGAGAACGACAGGAGATGTCGGGCGATTACTTGCCGAGGCTGGCGCGGAGGTCTTCGAGCTGGCCGGCGCTGCCGAGGAGTTCGTTGCGGCTGGCGATGAACTTCGCGTATTCGGCAATGAAGATCTTGCCCGGGGGACGGAAATCGAACTCGGAGGGCTTGTCGCGGAAGAACTCGCGGTGGACGCGGGTCCAGACGAGGCGGCCATCGGTGTCGATATTGATTTTGGTGACGCCGAGTTTGGCGGCGGGGAGGTATTCGTTTACGTCCACGCCCATGGAACCGGCGATGGTTCCGCCGGCGGCGTTGATGCGAGCCACTTCGTCCTGGGGAACGGAGCTGGAGCCGTGCATGACGAGCGGGAAGCCGGGGACGAGGGCTTTGATCTTCTCAAGGACGTCAAAGTGCAGGGACTGCTTGCCCTTGAACTTGAAGGCGCCGTGGGAGGTGCCGATGGCGCAGGCGAGGGAGTCGCAGCCGGTGAGCTTGATGAACTCTTCGGCTTCTTTGGGGTTCGTGAGGGTGGCGTGGCCGTCTTCGACGACGATGTCTTCCTCGACGCCGCCGAGCATGCCGAGTTCGGCTTCGACGGAGATGCCCTTGGCATGGGCGCGATCAACAACGCGCTTGGTGATGGCAACGTTCTCTTCGAACGGATCGTGGGAGGCGTCGATCATGACGGAGCTGAAGAAGCCGGAATCGATGCAGTCGTAGCAGGTCTGCTCGTCGCCGTGGTCGAGATGCACCGCGAAGATGGCTTCGGGGAAAATCTCGTCGGCAGCGCGGATGATCGCCTCAAGCATACGCTTGTCGGTGTAATTGCGCGCGCCCTTCGAGATCTGGATGATGAAGGGAGCCTTGGAGTCCATGGCGCCTTTGAAGAGGCCCATCGCCTGCTCGGCGTTGTTGATGTTATAGGCGCCGACGGCGTATTTGCCGTAGGCGTGTTTGAAGAGCTGCGCGGTTGTTACGATCATAGGGAAAAGGTGTTAAAAGGAAACGTGAAGCTACCGACCGCCCAAAGTGAGCCGCAAGGGTTTTCTCGGTGCGGATCTTGGCAACGAATGCGCAACCGTTGCCCACCGGAGGGTGAATGCGGGGTTTGCCCGGTCAGCCAAGTAGTCTGGACGGGAGACGCTGTCACCAATGTCATCAGCGGCCTGCGGGGCGCATCAGGTCGCGAACTTTTTGCTGAGCTTGTTGCTCGAGCTGGATTTGCTTGAGCGCCTCAACTTGGTCGGGGGCGAGGACGCTCTGGGCCTGCTGAATGACCATGTCGGAAATGAAGGGGCGAGTGCTGCTTTTCGATTCGTTATCTGTGGCGGTGGCGGCGAGAGCATTAACGAGGAAGTCCGACTGATTGGTGTTGAGCGGCGTTGAGCTGTAGCTGAGGCGGTCGTTTAGCACCTTGACCAATGCTCGCTGGGGTTGGGTGGTTTCGAAGGTTTGGAACTGGTTGAAGACGTTGTCGCCCAAGGTAGCACGGATGTTTGAGTCGACCTCTGCTTGCGCATCTTCGGTGAGCTTGCGGAGTTCGTCGCGGTTTTCGCGAGGGTTGAGCCCGCTCTCGCGGACGGCAACCATCACGTCCATGCGTGCGGTCTGGCGCTCGACCAAGAGGTCTTTGAGTTTTTCGAGCTGCGCGGGGGGGAGATTCAGGCGCTTAAAAAGATCTGCGTAACGCGCGTCGAGGGCGGCGCGATGTTGGACGCTCATCGCTTGCGCGAACTCGGGGTTGCTCATGAGAGCGGCGAAGTTGGGGCGGCCACCGCGCTGGCGAGGCGTGGCAGNNGCGGGTTCGACTTCGCGATCGGAAGAAGCGGCGGCCGAACCGTTCGTCGTTTCGGAAGGGGTGGTGAAGGTGGCCGAGGCCTGCGCGGGTCTTGGCTGTAAGGCGACGGCATCGGCCGAATTTTGAAGGAGTTCCTCGTTGAGCGCGGAGAGCTGACGGGACTGATTCCACGCGATCGACGACGCGGTGAGCGTGGCGGCGGCGAGAACGATGATGACGTAGTTTTTGGCCTTGGGGGACATGAGGGGAGGTGACGCCGACGAAGGGCGGCGGGTTTCAGGCTGAGATGCTGTGTGTTAGTGAACGAAGGAGGTGGGTGGCGCGCGATTAGACTGTCTAGCGCGGGGGGAACTCGAACTCCGCCTTTTTCTTGTCCTTCGAGAGCGTCAAGTAGGCGCTGAAGGTGGTGCCGCGTTTGGAGAGAAGTCCGTCGATGAGGCCGGTCTTGCCCAACTCGACGAGGCGCTCGACTTCGTCCACGGGGATGTCTTTGCCGCAGAGCACACGTTTGAGTTCGAAGACCTTGCGCGGGCTGCCGTCGGCCTGAGGTTTGACAACCACGAAGGCGTCTTCGGTGAGGTAAAGGTCGCCGTCGTGGGCTTTGCTCTCACCAAGTTTTTGAGCCTTGGTGATGTCGAGCGGCTCTTTCTTTTTGCGCGGGGCTTTGGGTGAACCGTCGGCGTTTTTGCCTGCGGCGCGCGGCGCGCGCGGTGGGAATTCCCAAGCGATCTTGGCGCCTTGGCGGACCAAGAAGGCGTCGAAGGGGCGACCTTTTTTGGAGGTGAATCCTTGAATAAGACCGGTCTTTTTATTCGGGCCGACCAGGTCGATGGCCATCTCACGTGTGATCGGTTTTTGGCACATCAGGCGGCCGACCTTGAAAGACTCCGTCCACTGGCCTGTCTTGGAGTCCTTCTCGCGAAGGATGTAGCTAGTTGGGCCCTCGCAGAGTTCGGCGCCGGTGTCGGGGTCAGTCCAAAAAGGTTCAAGGGTGTTGACGTCGACCTTGGCGCCGAAATCGAGTTCGGCCTTCTTTTGGCCGGGCTTTTTTTCGTCGTCTACGATTTTCACTTTGGACGGGAAGCGGTTGCCGGTCTTGGCGGAGACAAAGCCGTCGAGTGGGCCGATCTCCCCTGTGGCGACGAGTTCGCGAACTTCGGCTTCATCGAATTTGCGGCCGCTCATCACCTTGTAAACGGTGAGAGTGCCATCGCGGGATTTGAAACCGCGGAGGGTTTCCAGCATCGGCTGTCCGTCGGTGGGCGAAATGATGTCGGTGACGCGGGAGTTTTCCTCGGTTTCCTCGAAAGTCTTGGTGCGTTCAACGATGCCTTTGGTGACCTCGATGATCTCCTGCATGAACTGCTCGCGGGGGAACTTGTTCTGCTCCATCTGGCGGAGCTTGTATTCCCACTGGCCGGTCATGTCGGGGCGGGTGAGGGCGTCGGCTTTGACGGCGGCGAGGAACTCGATGACGGACTCGGCCTTGGTGGTGGGGACGAGTTCGCGTTGGTTGCGTTCGAGATATTTCTGATTGATGAGGCCCTCGATGGTGTCGGCGCGGGTGGCGGGGGTGCCGAGACCGCGTTCCTTCATCGCCTCGGCGACATCCTCGTCGTCCACCAATTTGCCGGCGCCTTCCATGGCGGAGAGGAGCGTGGCTTCCGTATAGCGGGGCGGCGGTTTGGTGGTCTCGGTGTGGAGCGTAGCGGTCGCGGTGATCGCGCGGGCCTGGTCCTCGGGCGTGAGCGCGGGGAGCGCTTTGGAGTCGGGCGAGTCGTCGTCCACGACGCTCTTATTATATACCGCGAGCCAGCCGGGGGCGGTCAGGACTTTGCCTTCGGTTTTGAAGTCGTGGCCGGGCGCGACCGTGGAGATGCGCGTGGTGATATCGAACTCCGCGGACGGGAAAAAAGCGGCGACGAACCGGCGGGCGATCATATCGTAAACCTTGCCCTCCATCTCGTCCAAGTTGGCGGGCTTGGTGGTGGTCGGGATGATTGCGAAGTGATCGGAGATTTGCGCGTTGTTGAAAATGCGCTTATTGGGCTTGAGCCAGCCTTGGGCGAGCACGGTGGACGCGTGTTGGCCGAGGTCTCCGGAGAGATTTTGCAACGTCTGGCGAACGGTCGGGATATAGTCCTCAGGCAGTGCGCGAGAGTCCGTTCTCGGGTAGGTGATGGCTTTGTGCCTCTCGTAGAGGGCTTGGGCAATCTGGAGCGTGCGACGTGCGGGGAGCCCGAAGCGGCCGTTGGCCTCGCGTTGGAGGGTGGTCAGGTCGTAGAGGCGCGGGCTGGCTTGCGAGGAGGCTTTTTTCTCTTCAGTGACGGAGGCGGGCGGTTGGCCTTGGCAAGCGGCGAGGACGGCCTCGGCCACGGCCTGTTCCCAAATGCGGTCGATGCGGTCGTGCTCGTCGTTGTCGGCTTTCTTGAACTTGGCGCGTTGGTAAACGCCTTCGTAGGTGCCCTTGGTGATCTTGAACTCGGCGGTGACCCGCCAGAACGGGCGGGGCTTGAAGTTGCGGATTTCTAACTCGCGGTTGAACACGATGGCGAGGGTGGGCGTCTGCACGCGGCCGACGGAGGCAACGTTGCCGGCGCGGGAGCCGAACATGCGCTTGGTGAGGGCGCGGGTGCCGTTGATGCCGATGAGCCAATCACTTTCGGAACGGCAGCGGGCGGCGGATTCAAGACCGGCCATTTGGGAGCCGTCGCGCAGCTTATTAAAGGCAGTCTGGATGCCTTCGGTGGTCATCGTCTGCATCCAGGCGCGTTTCACCGGGAGCTTGGATTTGGCGAGCTGATAGAGGTAGGCGAAGATGAGCTCACCCTCGCGCCCGGCGTCGCAAGCATTGATGACTTGATCGATGTCCTTGCGGGCGAGGAGCTTTTTGAGGTGGGAGAATCGGTCTTTCGAGCCCTCGATGGGTTTGAGGCCGAACGTCTCCGGGATGATCGGGAGCATCTCTAGGCGCCAGAAACCGTATTTCTTTTTGTCGATGTCCTCCGGCATCTCAAGTTCCACCAAGTGACCGACGGCGGACGAAATCACGTATTGGTCATTCTCGTAGTGGTCGTCTTTTTTGGGGATTTTACCGAGGGCCTTGGCAAGATCTGCTGCCACGGAGGGCTTCTCGGCGATGATGAGGGACTTCATTTGGATGCGAGCGGTTACGGACCGGACCCGGCGATTTCAAGGTTTAGTTTTTCGCTCGAAGCGCGATCAGCGCCGCAAGCGCCCGTCGATAGCAAAAGCCACGGGAGGGGTGATCGAAAGTTGTGGGAATCGTTTATGCAGGGGGTTGAGCAGAATGTTGAATTCCTGCGGCACGATTGCGCTGGG
>DFYA01000047.1 GCA_002382525.1 Opitutaceae bacterium UBA4094
GTGGAAACGGTCGGGGTGGGGCAGAGCGAAGTGCTCGTGCGCGGCATGGTGGATTGTTTTCTCGTGCTCATGGTGGCGGGCACGGGCGACGAATTGCAGGGCATCAAGAAGGGCATTCTCGAACTCGCGGATATTCTTTCGGTGAACAAAGCCGACGGAGACAACAAAGCCCGCGCCGAAGCCGCGCGCCGCGAGTTCAGTCGCGCGTTGCATTACCTGTCGCCGCCGGCCGGCGCGTGGATTCCGCAAGTGCTCACGTCGTCCGCGCTGACGGGAGAAGGCATCGCGGCGGTGTGGGCGATGGTGGAGAAGTTTTTTCACGCGGGCCGTGCCAGCGGAGAGTTCGCGTTCCGTCGCCAAGAACAGGCGCAGACCTGGCTCGACGCGTTGGTGTTGGAAGGCCTGAGAGAAGCCTATGCCCGCCGCACGGGCCTCGCGCCGATTCTTGCGGAGGTGGAAGCCCAGGTTCGTTCCGGCCAACTGCCTGCGCCCGAAGGCGCCCGCCGCCTCCTAGAGGCCGCCGGTTTCGGCGAATGAGTCCGCGTAAACCGCGCGGCTCTGAACGTAAGTTCAGAGATCGGTGATGTGCCCACGAAACACACAGCCGCGCGAGCCCGACGTGGGAAGCGAGCTCGCTCGCGATGGATCAGCGCGTAGCAGCGAGCGTGAGCGAGTGGGGTTCTGCGACGGAGATCTTTAAACGCTAATGACCGCTCATCGGCGCTAATCCCGATCCGGCCGAATGTCGGTTCGCGCGGCTCCGAACGTAAGTTCAGAGATCGGCGGTGTGCCCACGAAACACATAAACTGCACGGAGCCCCAGCGCCGAACAACCCCGAACGTGGGGAGCGAGCTTGCTCGCGACGGACCGCGCGTGGCTGCGAGCGTGAGCGAGTGGGTTTGCCTGCGAGTCATAGGCGCAAGGTCGTGCAACCCGCCTCCCGCCGGTTGAACGCTGAAACGAAACTCTCCGTCATTCCGCTACACCCCCGTAGCTTCAAGGACGCGCTTCAAGTTGCGCAGATCGGTGAGAACCATACCGACGTCCGCCTCGAATGCGCGGTCGTCCTGCGCAGGTTGGCGGAAAACGGTGAAGAGCACCTCGCTGCCACCTTGATTTTCCACGACGCGAAATGGCACGAAGACCTCCACGCCGGGCGCCACGATCACGGTGTGATCGACGATGCCGAATGCATTGCGCGGNNCGGCTGCATGCGGGTGATGAATTCACTCCACCGAGGGAACTCGGTGGGTTCGGCGAGGAAGGCGTAAACGTCCGCAGCAGAACGTGCGATTGAGATGCTGACCGTGCGGGAGAGAAGCATGGGGGTAACCATCGACAACACAGATGGGTGTGAATGTTGGGGGGGCGGATGCGAAAAACGAGACGGCACGCAGCAATACGACGAGAGCTTACGCAGGAGGAGCGGAGGCGAGCAGGCGCACCGTGGCTTCGTCGGGCTGGCCGGCGTAAAAGTGGTCGAGTGCGTTTTGCCAGAGATGATCGTCCGGCGCAGCGACGGCGCGGAAGAGGGTGAGGCAGGAGCGAAATTTAAGATCGTCCGGCGCGCCGAGGATCGTGTGGGCGGTTTTATCTTTGTGCGAAAGGAGGACCGTAACACACTCGCGGAGGCGCGCGCCGAGAACCGGGTGGGCGAGATACGCGGCGGCCTCAGCGGCGTTCTCTAGGCCGTAGTAGGTGGCGTCGGTGCTGTGGCCGAGTCCGCGGAGTTGAGGGAGGACAAACCAAATCCAGTGAGTGCGTTTTTGCCCGGCGCGAAGTTCAGCAAGTGCGTCGGCGTAAACGGGGGCTTGGGCGTCGAGGAAACGATGAAGGTTCATGTCGATGTAGATCCGCTGCCTTGGCTCTTGGTTACGCTGCGGTGGTGCTGAATCGCTACGGCCACGTGTTTCCATTCGCGCCGGATGCGCCTCTCATCCTTCGGCGTCGCCGCGTAGCGGGCGACGTTTTGGATAACAAAGGTGTGCAGACTTTCGATCTCCCGGATCAAACCTGCCGAGCACGCCACGTTTTTGGCGCTAAGTTGATTGGTGATGCCGCTGCCGAGCATTGCGGCTTCGCAATCGCCAAGATCGTCCGGCGCGAGTGACACGGACCGGAGATAGTAATCCACAACGGGAAAGTAGTAGGCGAAGGCCCGGTATCCCATGAACATAAAGTCCTCTTGGTAGACTTCGGGCACGGTTAAGAACTTCGCGTAGGCCTCGGCCAAAGTGTGGCCGCCGAAGTTTTTCCACGCGGATTGGGCGTCCAAGTCACCGCCACTCGGATCAAAGTCGGACTGCGAAGGCAACGGGGCGGCGGGGCGAGGCAGTAAAGCGTCCATCTTTGGTTTTCGTGATTCACCGGCCTTGGCGACGGTAGTCGATCTTAGCGCTATTCGACGGCGAAGGGTCGTCGCACGTCAGCCGCGGCGGGCGGCTTCGATTTTGGCGATGTCGATTTTGCCCATTTCCATCATCGCTTCGAACGCGCGTTTGGCCTCGGCGCCGCCGGCGGCCATCGCCTCGGTGAGCGTGCGCGGGGTGATCTGCCAGTTGACACCCCAGCGATCCTTGCACCAACCGCATTGGCTTTCCTGTCCGCCATTGCCGACGATGGCGTTCCAGTAACGGTCGGTTTCTTTCTGCGTGTCCGTCGCGATTTGAAAGGAGAAGGCTTCGCTGTGAGGGAAGATGGGCCCGCCGTTCAGGCCGATGCAGGGGACGCCGCACACGGTGAATTCGACGGTGAGGACGTCACCTGCCTTGCCCGACGGATAGTCGCTCGGCGCCTTGTGCACGCCGGTCACTTTGCTGTCGGGAAACGTCGCCGCGTAGAATCGAGCGGCCTCCTCCGCGTCCCTGTCGAACCAGAGACAGATCGTGTTTTTGGGGGTGGTTTTGTTCATCGGAAGACAACGAACGAATCGGCGATCACGGACAGGGTTTCGGACTGAGTTTTAACCGCACGAAGCGAGTAAGCGCAAAGGGGGTCACGCCTTCGTATCCTCCGCGAGAACCATTCCGAGTCGGTGCGGGCCTCCGTGAGC
>DFYA01000277.1 GCA_002382525.1 Opitutaceae bacterium UBA4094
GCCCAAGCCGACGAGGTCACGTTGTCCCGCGAGGAGTGGTATATCCTACTCGCCGCCGCTCGCGGACAACAGGTCCCCTGAGCTGAACCTCCCGGTGGGCGGATCCCCGGCCCGTCCACCGCAGCCGCCGCAGTCGCTACGTTCGCGGCGTCTACTTGATCCCTGCCCGCGCGTCCGTCGCCACCACGTAGCGCTGGAACCACCTAAAAAACAGCACCACGGGCAACGTCGCCATCACCGCGCACGCCAAGATGTCGCCCCACTGCACCGGCGGCTGCGTAAACAGATTCGCCAAGCTTAATTGCACCGTGCGCGTCTCCTCCCGCGTCGCGATCATCAGCGGCCACAGGAAGTCGCCCCAATGCAAGAGCAGGTCCAGCACGACCACCGTCGCCAGCGCCGGCTTCACCGAAGGCAACGCCACATTCCAAAACAACCGCCACGAACCCGCCCCGTCCATCACCGCCGCCTCCTCCAGCGCCTTGGGCACCAACAGGAAATGCTGCCGCAAGAAGTAGATGTTAAACGCCTTCGCCAAAAACGGCACCGTCAAGCCCGCCATCGCCGCCCCATAGCCACCGGTGAGTCCGAGGTCGCGCGCCGTGAAAAAAAGCGGCACCGCCAGCACTTCAACCGGTAACACGATCAACATCACGACGCCCGCAAACACCCATTCGCGCCCGCGAAACTCCAACCGCGCAAACGCATACGCCGCCATCGCGTTGATCAACAGCCCGCCGCCCGCGATCACCACGACTTGCAGCGCCGAGTTGAACAACCCGCGCCCCAGCCCCGCCCGCCGCCACGCATCCGCGTAGTTGCCGAGCGTCCATCCGTCCGCGCGCAACCACCCGCCGCCAAAGATCGACGCCTCCTCGCGCAGCGATGCCAGCACCATCCACAGCAGAGGCGACAAAAACACCACCGCCACCAGCAGGCTTACCGTCCACGTCAACGCCCGCTTCATTCCCGTTCCTCCTTCAACACCCGTCGTTGCGCCCACGTGAGCACGCCCACCAACACCAGAAACACCATCGCCGCCGCGCAGGCGCGCCCGAGGTCCTGACTCACAAAGGTCATCTCATACACCGACTGAATCAGCGACAGCGTGCTGTTCCCCGGACCGCCCCGCGTCATCAGGTAAGGCTGCACAAAAATCCGGAACGCCAGGATCGTCGTCACCGTCACCACAAAGATGATCGTGTTGCGCATCGCCGGCACCACCACGTGCCACACGCGCTGCGCCGCCCCCGCGCCATCGATGCGCGCCGCCTCCAACAGCTCCTTCGACACGCCCTGCAGGCCCGCGAGGAACACCATCATCTGCAGCCCCACGCCTTGCCAGATCGACATAAACGCGATCGCCGGCAGCGCCAGCGCCGGGTCTCGCAACCACGCCTGCGGCGGCACACCAAACACGCCAAGCGCCGCATTCACCGGCCCCATCTCGCCGCCCTGCGCCGGCTGATACAGCAGCGTCCATAACACCGCCAACACCGGCATCGCAATGACGACCGGCACGAAAAACACCGCCCGCAACCACCGCCACGCCCGCTCCGGACGATTCACCCACAAGGCCAAAAAGAAAGCCGCGACCGTCTGCGCCGGCACCACCAGCAGCGCGAAAATCCACGTATTCGCGAACGCACTACGAAACCGCCCGTCCGCCCACAGCCCGGTGTAATTGTCCAGGCCCACGCCTCGCGCCCGTTCCGGCGAAAGCAGATCCGCGTTCGTAAAACTCCACACGCCCGCCCGCACCAGCGGCCACACGACAAACACGGCCAGCAGCGCGAGCGCCGGAGCCAAAAACCACCCCGCGCTCCGTCCGAGCGCCCGTTCCCAAGCCGTCATGGTAACACCTCCGATTCCGCCTCTTTCTCTTTCCTCTTTATCTTTCTCTTTCTCGTTCCGCTACGCCCCCCCGTAGCTGCGAGCGTGAGCGAGTGGTCCGCCCCCTCCGCCGTGGCCCTGAGCGTGAGCTCAGGGATCGCAGTCTTTCCGCCCCCGCCCGCCACCGTCTCCGTGGCTGCGAGCGTGAGCGAGTGGCCAGCCCGCCGCTCAATCACCGCTCGCACTTCCTCCTCCGCCTGTTTCAACCGCGTGTCCACCTCCGCCCCGCGCGCGATGTCGCGCAATGCCGCCGCAAATCGACTCGTCAACGTCGCGTAGTAAGGCGTCCGCGGACGCGCCCGCGCCGTCGTCTCCAACTGCTCGCGAAACAGCCGATACGGCGCCTCCGCATACTCCGGAAAAAACGCGAACGCCGACCGCCGCGCCGGCACCGCGCCGTTCGCCCGCACCGTTGGAACCACGCCCGTTTCCACGCCCGTCACCCACTTCACCCACAACGCCGCCAGCTCCGGGTCTTTCGCATGCGCCGACACGCCCCACGCCCAACTCCCGCACGGCGCCACCGACTCGTCGCCGACCCGCGGCAACCGCATCGCGCCCAACCGCTCGCCCTTCGCCTCCAAATGCCCGCGCGCCATCCAATGCCCCGTCCAATCCATCGCGACCTTCCCGTTGCCAAACGGATTCGGATCCACCGGATC
>DFYA01000327.1:0-2159 GCA_002382525.1 Opitutaceae bacterium UBA4094
TGTGCTCGATGCCGAGGTCGATGATCGAGCCGGAGGCGGAAATGCCTTCGTTATACATGATGTCGAATTCGCATTCGGTGAAGGGCGGGGCGATCTTGTTTTTGACGACCTTGAGCTTGGTGCGGTTGCCTACGACCTTGCCGTCGGGCTGCTTGATCTGGTCCTTGCGGCGGATGTCGATGCGGATCGAGGAAAAGAACTTCAGGGCGCGGCCGCCGGAGGTGGTCTCGGGGCTGCCGAACATGACGCCGATTTTCTCGCGAATCTGATTCGTGAAAATGCAGATGCACTTGGTCTTGCTCACGACGGCGGTGAGGCGGCGCATGGCTTGGGACATGAGGCGGGCTTGAGAGCCCATGGTCATGTCGCCCATCTGGCCGTCGAGTTCGGCCTTGGTGATGAGGGCGGCGACGGAGTCGATGACGATGACGTCGATCGCGTTGGAACGGATGAGCGTCTCGGTGATGTTGAGCGCGTCTTCACCGGAGTCGGGTTGGGACACAAGCAGGTCGTCGATCTTCACACCGACGACGCGGGCGTATTTCGGGTCGAGCGCGTGCTCGACGTCGATGAAGGCGGCGAGACCGCCGCGACGTTGGGCCTCGGCGATGACGCTCAAACAGAAGGTCGTTTTACCGGAGGACTCCGGGCCGTAGATCTCGATGATGCGACCGCGGGGCAGGCCGCCGCCGCCCAAGGTGAGGTCGATGGCCAACGAGCCGGTCGAGACGGTTTCGACCGCGAGCTTGTTGTTGTCGCCCAAACGCATGATGGAGCCTTCGCCGAACTGTTTGGTGATGGAGCTGAGGGCGAGCTCGACGTTTTTACGAGCGGCGGCGTCGGGCGAGATGACGGCGGTGGAAGCGGACGCGGACTTGGCGGGAGCGGCTTTGGACATGATACGAGGGGGAACGGGCGGATATATTATGGTTGAGGAAGCGGAGCAACCGCCCCGCTGCAATGGCGGCAACGTGAAGCGGGCGCGAAGGCGGAAGCAAGCCAAGCGTGGAAACCCGGCGCGGATTTTTGTGAGCTCGTGGTTTTAGTGTGCGGGCGGCGCCGGTTAGTGTCCGCTGGGGAGCGTGCCGGCCGGTTTGAACGCGGTCGCGAAATAGATCGCGCCGACGAGAAACGCAAAACTCACGGCGTAGTTCCACGTGAGTTTCTCCTTCAGCACCAGCCACGCAAACACCACGAACACACCCAGCGTGATGCACTCTTGGATAATCTTAAGTTGGTAGCCGGTGAACGTCCCGCTGAAGTAGCCAGCGCGGTTCGCCGGCACCATCAGGCAATACTCGAAGAACGCCACGCCCCACGAAAACAGGATGATCGCGAGGAGGGATTTGCCCTCGAGGAACTTAAACTTGAGATGCCCATACCAAGCCAACGTCATGAAGATGTTGGAGGCGACGAGGAGGAGAATGGTTTTCACCGGTGAAGCGTGTGCGAGTCGGGCGAGTGGACAGAGGCCCGCAGCGGTTGCAACGTTTCACGTGGCGCCAGTCGGACTGGCCGCGTCCGCGCCCCCACGCGACGTTTCCCTTGTATAGGAGAAATCCCCAGCTATGGGTTGCCAGCTGTTCCGTCTTAACTTTGCTGCCTTTCATGAAAATCAAAGCCTATCTCAAACCGTCCTGTGGTTGGTCCAATGGTGTTCGCACCATCATGCGGAAATACAGCCTCCCGTTTGAGGACATTGATATCATCAACAACCGCGCCAACTACGCGGAAATGGTCCAGAAGTCCGGCCAACCCCTCTCTCCGTGCGTTGAGATCGATGGCGTCATGCTGGCCGACATCTCCGGCGAAGAGGTCGAGAACTACCTCCTCTCCAACGACCTCGTGAAACCCACCGACCGGCCAGTGGATTCGCCGACCAACGCCGGTTGCTCCGACGAAGAACACGCCAAGATGGCCACCAAAACCGTCCGCTTCTTCTAAGCTCCGCCTCCATCACTCTCTTCCGCCGGCTTTCTCCCGAAGCCGGCTTTTTTGCGCGCATGCTCTACGCTAATAACCCGCACCGCGCCGCATAAGTCCATTGGTAGGCTCGGGGTGCCCTGCTAATAGTAGCGGCCTTTCACGTGAATCACCCGAGCACCTCCCCCTCCACTCGCCCAAGCACGCCCGTCCGCGTCGCCGCCGCCCAACCCTCC
>DFYA01000327.1:2242-3426 GCA_002382525.1 Opitutaceae bacterium UBA4094
GTGCTCATGCAGGTGCCGCACGACTTCCTCGTCAACGCGTGCAAAAAGGCCCGCATCACCCTTCCCGCCGCCGGTCTCTACGGCACCGGCCTTGTCTTCCTCCCTCGCCACGCCGGACAACGCCGCCGCCTCGAAGAAAAGTTCGTCCAAATCATCCAAGGCGAGGGGCAGACATTTCTCGGCTGGCGCACCGTTCCCACGGATAACGCCTCCCTCGGCGACACCGCCAAGGCCAGCGAACCCTACATCCGCCAGATCTTCATCGGACGCGCCGCCGACGTCACCGACGACCTCGCTTTCGAGCGCAAACTCTACGTCATCCGCAAACGCGCCGTCGCCGAGATCCGCGCCGACGGCCTCGACGGCGCCGATGTCTGGTATCTGCCCAGCCTCTCCGCCCGCACGCTCGTCTATAAAGGCATGCTGCTCACCACGCAGCTTGCCACGTATTTCCCCGACCTGCGCGATCCCGCGATGACCACCGCGCTCGCCCTCGTCCACTCGCGTTTCAGCACCAACACCTTTCCGAGCTGGGACCGCGCGCACCCCTACCGCTACGTCGCCCACAACGGCGAGATCAACACCCTCCGCGGCAACATCAACTGGATGCACGCCCGCGAGTCGCTCTTCGAATCCGACGCCTTCGGCGACGACATCAAAAAAGTCCTGCCCGTCATCAACACCAACGGCAGCGACTCCGCGATGTTCGATAACACCCTCGAACTCCTGCACCTCTCCGGTCGCTCGCTCCCGCACGCGGTCATGATGATGATCCCCGAAGCCTGGTCCGCCCACGAGACCATGGACGACACCCGCAAGGCCTTCTACCAATACCACGCGTGCCTCATGGAACCGTGGGACGGCCCCGCCGCCATGTGCTTCACCGACGGCAAAGTCATCGGCACCGTCCTCGACCGCAACGGCCTCCGCCCCTGCCGCTACTACGTCACCAAGGACGACCTCTGCGTCATGGCCTCCGAGGCCGGCGTGCTCGACATCCCCACCGCCGACATCGTCCAAAAAGGCCGCCTGCAACCCGGCCGTATGTTTCTGGTGGATACAGCGCAGGGCCGCATCGTGCCCGACGAGGAAATCAAACGCGAACTCGCCGCCAGCCAACCTTACCGCGCCTGGCTCGACGAACACCTCGTCCACCTCAAAGACCTCCCCGAGCCCCCCAAGCC
>DFYA01000052.1 GCA_002382525.1 Opitutaceae bacterium UBA4094
GCGCGCACCCAATACGTGTCGATGAACTCCGCCAGATACACGCCCACATCCTTCACGCGCGAGGGCGGATACCCCGCGTCTTCCAACGCCCGATACGCCTCCTCCAGCACCACGCGTTGCTGCGGATCCATCATCTCCGCCTCACGCGGCGAGATCCCGAAAAACAAGCTGTCGAACTTGTCCGTATCCTCCAACGCCGGCTTCGCCCGCACATACCGCGGATCATCCAGCAACCGTTCATCCACGCCCGCCGCGCGCAGTTCCTCCTTCGAGTAAAACGAGGTCGTCTCCCGCCCCGCCACGAGGTTCCCCCAATACTCCGCAATCGTTCGCGCCCCCGGGAACCGCCCGCTCATTCCGATGATCGCCACATCTTCCTCGCGCACGGAACTCACCGGAACGACCGGAGCCTCCGCTACCGTCTTCGCAACCGCCACCGCCTTCTCCGCGTCCGCGCGCCGCGCCCCTTTCGCCAACGCCTCCGCGTTGCCCGCGACCAGCACCAACCCGGTCGTCGTGCGCCCGCTCGCCGTCACAACGATTCCGTCACGCTCACGCTCCAACCTCCGCCCACCGCCACCCACCACCGCTCCGCCCATCAGCCCCAGCACCGCCTCGACGCAGCCCAACACGCCCCGCAGCGCCCGCGTCTCCGTTCCCGCCTTCGCATCCGAATCAACAGCGATCACCGTATGCGCCACCCGCCGCTCGCGGCTCTCCAGCGCGGCCGACAACGCCTTTTCCTGCGCCGCGCCCCAACGCCCCTTCGTCTCGCTTACGCTAAACGCCATCACCGCCAGAGCCCCCGCGCCGTCCGCCGCCCCGCCGCCCGCTTCCAACATCAACGCGGCCGCTCCCGTGATGACGAGTTTCCCGTCCGCGCCCATGCGTCCGCTCAGTCCGAGCACGCACGCCGCCGCGTCATGCCCCATCACAAAATCGCGCCGCACCAGGTGGACCGCGTGCAGCGGATCGAGCTTCCGCGTGTCGTGGAACCGGCACCCCGCGATCCAGCCCGTTTGCCCTTTCAACTCCTCCGCCATCGCGCGCACGCCCTCGGCCTCCATCGCGCCGCCATCAAAGATCACCACCAACCGCGCCCGCTCGGGCGCGCGGTTCTTCCGCGCCCCCAGAAGCACGGTCATCACCCGCCGCTGCGCCTCCGCGTCCGGGGTAGCGGGGAGCGTGAGCGACCCGACCTCCACCCCACGACTGCGCACATCGTAGAACGCCTCGACGGTGGCCGCGCCCTCCATCGTGCAATCCATCCCGACGACTCGCAGTTCTCCCCGCATACGCGTTCGCTCAGGCCTGCTTCAACCGGGCGTTTTCGTAAACCGCGCAAAACTCCCCATACGTGCGCACGTCCATCAGCGACACGCCGTTCGAAAACGGGTCCACCTCCAGCTCCATCTCCAACACCGCCACGAGTTCCGCCACGTCCAACGACGTAAACCCAAGGTCGCGCACGATCTGCGAACCGTCCGTGATCGCGCCCGTGCGACCGTTGTTTGCCTGAATCTCCTCGATCGCCGTCTTGATGATTTCTCGTGTTTGCATGGGACTCATTACCGCTGGTTATAAAGGGGCGCAGACGTTTGGCGCGACCGCCGCCGTTGCCAAGGGGGAAAAAACTCGCCGCGCCGCTGGATTGACGGCCTCTTTTTTCGCCGTTCCGACCGCGAGCAACTCCAGATTCGAGCGGCGATACAACCGATACTCCGTCTCCACCACCAGCCGACGCTCGCCGCCGTCCATCACCTCGGCCACGGCCGCCCGCACGGCGACGTCGATCGTGTCGCCCGCATACGCGTTGCTCAGATAAAAAATCTCCCGCTCCCGCAGCCGATACCCCGCCCGTTCCTCATCGCCCAACTCCAGCCCGAGTTGCTCCGTAAAAAACGCGTGCTCCGCGTAGTCCATCACCTGCGCAAACCGCGCAAAGATCATCGCGTGCCCCACCGCCACGTCGCGCCCCGGCACCACCGCATACGCGATGCTCTCCGTCGTGCTCAACGGCCATGCACGTTCCGCCGACACCGTTGCATTCCGCGCGACATCCTTCACTCGCTGAATCGCCGCCGGCTTCTCCTTCACCGCATCCAAGCTAGCCACCGTCCCCGCGTCCGGCACCGCGAGCTGCCTCGCCACCGAGGCGTCTTCGCACACGTCCACGATAAACAGGTTGTTGCCGCGCATCGTCGGATACTTCCCCGACTGCACATCTTCCGCCGTCAGCGCCGTCGCACCCGCCTCCACGCCCGAGCCCGGTTTGATCACATACGTCGAATCCAGATAACACTTCCCAAACCGCCGCACCTCCACGCCGGCCTGCACCGGTTTCCACGCCCCAAAGCTCTCCAGCTCACACCCCGTCGGCACTCGCAGGTGCGTGTGGAAATACGCCGGATACAACTGCCGCCCGTGTGCGTCGCGAATATCCTCCACCGTTGTCGAGAGCCCGCGCACCAGCGCCTTCGAGTGCAGGCTGCCAAACAGGCACATCAGCCCAAATTCATTCAACGCCCCCAGGTCTTGGTGGCTGTAGGTCAGTTCGATTGTCTCGGAATACATCGTCAGCACGTAAGGCCGCCATCGGCCGTGATCGTTTGCCCCGTGATAAACGCCGCCTCGTCGCCTAGCAGGAACAGCACCAGCGCCGCCACCTCCGCCACGCCACCAAAGCGCCCGAGCGGCGTCCGCCTCAATATCTGCGCTCGCTGTGCCTCGGGAATACCCGCCGTCATGTCCGTCTCCAGAAACCCGGGCGCGATGCTGTTCACCCGAATCGCCTTCGGCCCGAGTTCCCGCGCCACCGAGCGCGTCATGCCATCCAGCGCCGCCTTGGTCGCCGCATACACCGCCGCGCCCTTGAACCCGCGCGTGCCGATGATCGAGCTGATCGTCACGATGCTGCCGTGCTTCTGCCTCATCATCACGCGGCTCACATCGCGCGTCAGCCGTAACACCGACTTCAGATTCACGTCCAACAACCGGTCGATCTCCTCGTCCGTCGTCATCGCGATCAACTGATCCGCGCTCACCCCCGCGTTGTTCACCAGCCCGTGAATCCCGCCAAACCGCCGATACACGTCCGTCACAAACGCCTTCAATTGCGCCCCGTCGCTCGCGTCCACCGCCGCCCAATAAAACCGCTCCGGACACCGCTCGATCAGCCCATCGACAAACGCCGTGCGCGTCCGGCTAAACGTCGCCACGCGATCCCCGCGCGCGATCAGCGCCTCGACGATCCCCTGCCCAAGGCCGCGACTTCCGCCGCTCACAATGACCACGCGTTCGTTCATGTTACATTCGTCTCCAATCGATATTTTTTAAGCCGGCTGCCCGTAAACTCCCGCTCGCTCACCCGCACTTGCGTCGGGATTTTGTAACGCGCCAGACGCTCCAGACAAAAGCTCCGCAACCTGCGCCGAAACTCCTTCACGTCTTCCGCCTCCCGCAACACCACGTCCGCGCACACCGTCTGCCCCGTCACCGGATTACTCGCGCCGCGCACCAATACGTCCGCGACGTTCGGCATCTCCAACAACACGTCTTCCACTTCCTGCGGATACACCTTCTCCCCGCCGACGTTGATGAT
>DFYA01000112.1 GCA_002382525.1 Opitutaceae bacterium UBA4094
CGCCGCTGCTGATTGTGCAGCACATCGCGGCGGGATTCGTCGAAGGCTTTGTGTCGTGGTTGGGCGAATCGACACCGATGCCGGTGCGACTGGCGGTGCACGGGGAAATCCTTTTGCCGGGCCACATCTATGTCGCGCCCGACGGCGTGCACCTAGGCGTGGGCGGCGATGAACGGGTGGTGCTTTCGCAACCGGCTTCGGTCACGGCGGGCCGGTTGTGTCCGTCGGTCACGCACCTGTTCGAGACGATCGAGCGGGTGTATGGTCCGCAGTCCGCCGCGGTGTTGCTCACCGGCATGGGTCGCGACGGAGCGGACGGTTTGTTGCGACTGCGCAAGGCCGGGGCGATCACCGTGGCGCAGGACAAGGAGAGTTCGGTCGTGCACGGCATGCCGGGCGAGGCGATCACGTTGGGCGCGGCCGAGTATGTTTTACCGCCCCCGCGCATCGCGGATCTGTTGAACGCGTTCGCGGCCGGGACGAATCCAACTCACTTCTGATATGCAGCATCGCATCCTCATCGCCGAAGACAGCGCGACACAGCGCGAAGGCTTGCGCCATACGCTGACGAAACACGGCTACGACGTGATCGCCGCCGCCGACGGTCGCGAAGCGTGGAACCGCCTCGCCGAGGTGACGCCCGCGTTGGTCGTCACCGATATCTTGATGCCGCACATGGACGGCTATGCGTTGTGCCGCGCGATTAAAGCCGACCCGCAGCTCGCGTCGATTCCGGTGGTGTTGCTCACGTCGCTCTCGGATCGAAAGGACGTGATCGCGGCGCTCGAATGCGGCGCGGATGGTTTTATCGGAAAACCGTTCGCGGACGATTACCTGCTCTCGCGCATCGGCGACGTGTTGGCGAATCGCAACCTGTCGGAGCGCGATAAACATGAGCGGGGCGTCGAAATCAGCGACGGCGAGCGCACGTATCTGATCAACGCCGAGCGTCGGCAGATTCTCGACCTGCTGCTCTCGGTTTACGAAGTCGCCATGCGGCGCAACGAGGAACTCGCCAAGGCGCAGGCGAGCCTACGAAGTCTGAACGCGCAACTGGAGCAGAAGGTGCGTGATCGCACGGTGAAGTTGGAGGAGAGCAACAAGGCGCTGGAGACGTTCTGCTACAGCGTCGCGCACGATCTCCGTGCGCCGCTGCGGAGCATCCAGGGTTACGTTTCGCTGCTCGGCGAAGACTACGCGAACGATCTGGACGACGCCGCGCGCACGTATGCGACGCGGGCGTGCTCGGCGGCGGGTCGCATGGATCGCATGATCCTCGACCTGCTTGCCTACGGTCGGGTGAGCCATGCCGAAGCGAAGATGGAACGCGTCCACTTACGCGAGGAAATCGATCACGTGTTGGCGGAGTTTGCCGCCGAGATTGCGTCGAAGCGGGCGAACGTCGAGGTGCGCACCGACGACCTCGTTCTGAAAACCAGCCGTGTGTTGTTGGGGCAGATTCTGAGCAATCTGGTGAGCAATGCCCTGAAGTTTGTGCGTGAAGGCGAAGTGCCCCGCGTCGAGTTGGAGGCGCGGGTCGAACGCGGCGATGTGGTCGTCGTGGTGCGCGACCACGGCATCGGCATCGACCTCGCGTATCGGGACAAGATTTTCAACCTGTTCGAGAAGCTCGAAACCAAGGAGTTTCCCGGCACGGGGATCGGGCTGGCAATCGTGAAGAAGGCGACCGATCGCCTCGGCGGTGAGATCCGCATCGAGTCCGATCCGGGGAGCGGAAGTTGTTTCACTCTTATCTTAACCGGCGCCGCAACGAGCTGAGCCGCGGCGTCGGCGAGAAGCGGCGCGCGGGGATAAAACGCAAGCAAGGGGCGGTTTTCTGCTTTTGTCGTGCGCACGCATGCGCAAAGTTCCGCGCCGATGAAACCTACCCTAATCGTCACGAGCGCGCTCGCGTTCACGTGCTTGTTTGCCGGCTGCAAACCCGAATCGAAGACGTCTCGTGCCGACTCACCCGAAGTCGTGTCGGCCGACGTGCGCAGCCGGCACTTCGCGGCGGTCAACGCCCACTTGGAGTTGGGCGGCACGCTCTACGGTTACGCCGACATCGACGGCGACGTCCTCAAGGTGGCGCCTTATCTGCGCACGCTGGCCGACACGGTCGCCGAGCAGCAGCCGATGGCCGCGCCGTTTCTTAAGCAGGACTTCGCGCAATTGCTCACCGAGCTCGGCCTCAACGACGTGCGCGCCATTGGCTTGAGCTCGGTCGCGCGTTCCGGTGGCGGCTTTAGCAATCGCGTTTATTTGCATACGCCGGACGGACGTCGCGGGTTGTTGTCGGGCCTGGGGGCGGCGCCCGCGGAGTTCGAGCACGCGCGCCTCGCGCCGGAAGACGCGGACCTGTTTGCCGAGTCCGACATCGACGCCCCGGCGCTTTACGCGGCGTTGCGCGGGTTTGTCGCGCGCGTCGCTGGCGAACCCATGGCCGGTGTATTCGAGGCACAACTACATGAGGATTCGTCCGGCATGGGCGTCACGCCGCTGTCCGTGATCCAA
>DFYA01000044.1 GCA_002382525.1 Opitutaceae bacterium UBA4094
ATGGGATCGTCCGGCCTTCGCGCAAGTCGTGCCGTTTCTGCTTCTGGTCGGGGCTCTCGGGGCCGTGGCCTCCAGCGTGACGGGTTGGGTGTTTGCCTTGGAATCTTACCCTCGCCCGTCTCTGCGTTGGGCGCTCACCTGGCATCGCTGGCTGGGCATCACGGCCACCGTGATGGCGGGCGGCGCGGCGTGGATCGCGCATCGCCACGCCAATGCCGCGAATCCGGGTGGCCGCTGGTTGCGCCGTTCCGCTGTCTGGTTAACCGCCCTCGTCCTCTCCGCCGCCGGCCACCTCGGGGCGCTGATGGTGTGGGGCGAAGACTACTTTGATGCTTCCGAATAACCGTTTATCTTTTCCCATGTTTGCCTACCGCGCCGTTTTGATCACCGCCCTGGGTATCTTCGTTCCGTCCCTCGCCCTTGCTTGCACCGCTTGCGGCGGCAAGAGGGGTGATACCTTCGCCTTGCGTGAACTTGAGCCAAAGGCCTCGCAGCTCTATCCCGATGCGCCCGTCGTCGAATACTCCCTCGACATCGCCGAGACCACGTTGTCTCCCGCTGGCAAGCCGGTGCGTGCGCTTACGCTCAACGGCTCCGTGCCCGGCCCCACCTTGCGCTTTCGCGAGGGCGAGGTCGCCCGCATCCATGTCAACAACCGCCTCGCGAAAGAAGAAACCTCCGTCCACTGGCACGGCCTGCTCGTTCCCAATCTGGAAGACGGCGTGCCCTACATCACCACCCCGCCGATCAAGGCCGGCGAATCTCGCACCTTCGAATTCCTGCTCAAACACAGCGGCACTTATTGGTATCACAGCCACACCGGCCTGCAGGAGCAGCGCGGCGTTTACGGCAGCATCGTGATCGAGCCAAAGGCCGGCACTCCGGCGCGCACCGACATCCCCAAAATCGACCGCGAAGAGGTGCTGGTGCTATCCGATTGGACTAACGAAAGTCCGACCGAAGTCATGCGCACGCTGTTGCGCGGCAGCGAGTGGTATTCGTTGCGCAAAGGCACCGCGCAATCGCTCTGGGGCGCGTGGCGCTCGGGGCATTTGCGCGAGTATCTCGACCGGGAAAAAGCGCGCCTGCCCGCGATGGATATTTCGGATGTGGCCTACGACGCCTTTCTCGTGAACGGGCAAGCGCGCCAGTCGCTCGCGGCCCGTCCCGGCGAGACCGTGCGCCTGCGGGTCATCAACGCCGCCGCCGCCAGCTACTTTTATCTCAGCGCGGCCACCGGCCCGCTTACCATCATCGCCGCCGATGGCATGGAGGTGACGCCCATTCGCCAAAATCGCTTGCTCATCGGCATGGCCGAAACTTACGACGTGCTCGTCACCATCCCCGCCGATGCGCCCGCCGGTCTGGCGTGGGAGGTGCGTGCCACCGCGCAGGATAATTCCGGCCACGCCTCCCTTCTTCTCGGCGACGCCGGTGCCGCCGAGGTGCGCCCGGCTCCCGCGCCCGGCCCGCTCAACCCCTACAGCATGGACGATGCGATGGACGCCATCCTTGGTCTGATGGAGGCCGATGGTAACGCGACCGATGAGGAAGCGCTCGCCGAAGAGTTGCCCCGCCCGCTCCCGCCTTACCACCGCCTCCGTGCCGTCGCCCCCACGACCTTGCCCGCCGATGCGCCATCCCGCGAAATCACGTTGCGCCTCACCGGCGACATGTGGCGCTACCTTTGGTCGATCAACGGCAAGACCCTCGACGAGGCCGATGTCATCCCGGTGAAGCGCGGTGAGAAGCTCCGCGTCGTCCTCGCCAACGACACCATGATGCACCACCCGATGCACCTGCACGGGCATTTCTTCCGCCTGCTCATGCCCAACGGAGTGCCCGCCGAGTTTGCGCCGCTCAAACACACCGTGGACGTGCCGCCGATGAGCCGCCGCGTGATCGAGTTCTACGCGAACGAAGAGCGTGACTGGCTCTTCCATTGCCACCTCCTCTACCACCACAAGGCCGGCATGGGCCGCATCTTCAGTTACCCGGCGGGCGACATGCTTCCGGCCGCGAGCGACGACGCTACTCCCGCGAAGTCCGCGTCCTCGATTGCCGCGCCCGCCGCACCCACCGATACCGGCATGGGCAACATGCCCGGCATGTCGGCCGCTGCTCCCGAGTCGCATTCAGCTGCGCCAGGCGGAGCAAAAACGGTCGCGCCCAATTACCACGCCAACCTCGGCGAACACGCCATGCCGCATCCCTATTTCTGGGCCGACGCCATCGTGCAGAGCAACCTGAGCGAGGGTCTCGCCACCGTGCAGGCCGGTCGGCACAATCTGAACCTGACCTGGGATGCCGGTTGGGAGCGCGTCGAACGTCGCGAATACGAAATCGACGCGACCTACTCGCACTATTTCAACACCCGCTGGACTGCCTTCGCCGGCTACCGCCTGACGAACAACGACGGCGGCGAAGATAGCGTCATCGTCGGCGCGACCTACCTGCTGCCCTACCTGGCGGCGCTCACCACCACGGTGCAGAGCAACGGCGATGTCCGCTTTGCCCTCGGACGCGAAGTGGCGCTCACGGATCGCCTCAGCCTGATCGCTCAGGCCTCCTACGACACCGAGCAGGATTTCGAGTGGCAGGCGGGCCTGTCCTACACGCTCACCAAGCGCCTCTCCCTCGTGTCGCTCTACGATTCGGACTACGGCCTCGGAGCCGGCGTCGGCCTCCGTTTCTAAAGCTCTTTTCCCGTAACCATCCACCTCCTCTGAAAAACATGAAAACCAAGATCCAAACCAATCATCTCGCGCTCCTTACTCTCGGCCTCGCCGCCCTCATTTCCCCGTTGGTCGCGGGAGCCAAGGAAGCCAAAGGCGCGGTCAAACCGTATCCGCTCAAGCTCTGCATCGTCACCGACAACGACCTCGGCTCGATGGGCGATGAACGCACCTTCGTGTATGAAGGCCAGGAGATCAAAATCTGCTGCAAGCCCTGCGAGAGGAAGTTCCTAAAAACTCCGGAAAAGTATTTGGCGAAACTCACCCCCGCCGAATCTAAAAAATAGACCGCAGACGGTCTGGCTTGTCTGAACTCTACCCCGCGCCCGTGAGACTGCCGCCTTATGTCGGAGTCAACGGGCGCTTTGGCGCGGCCTAGCTTCGATCTCGGTCGCGTTGCCAAATATCTCGTGGCCGATCTGCGGTCACGTAGTTGGTCTCTGATCGTGCGCGTTCCCCCAAAAGGGCGCGGGTCGCTCGTCCTGCCCGGTGAGGTAGGGCGGTAAGCACCCCATATACGTTCCCGCGCATAAGGCGCATTGTGTTCTCGCGTTGAT
>DFYA01000099.1 GCA_002382525.1 Opitutaceae bacterium UBA4094
CACACCGACACTCCGTATCCTAAAAATTGATACAAATCCGCCGTCGCCGGAGAGGCACCCCCGGCGACGCGCTCTTACTTGTTATATTTCGCCCGGCTCTTCCGATAGAGTTCCATGTATTGCGGCGCGAGTTCCTCCAGCTTTGCGATGCGTTTTTCGTCCGAAGGGTGCGTCGAGAGCATCTCCGGCGGTTTGGCGCCGCCTTGTTTGGCCATCTTCTTCCAGAACGTCGCGCCGGCACGCGGATCATAACCGGCGCCGGCCGCAAAGCGTAAGCCCACCGCGTCGGCCTCCGTCTCGTGCAGGCGCGAATAAGGCAGCGCCAGCCCCACCTGCGTGCCCACGCCATACGCGGCGAGAGCCATGTTGCGCTTACCCGGATCGACGTCACCGGCTTCCATGCCGACCGCCGCCAACAAGCCCACGCCCATAACCGCGTAGTTTTGCGACACCCGCTCGGCCCCATGGCGCGAGGTCACGTGCGCCACCTCGTGGCCCATCACGATGGCGATCTCNNAGCGCGAACGCGTTGACCGTTGGTGAATCGAAGACCACGAATTCCCATTGCGCGTTGGGCACTTCGCGACCGACGGAGGCGGCGATGCGTTTACCAATGCGTTGGATGCGTTTGTTGAGCGCGGGATCCTTTGAGATCTTTTCCTCCTGTTTGATTTGTTCGAAGGCCGAAAGCCCCATCTGGGCCTCTTGGGAGGCCGACACCAACATGAGCTGGGACCGTCCGGTTTCGTTCACCGTGGTGCAGCCGGAGAAAGAGCCGGCGACCAACGTGGCACCGACAAAAAATAAGGGGAGTTTCATGACGAGTAAGGAGGGGAACGGGTGCGTGCAGGGAATTCCGCAAGGCAATCGTGCTAATCAGAAACCGCAACCACGCATCAGGTTCCCTCGCACGCACTCCAAATAAAAAGGCCGCCCGGTAAGGCGGCCTCGTTTATTCAATCGATCTTCGGGCTGGGCGTCGTGCCGAGCCACTGCGGCTGGGCACCCTCAGGCAAGGGCGGAATGCCGTCCTTGCCCGCGGGCGGCAGCGTGCCGTTGAGTTCCTGACGCCAATGCGCCACGTCACCACCCGGGCAATACACATAAATCATGTGCATCGGCTCGTCCCCCGTGTTGGTCAGCTGATGAAACTTGCCTGGCGTCATGTAAACGGCCTGGCCCGCCTTGATCGGCGAACATTCGTTGTCCACGCAGATCTGGCCCTCGCCCTGCACGATGAAATAAACCTCTTCCTGCTCCTGATTATGCCACGGCACTTGGCCGCCTTTGGCTTCGAGGATGGAGTAGCCCATCGAAAAACCTTTGGCCTGAATCGGCTGCGGGCCTTGACCCACAAGACCGCGGCCCCATCGGCGCGCGGGAAAAGTTCCACCCGGTAGTTTAGCGAGATCTGCAATGATCATGGTCCGGCCAAACAAGCGCGGCGCGCGATCACTCCGCGATGCTAATTCGCCGCCGCCGGCCTCAAAACGCCACGTCCGTGCTACTGGATAGCCGTCTCCGTGCTAGCGCCGGGACGGCTAGAACGGAAACCCAACCGAAAAATGCAATGTGCCATTCGGATCACCCTCGCGCGGGTTCAAGTTGTGTCCGTATTCCAGCCGAACCGGTCCGACGATCGTTTGATACCGCAACCCGAGGCCGACCGAATAAAGCTGCTCGTTCCACGGGTAATCACCGAGCTCCGCAGCCTGCCCGAGCGCGTCTGCGAAAATCACTAGCGACCACGTGTGGGTGAGTGCCTGCTCCAGCTCGACGTTAAATAGCGTATAGGTTTCCGCGCCGATGAAACGCCCGTCGGCACCCCGCGGAGCCGCCTCGTCTTTTTGAAACCCACGAATGCTGCTATCGCCGCCGGGGTAGAAGCGCCGATTCACCGGGATCAGCTGCCCGTCGGGCGCCCCTAAAGTGGCGATGAAGCCGTGCGTGAGCCCAAGATGAATCCACCGGCTGCGCCCCCACGCGGTATGGTAGGCGATGCCGGCTTCGATCGCCTGATAATCCACTTCGCCGCCCAGCGTCTCGCTCGCGAGTTCCGCCTGCGCAAACCAACGATAACCCCGCCGCGGTCGCAGCGGGTTGTCGCGGCGGTCTCGAGTGAGACCTAGGTCGATACTCGCAACGCGCACGTTCTCCGCGTCCACCGCGCTCGTCGTGAGCCGGTTGTCTTGATTGCTCAATGACTGATACGTGTAGCCGACACGCCCCTCGGCGTTAATCCACGGCACCCGTCGACGCACGCCCACGGTGCCGCCGTATTCCTGCCGCACAAACGCCTCCTCCTCCCGCCGCAGACCAAACACCCGCGCGGTGCCGTCCACCGTTTCACCAAAGATCTCCGGCACCGTGTAGGTGTATTCTCCACGCGAACTCTTGAACGATTGCACGAGAATCAACCGGCTTTGATGCGCCCGCCCGAGCAGATTCGTTTGCTGCAACTCCACGCCGCCTCGCAACAGCTCGTAACTCCCAAAGCCCGCCAGCAGACTTGCGTCCCATCGCGGCAACTCCCTCACCGTAAACACCGCATCGCGCACCTCGCCCGTCGGCGGCTCGTAACTGACATCCACCGTCTCGAAGGCGCCTAACCGCGCCAACCGGAATCGCGAACGCTCCATTGTCAGCGGATTCAACATATCCCCTGGTTTTGCATCCACCCGCCCCCGCAAGATCGACACTTTGGTGTGCCGGTTGCCGTCGAAACGCACGTCACCCAACCGCACCAGCGGGCCCGGTGTCACACGAACGGCCACGCCCACGGACCGTTGTCCGTCCGCCATCAGACCCGCCGGATGCGGTTCAACGCGCACCCGCACATCCGCGTAGCCGCGTTGATAGAATTGCCGCCTCACCCGCTCGGCCACGTCCTGTTGCAGATGTTGCGACCACGGTTTGTTCTCGTGCCGCGCCGTGCGTCGGAGCTTCACATCGATGCCCTCCGCACCCTCCAACCGCATACCCGTCACCACCCAACGGGGGCCTTCGTGCACCTCGACCGCAACATTTACGTCACCCGTGCGCGGGTCGTTTTTCGCGACCGACGCTCTGACCACCGCTTCGGCATAACCTTTCTGCTGCAACGCGTCCTGCAGATTCTCCGCCGATCGCCGCAACCGCCCAGGCGAATACGCCCGCGCATCCGAACTCACCAACGGCACATCCGCCGGCCGGAAATACCCGCGGGCCTCTTTCTCATCAATCACCGTAAGCCCGGTGAAATCCACTTCCTCGATCACGGAACGCACTCCCTTGGTCACCACAAACCGCGCAGCCGTGATCTCCAGCGGACGTGGAAGCAACGTTTCCAGCGACGCATCAAACTTAAACGACTCCGTGCGCCCATCCTTGAGCGTGACCCGCACGTCGATCTCGGGTCTCAAAAATCCGTCCCCCGCCAACTCCGAAATAATCATGAAGGCCGCATCTTCCACCGTGCTCGCGCCGATGATCGGCCCACGCTCGTCGCCCAAAATGCGTTCAAGCGCGACCCGTTGCACGCGGTTCTTCCACAAGCCGAGACCCGACACCGACAACTTCGCCGGCTCCGGTTCGCGTTCCGCGGAAAACCCCACGTGGCCGGAGATCAACAACACCGCGCAAGCCGCGTAGATTCGGGTCCGTTTAGTTCGACGCATCATCATTGGTTTCCTCCGGTTTCTTTTCTGACCACACGCGCCACTTCACGCCGACGTTGTATTCATCAAATTCGTCGTATTCACCCACCAAGGACCAACGCGGACTCAAGCGATACTCGGCGTTGTAAGTTTCACGGCCCTGTCGCGAGATACGTTCGCCGACCGAAATCGACAACCGCTCCGTCGCCTCCGGATCACCTCCCAGCTGTCGGAGCAGCGACTGCCCTAAGTAGGCTCCAAGTCGCGTCGCCCGCTCGCGTCCGGAATACGACACTTCGTTCTGTGGCGTCTCGCCCGTCATCACCATCAACAGCACCTGCTCCGATTCCAACGGAGGCGTGGACGTAAACGTCAGCTCCGGTTTTGCCGCCGTTCCTCGCAACTCCATGCGCAGATCGTAACCAAACCGCCGGCTCGTGCCGATCAACGCGATCCTCGGCTCATAGGGGTTCGTCTCCGTGAGCCGCACGTCGCCTTGCCGCACCTCGAACGTCGCAAACGGCAACAACACCCGACCTTCGTTCACCACCGCCTCGCCCACCGCCCGCGGTTCCCCGAGCGTGCCACCCAACCGGAAGCGCGCCGACGTGAGGCCGTTAAACACCGGCGTCCTTAACCGCATGAACCGATCCCCATCCACCGCCACGTCGAGCAACCAGTCGCTGAACGGCAGCACGTCCACCGAGAAATACGGCGGACGCCGCCCCGGCGCCGAACGCGGTCCGCCGGCCGGGATCAACGCGCGCACGTCCATCAGGAAAAAACTCTCGCGCAACCGCGTCGTGCCCGTGATGCGCGTGAGGTTGTCCTCGCCCGTCACGATCCGTAGGTCCAGGTCGCCGCGCATCAACATGCCCGCCTGTCGCACAAACGGCAGCCGCTCGCCACGCAAGGTGAGGTTTAACTTTGGCTCCCCGCCCTTCGGCAACGCCACCGTGCCACTCAACGTCACCGGCTGCCCGCCCGCGCTCGCCCGCAGTTCCTTGAACTCCACCGTGCGCCCGCTCAACACGATCTCCGCCCCGATCGCTTGCAGCGTGCCCAACGGTCCCAGCGGACGCGACGCGGCGTCCTTGAGCCGAATCACGCCTTCCAACTCCCCGCCCCGCCGCAGCGACACATCGACCTCCAGCCGCCCCGTCGGCGCCAGATAGGCCGGCGCGTAACGCGCGAGCGCCGCCACCTCCGCATCCGGAATATGGATACGCGCTTGGCCCTGCGAACGAGCGAGCGCGAGCGGATCCTCCAGCAACGCCGCCCACTGCTCCACCGGCAAACGCCCGCTCGCGTGGATCGTCTGGCCGGCCACCTTCATCGTGAATGCATCCAACGCCACGCCCGCGCGATCCGCCGTCACGCGCGCGTCGAGCCACTCGATATCCGGCACCGCGCGCAGGCGGCCTTCACGGTCCGCCGTGAGCTTCGCGACATTCACCGTCGCCTCGCCCACCGGTTCCCGCGCCGTTCCGCCGACCACGATCCGCACCTGCGGATCAATGATCGCAAGCCCAACGAGCGAACTCAGCTGCTCCCAAAAAAACGCATGCGGCTCCGTCGCCGCGTCCAACGCCAGCGCCCCGCGTTCGTCGATCCGCAACACCGGCGTTTGCGCCGGATGCACCGTCACCGGAAGGTTGCCTTCCGCGCGCGCCACCACGCGTTGCTCCATCGAAGCCCGCAACGCCTCCAACCGCAGCCCGTTCCCGTCGCCCTGCGCCGAAAACGCCACCTCGGCACTCCGCTGCCCTTCGAGATGCAGCACGCCCGCGCCCTCCGCCTTAAACATGAGCGGCCCTTCGTCCCACCGCCCCGTCAACGCGAGCGACGTCACCGACCACGCCGTCTTCGGCAGCTCGACCAGCTCGCTCAGCCAAACCGACTCGAACCCCTTCACCTCAAGTTCGACCGCGCCGGCCCCCCCCCACGCCAAACGGCCGGCGATCAACCCGTCCGTCCCCGTCATCCGCAGTTCGCCCAACGCCAACGACGGCGCCCATTGCACGCGCACCGGTTCCGTCAACTTCAAGCGTTCCGCCCCGTCTTGCGTGAACGACAGCTCCTCGATCCGCGCCGCATCCTCGCCCACCGCGCCGCTCGCCCGCACCCGCGTCGAACCCGCCGTCGCATCGAGCGTCACCCGGCTCAACACCGCGCCCTCGCCCTTCCACTCCACGTCCAACGCCAACGGTTTCAGCGGACCCGCGCGCAACCCCGTCGCACGCGCGCCGCCTTCATGCGTGATCGTGGGCCACTCGCCCGACGCCGTCGCGTTCATCTCAAGGGTCTCGAAACTCGAATCGTCCGGCAGCCAACGCTCCGCCGTTGCGCGGCTCACGCGCGCATGCACGCGTCCATTCTCCAAGCTGCGTTTTTGCACGTCGCCCCGCCCGCTGAGCGTCAATTCGTCGCCGCCCGCGAGCATCACCGTCGCGGTTTCAACGCTCAACATCGGCCAATCCAAACTCGCCTCCACCGCCGCCTTCGACGCCGTCCATTCGGCCACCGTCGCACCGTCGCTCGTCAGCGTTGCGTTCACCAGCGGCAACCCGTCGTCGCGCGGCGTCACCCGCGCCACGCCTGACACGCGCCCGCTCCCGGCGAACCACCGTTGCTTTCCAAGATCGACCACCAAATCGAAACGCGACTCGCCGGACTCCAGCCGCCCGTCGTGCCCGATCACCATCGGCTCGCTCAAGCGCCCGTCCACGCCCGGCACCTGCACGTCGAGGCGTTCGATCGTCAACCGATCAAGCCCGCCCGCTCCGCGCAGCACGACGTTCAGCGGAGGCGCCTCTCCGCCGTCAACCGGCTGCCCCGCCGCCTGCGCATCGAGCGAAAACCCCTCGTCCGACCAATCGATCCGCGCACGCCCCGCGATCTCTTGATAGACGCTGTCCAGCCTGAGACGCGAAGCCGGCAGCGTCCAACCACTCGCCTCCACGCGCGCCTCCGCAGGCAACCAGCCCTCCTCCTCAAACCGCGCCGTCGCCACCACCGGTTGCCCCCACCACCGCCCACGCGCCGAAAGCCGCGGACCGTCGCTCTCCACCGATATATCCCAGGCTTCGTCGGCCGCGTGTGCTTCGGCGACGAGCGTCGCCGCGCCCGCCAAACGCTTGACCTCCACGTCGGCCACTTGCTCGCGCCAGCTCAACGCCGACAGCGTCAACCGCGTCGGCTCGTCCGGTGTCCACACCGCGCCCGACACCCGCAACTCGCCGCCCGGCCACGCGATCTCGCCTGCTCCCGCGCGCGCCGGCGGCAACCAGCGTTCGAGTTGCGAAACGACCTCTTCGAGCCGCTCCCGCAGCGGAACCCAACCTTCGGTTTTGTCGTCCTCGGCGCCGTCATCGACCGGAGCCGTCGTGACGCTCCAGCTCCACACTTCCACTTCGCCGGGCCGCTTAAAAAGCCACAGGAGCGGCGTGCCCACTTCTACCCGCGAGGCGTTCACCTCCAGGCCGGGCCGGACCACCTTGACGTCGGTCAACGCAAACCGCGTGTAACCAATTTTTTGATACGTTTCAAACGTCGCTCCGAAACGCGGACCCGCCGCGCCGAGTGCCGCGCCCAGCCACCACGGCAGCGCCGCCAGCGCGACGACCACGCAGGCGACGAGAACGAGGAGGGCGAGTGCGAGTTTTCGGAGCATGCGGACAGCTACGCGACCGACGTCAGGCCGTTGCGCGCCAACAGCGCCGCGAGGTCCGGGTCACGACCCATGAAACGACGATACAGTTCCGCCGGATCGGCCGAGTTCCCCCGGCTGAGGATGTGCTCGACGAACTCGGCGCCGACTTGAGGGCTGAACACGCCTTCATTTTTGAACCGCGTGAACGCATCGGCATCGAGCACCTCCGCCCACTTGTAGGAATAATAGCCCGCCGCATAACCGACCGGATCGCTGAA
>DFYA01000113.1:0-5509 GCA_002382525.1 Opitutaceae bacterium UBA4094
AAGCCCTCACCAACCTCGCCGCCGCCCAGATCGGCGACCTCGGCAAGGTCAACCTCTCCGCCAACTGGATGGCCGCCCCCGCGCTCCCGGGCGACGGCGCCGACCTCTACGCCGCCGTCAAAGCCGTCGGCATGGAGCTCTGTCCCGCCCTCGGTATCACCATCCCCGTCGGCAAGGACTCGATGTCGATGAGCACCGTATGGAAAGACGCCGCCACCGGCGACCAGAAGCGCGTCACCGCCCCCACATCGCTCATCATTTCCGCCTTCGCCCCCGTCACCGACATCCGCCTCTCGCTCACGCCCCAGCTCCAATACGACCGCAGGAATCTCACCACGGAGAACACGGAGTCCCGATCCGAGACAGCCTCTTCCGACCTCTCCGGGTCCTCAGTGCCCTCCGTGGTTCAAACTCCGATCGGCGACACCAAGCTCATCCTCATCGACCTCGGCCTCGGCAAAAACCGCATGGGCGGCTCCATTTTCGCGCAGGTCATCTCGCAGACCGGCGAAGCCACACCCGACGTCGAAAACCCCTATCACCTCAAAGGATTCTGGAACGCCATCCAGCAGCTCGGCGCCGAGAAAAAACTCCTCGCCTATCACGACCGTTCTGACGGCGGACTCCTCGCGACCATCGTCGAAATGGCCTTCGCCGGCCACACCGGCGTCGACCTCGAAGTTCCCGCCTCACACAGCGCCTTCTCCGCTCTTTTCAGCGAAGAACTGGGTGCCGTCATCCAAGTGCGCGCCGACGACGTCGCCTACGTCACCGGCGTCCTCCGCACCCACGGACTCAAGACCTGCGTGAGCCTCATCGGCACGCTCAACCCGCACCACGCCCTCCGCATCAAACGCGGCGGCCAGGAAATCTATAACGAGAACCTCACCAAGCTCCGCGACATCTGGTCCGACGTCACCCGCCGCATTGCTGGCCTCCGCGACAACCCCGAGTGCGCCGAGCAAGAGCACGCCCTCCGCCTCGACCGCGCCAACCCCGGCATCAGCCCGAAGGTCACGTTCGATTTCTCCTCCGAACCTCAGGTCTCAAGTCTCAAGTCTCAGGTCTCCTCCGCCTCCTCCGCCTCCTCCGCCCGCCCCGCCGTCGCCATTCTCCGCGAGCAAGGCGTGAACGGCGAAGTCGAGATGGCCGCCGCCTTCACCCGTGCCGGCTTCAAAGCGATCGACGTCCACATGACCGACATCATCAGCGGACGCATCAGCCTGCGCGATTTCCGCGGACTCGCCGCGTGCGGCGGCTTCAGCTACGGCGACGTCCTCGGCGCCGGCGAAGGTTGGGCCAAGAGCATCCTCTTCAATCCCCGCGCCCGCGCCGAATTCGAGGCCTTCTTCGCCCGCGAAGACACCTTCGCCCTCGGCGTGTGCAATGGCTGCCAGATGATGAGCAACCTCCACAGCATCATCCCCGGCGCCGAAGGCTGGCCGCGCTTCGTGCAAAACAAATCCGAACGCTTCGAAGCCCGCGTCGCCTCGCTCAAGATCGAGAAGAGCCCCAGCATCCTCTTCGCCGGCATGGAAGGCAGCGTCCTTCCCATCGCGATCGCCCACGGCGAAGGTTTCGCCGAGTTCCCGACCGGCGACGCCGCCGACGCCTTCAGCACCTCCGGCTTGGTTTCCGCGCGTTACGTGGACAACCACCACAACGTCACGCAGCAGTATCCATTGAACCCCAACGGCAGCCCGCACGGCATGACCGCGCTGACGACCAANNGTGCAAAACAGCTGGGTGCCGAAAGCCTGGACGACCGGCGGAGACAACAGCCCCTGGATGCGCCTCTTCCAAAACGCCCGCACCTGGGTCGGCTGAAATCCAGAGAAGGGCCGGTAGCCAAGATCACCATGCTCACGCGACTGGAGATTCGCGGCTACCGTTCGCTGGAGCGCGTGAAACTGCCGTTGTCACCGCTCACCGTCGTCACCGGTGGCAATGGCACGGGTAAGTCCAACCTCTACCGCTCCCTCGCGCTGCTCTCCCGCGGCGCGCGCGGCGAATTGGCGCGCGCCCTTGCCGAAGAAGGTGGCATGCCGTCGGCCCTGTGGTCCGGTCCGAGAAGGCGTATGGGACATGGCCCCGAACCCGTGACCGTCTTCATCGCCGTGCAAGGTGAGGACTACGGCTATCAGTTCACCTGCGGATTGCCCGTCCCATCAGAATCCAAGTTCAAGCGAGATCCGGAAGTGAAGGCGGAGTTGGCGTGGCTCGGCCCGTTAAAACGCACCTCGACAACGATCCTCGAACGCGATCACGGCTCCTTGCACGCCCGCGCCTTTGATGGCGAACGCGCCCATTATCCGATGGCGCTCGATCCGCAGGAAACTTCGCTTTCTCAGGTGATCGACGCACGCCGCTTCCCGGATCTCGCGGACCTTCGCGCGCGTCTTTCGAGTTGGCGTTTCTACCATCACTTTCGCTGCGATCCGGATTCCCCGTTGCGCGTGCCCCGCCCCGCAACTCGCACCCCCGCCCTCGCCGCAGATGGAGCCGACCTCGCTGCCGCTCTTCAAACGATCACTGAATTCGGCGACTCCGAGGCCCTTCGCGAAGCCGTTGACCGGCTACACCCCGGCGCCTGCTTGGAGATTGAGGACGCCGACGGACTCGGCTCCTTAGAAATGCTGCTGCACCTCCCGGGGTTGCTGCGCCCGCTCCGGGCGCGCGAATTCTCCGACGGACAACTCCGCTACTTGGCCCTCACGGCGGCATTGCTGAGTCCGCGACCTGGCGACCTGCTCGCGTTCAACGAACCCGAATCGAGCCTTCATCCCGATCTGATCCCGGCACTCGCCGACCTCCTCGTGCGCGCCTCACAAGAAAGCCAAATCTGGGTGACCACGCATTCGGAAACCCTAGCCTCCGCCCTTGCCTCGGCCACCGGAGAATCCCCTCTTTGCCTCGCCGTCCAAAACGGAGCCACCCAAGTCCTCGGACTCAACGGCCTCGGCGAACGCATGACGGACGAATAGTCGGTATGGATTCGAACGACTAGAAAGCTACACCCGACCACAGCTCAACATGGATACCGCCTTCAATCGTGTGAGGATTTTCAAGCTCACCCGCTTCTGGCGGATCTTCACTTCGGCAGGCGCCCTCACTGGCGCATTGGCATTCGTTGTCCTTCCCTCGATCTGGATCTTCAACGATCCCGAATGGACGCCGCTCCAATGTGCGCTGCTCGTCTTTGGCACGGCAGTTCTCGTATTCACGCTTTGGGGACTTCCAAAGTTCACCCGTTACCAGATCGAGATCCATCCCGACTTCATTCGTTATCAAGGTGCCTTCAGTGCCAGAGAACTCCGGCTTTCGGATATCGAGGGATATCGTCTCCTGCCGACTCAAAACATCGAGACGCTCCTTCTCACGCCGAAGACGCAAGCTCACAAAAAAATCCAACTCGGTCTCGCCTACGAACGTAAGCCCGAGCTCCTGGAATGGCTCGCGGCCAATCTCACCAATCTTGATCTAAGAGATCAAAAAGCCGCGCTTGAAGAGGTGCTCGCCGACGCGAACCTTGGTGCAACTGAGCCCGAACGACGGAAGAGACTGGCGAACGCACGGAAATGGACGCGCACGTTGAACACCATCGCCTTCCTCGCGTTAGCCTGGGGGGTTTTTCGTCCGCACCCCTATCTTCAGTCGATGGGGCTGCTGATCGCCTTGCCGCCGCTCGCCCTTCTGATGATCGCACTTTCGCGCGGTGCGATCCGTTTCGACGGCAGAAAAAATGATCCACATCCCTTCGTCGCAACCGCGTTTATGATGCCGGGCCTGGCGTTGTTGTTACGCGCATTTTTGGATTGGAGATTTCTTCAATGGACCGAGCTCGTTGAGCCAATCGCCCTCCTCTCCCTCTCGCTGTCTGCGGCCCTCTGGATGGCAGCCGCCGAACTACGCAAACAGCCAGGCGTGCTGATCGGCGTGGTCTTTATGGGGATCCTCTACAGTTACGGCACCGTGGCCCATATCAATTGCGCCTACGATGGTTCGGAGGCACTGGTGTATGATAGCGTGGTTCGAGATGCGCAGGTATCGAAGGGCCGAAACACGGCGTATTATCTGACCTTGGAACCCTTCGTTGACGATATCCCGAGCCGTAAAGTGCAGGTGCCGGAAAAGGTCTACCTGGATCATCCCGTCGGCAGCCCGGTTCAGATTTACGTGCGTGAAGGTAAACTTGGCGCGGCTTGGTTTCTAGTGAAGTAGCACGCGATCCATACGACCGACAATGAACGTCGTCCGTCGAATCCCTTTAACCGTGGCTCTGAGCGTGAGCTCAGAGACGTTTGCCGCGCACACCGCCCCCTCATATGCCCCTCAACCTTGCCTTCCCCCTCGGCTCACGCCTCGGGCCACGCAACTCGCCTTCGCTTTCCGCGCTCGGGCTCCGTGACCTCCAGATCGAACTCCGGCTCGGCTCTGTGACGAAAATCTGAGAGCCAAACCGACTCCCCTCACGCCCCCGTCGTCTCCACCTCGCCCGCCAGCGCTTTCTCCACCCAGCGCTTGATGCGCAACAGGCCTTCGCGGCGCTGTGGATCGTCCGGCTTCATCGTGCCGAGCAAATTGATCACCGTCGCCGCGTAGTCGTGCGCGGTCGCCGACATCAGTGTCTTCAACTCAAACGGGTTCATCTCGCCTTTCCGGATCATCTCACGCGCCTCGCGCTCCAGTTCCATGTTGCTGCCGCCGGGCGCGCCGCCGTCGCCCTTGCTTGACGGACGCCCCCCGCCACCTCCAGCGCCTTCACCGTCGCTCGAGCGCGCCTCTTCTTTGCCGCGCGGCTGCTTCTCGATCTCGGCCGGATACTCTTTTCCATCGCGGCCCACCACACGCTCGGCCTTGGCAATCTTGCCCGATTTCGTGAGCTCCGAGCGACGCGTGCGCACGAGTTCGGGCGAGACTTTGCAGATCTCCGCGATCACCGGATTCGCCCGGTCAGGCCACTCTTCCAACGCAATCTCCACCGCGTTCCGCTTGTCCGCGTTGTTGCGATGCACGCCATTGGTCGCGTTGGCCCCGAGCGCGTGTTTTAGCGCATCGCTGCGCCCGCCCGGCTGCACCTCGGCAAGGATCGTCGCCGCCTCGATGCGTTTCGCCGCGAGGTAACGATGAAACCCGTCCGCCAGCCAGTAAGTCGCGCCGTCATAGTAAACCGAGATCGGCGGAAACACCGTGCCGTTTGCCATCTCCTCCGCGTAACTCTCGATCGCCTCGTCGTTCGTTCTCACACGCGCCTGCGTGCCGCCATAAACATCAATCAAATCAAGGGAAAGGGGCTGGGTTTGGGTCTGGGTCGGCATGAGAAAAGACGCCGGTTCTGCGAACCAACGCCGGCCTGCGCAAGGGCAAAGCCGACGAACATGACGAACAGCCGATTCACCCCAATCACCGATCATTTTTCACAGAGTCGGAAGGAGGCTGCACCGAGTTTCACAGAGCACAGCCCCAGGCACGGTTTAGCATCCGTCTGCCTTCCAACTCCGACTCTGTG
>DFYA01000113.1:5583-5837 GCA_002382525.1 Opitutaceae bacterium UBA4094
GACGACACATTTCAGTCGTAGCGAAACAGCGAAGCCGTTTCGCCCGCCGCCGTCCGATTCTGACTTCATATTCAGTCGTCTCGAAATGTTTCCTCCGCACCGCACGCCGCACGGCCTTGCGACCGCGCCTCGTCGCACAATTCAGCGATACGCGCCGCCGTCTCCATCGCCACGTCTGCGGCGGCGCGACTGCCTTCGCGATCCAACGCAAACGCGAGTTCGCCCAATTCCGTGCGGAGCCCTTCCAATTTGTT
>DFYA01000093.1:0-5270 GCA_002382525.1 Opitutaceae bacterium UBA4094
TGATCGGCGGCGGCCCGGCCGGCATCGGCGCGGCGGTGGCGGCCGGGCGCATGGGTGTGCGCACGGTGATCGTCGAGCGGCACGATGTGCTGGGCGGCATGGGCACGAGCGCGTTGGTGAATAATTTTTGTCCGGCGCATCTGGACGGTTCTCGGCTGATCATCGGCGGCGTATTCGCCGAGCTGCGGTCGCGGCTGATCGAGCGCAAACGTATCTACGCGAGCACGGATTTTTCGTATCGGATGGAGCCCTACGACCCCGAGGTGTTTGCCGAGGTGGCGCACGCGATGTGCCGCGAGGCGGGCGTCGAGGTGCGCTGCGGCAGCGGTCTGGCGGCCGTGGAGTTTGCCGAGGGCGAAGCGACGCGGATCACGTTGCAAAACGGCAGCGTGCTGCAGGCCAAGACCGTGGTGGATTCGAGCGGCGACGGTTTCGTCGCGGCGTTGGCGGGCGTGCCGTTCACCTTTGGGCGGAGCAAGGACGGCGCGGTGATGCCGCTGACGTTTTGCTACATGATCGGACCGATCGACCTCGAGGTGCTCGGTCGCGAGTTGCCCGGCACGGTCCACCGCAACGCGCTGACCGGAGAGCGGCACTGCTGCATCAGCAACCATCCGAAAACAAATGTATGGGTGGCCCAGGCGCGGGCGTCGGGCGAGCTGACCATCCCTCGCGATCACATCGCGGCGATCCTCAGCGTTCCGGGACGACCGGATCACGCGACGGTCAACTTTGGTCGGGTGTTCTGCAAAGATCCGACGAACCCGGCGGAATTGGCCGAGGCCGAGGCGCAGGGCCGGCGGCAGATCGAGGAAGGCGTGCGGTTTTTCCGGAGATACCTGCCGGGCTTCGAGCGCGTGGAGTTGAAGGAAGTGGCGCGGCAGATTGGCGTGCGCGAGTCGCGTCAGATCCAAGGGCTCTACACGTTGACGGGGCCGGATGCGACGGGTTGCCGGCAGTTTGAGGACGTGATCGCGCAGTGTTGTTACGCGATCGATATCCACGAACCGGATACGGAAGGCACGACGATGAAGGAGTTTCGCGCGGGCACGCATTTCGACATCCCGTGGCGTGCGCTGGTGCCTGCGAGCGGGCCGGCGAATCTGGTGATCGGCGGACGGTGCGTGTCGGCGACGCAGGAGGCGATGAGTTCGTTCCGCGTGGCGCCGTCGGTGATGGCGATCGGCGAAGCGGCGGGCGTGACGGCGGCGCTGGCCGCGCGCAACGGCGGGGTGATCCGCAAGGTCGATCCGCGCGCGGTGCAGGCACGGCTGCGGGAGACGGGCGGGGTGTTGGAGTAAAAAAAAGGCACAGGCATTTCTGCCTGTGCCGGGGTGGTGCGGAGGCCGAGCTGGAGCTCGGCGTTCCCGGGGAGCTTACCGCCAGAGTTCGAGGCCGGAGACGAAGGGGCGGTTTTTGGAGCCGGTGAGAAAACTCACGACGATCACGCCGTTGGCGTCGGCGGTGGCGGTGAACGTCTCGGCGTGGGCGCGGAATTGGCCGCCGGTGACTTGGAAGACGTCGAGGTTGGTGAGCACGCGCACGCCGTTGATGTCGACGTGGAAACGGCGTTTGTTGGAGCCGGTGGCCCAGGTCTCGCAAAAGTGCAGCCGCACGGTGTGCGACACGCCGGGCTGCAGGCCGGTGAGCGTGTAGTCGAATTGGGTGCCGTGGCGGTGGGTTTTATAAACGGCCTCGGGGGCGGGATCGGTGACGCCGGAGACATCGATGGCGCTGCTGGTCGATCCGTTGCCGAGGCTGGATCCCGTGACGATGGTGGAGTCGCCGAGCCAATCGCCGGTGGCGGCGACGCCGTTGTAGAGGGCGACGAGCACAGGACCGGCGGGCGCGGGAGGCGCGGGCGGCGTGAAGATGAGGTCGAAGCGGCCGAAGTTTCCGACGCCGGAGCCGCCTTGCATGACGAAATAAATCGTGTGCGTGCCGAGAGGCAGATTGGTGAGGGCGATCTCCTGGATTTGGTAGGTGCTCCAGGAGCCGGTGCCGAGGACGTCGAGCTGGCCGACAAGGGCGCCAGTGGGCGAGCCGAGGCGAAGCTCGACCCAGCGGCCGGTGGGCTGGCCGAGCGCGGTGCCTTGGGCGACGTCGACGCGGAGCACGGCCTCGGGAGAGGCGAACGTGATGTGGTCGAAGCGGACGTAGTCGCCGGTGTCGTTGGAATGAATGATGTTTCCGCCGATGCCGTTGCCGAAGAGGCCGTCGTTGACGGAGCCGGGGAGGATGACGTCGGCGGCGGCGGGCACGTAGCGATCGAGGGTGAACGCGGTGAANNCGGCGGGGAGGAGCGTGGCGGATTGGACTTCGTAAGTGGACCAGCCACCGGTGGTGGTGAGGGGCAGGGTGCCGATCAAGGGGCCGGTGGGAGAGTCGAGGCGGAGTTCGATCGATTGGCCGATGTCGGTGCCGGCGGCGGCGTGGCCGTTGGCGACGCGAACGGTGAAGGCGTGGAAGTTGGCAATCTCCACCGCGTCGTAGCGGAGCCAGTCGCCGTCGTCGTTGGCGTAGGCGAGGGTGCCGGAGAGTTGGTTGCCGAAGTTGGCGGAGGGCTGGCCGGGAACCAAGGCAAGGGGGGCGAGTGCGCCAGGGCCGGTGAAGACGGAGGCGACCTCGAGGCCAGTCAGATTCTGCCAGCCGGGCAGGTTGAGGTGGGGCAGCCCGCGGTGGTTGCGGAAGGCGAGCGCGGCGTCGGGGTGGACGTAAGTGTTGCCGTGCGAGTCGGCGGTGAGGCCGGCGAGGAATTGGGCCCACGACGGATCGGAGCCGCCGGGATAGGCGAAGAGCGGCTGGGAGGCGGCGGTGGATTCGAGGCGGCTGTTCTTGATGGTGACGGGGCCGAGGTCGGCGCGGTCGGCGTTGCGGGTGAAGCCGAGCTGGCCGTCGGCGTTGCCGCGCAAGGTGACGTTGTCGAGGACGACGTTGTCGGATTCGGCGATGCGCAGACCGATGCGACCGTTGTTTTCGATGAGGCTGTTCCGCAGGAGCAGGGTGGTCTGCGTGCCGAGGTTGGCGATCGGGAAGGTGCGGCTGCTCTGGCCGTGGTTGAGTTCCCAGAAGAAGCCCTGGCCGAGGTTGCGGCGGCTGATGAGGTTTTGGACGAGGACGTTGTGGCTGCGGGTGTCGATCCAGAGGCCGAGCTGGGCGTTGTCCTCGACGGTGACATCGACGAAGGACGAGTGGGCGATGTCGCCGCCCTTGATGCCGGCGGGGGCCCAGCCGTTGAGGCCGGCGCGTGCGGCGAGGGCGCTGTTGAAGGAGGCGGTGAAGTTGCGGACGACGAGGTTATGGCCGTCTATGGCGAGGCCCATCATGCCGTTGTTGGTGGCGACGGAGTTCACGACGGTGATGTCGGAGCTGTTCATGATGTGCAGACCGAATTCCTTGGCCTGCTCGAACCGGCAGTTTTCCACGCGGATGCGGTTGGCATTTTGCAGCATGAGGAGGCCGCCGAGCGTGTCGCGGGAGGCGGCGCGGAAGGTGAGGTTGCGGAAAACGAGGTTGTCCGGAATGTGGGCGTTGGCGCCGGGCTTGTAGAGGTAGGCGCACCAGTCGCGGGCAACGACCTCGGTGGCACGGGTGTTGGGATCGACGCCGGCGGGGACCTTCAGGTGAATCGTGGCCGCGGCGGAATCGACGTAGAAGGATTCGGTGTCGAGGGCGGCGAGGGAGAGGCGCTGCACGTAGAGGGTGTTGTCGACGACGACATGCTCTTTGCGGGTGGAGGCCTCGGGGTAGGTGAAATTGCCGACGCCGTCGTTCTCGGTGATGGGCGTGTAGGTGAAGTTGTAGGGCCAGGCGCGCGACCACACGTTGTTGCCCTGATGGACCCANNATGGTCTCGCGGTAGAGGCCGGGGGCGATGAGGACCTTGGTGGATTCGCCGGTGGCGTTTTCATGGTCGGCGGCGATGAGGAGGCCGCGGGTGATGGTCTGGGCGGGGCTGGAGGACGTGCCGGAGAAGTTGCCGCCGTCGGTGCCGGTGGCCGTATTCACATAAACGATACGGGTGATGGCGGATTCGTCGAAGGTCACTTCGGTGCCGCCCATGGCATGCGCGGCGGGAGCGGAGAGGAACGCGAGTGCGGCGGCGCAGGCGGCGGCGAGGGCGGGCAGGAGGCGGCGGCGCGACACGGTCGCGGTCGCGCAGACGCCGGGGTGGGACGTTGGCATTGGGCGGGGGATCGGGGGTTAGGGTAAGGGGGCCGAGCTGGAGCTCGGCGTTCCCGGGGGCGGGGGACAGACAAAAGAGAACGCGCCGGCTGGGAAGGCCCGGGGCACTAAACACGTTCAGCCGAAGCGGGCTTGGCGTGGCGGGGTGTGGGCCGCACAGGCAGGTCGGTTTTAGGCGGGGGCAAAAAAGGGCGCGCACAGACAGGAATGTCTGTGCCANNACGGAGCCGTCCACCATGAGGAAGTTGGCGCCGTTGCCGTGGCGGAGGCCGCGGTTCACGCCGTGCGTAGCGGAGAAGTAGCCGGTGGCGGAAGTATAGTTGCCCGAGTGAATCCCCCACCACCACGAATGCTCGTCCGCGACCAAGATGGTGTTGGCGGGGCGGATGACTTCAAAGAGACCCACGGCGTAGTCCAACTTGTTGCCGTCGCCCCACCCCGTGGTGGGTGAACCGATCAAGATGTTCGACATGCCGTAACCGAGGCGGCCCCAATCGTATTGGTTGGCGGCGGTGAAGGTCTGTTTACGAACCGGGCAGATATAGACGTCGATCAGCTTCGATGAATCGGTGGTTTCGTTTTGGAGATAGGGTGTGAGGCGGACGAACCAGACGGTGCTGTTGTCGCCCAATATTCCCTGCACGGCCGGCAGACGGTTTTTGTTATCGGGCGCGTAGAGATTGAAGGCGACGCCAAGCTGGCGGAGGTTGCTGCTACACTCGGTGCTGCGGGCTGATTCGCGCACCTTGCCGACGACGGGAATGATGATCGCGGCGAGGATGCCGATGATCGCAATCACGGTGAGGAGTTCGACGAGAGTGAAGCCGCGGGAGGAATGAGGGGCGGTTTTCATTTTGGGGGAAGAGCGGCAAACATCGGCCGGTTCGCGGCCGCGAGGGAGGGGACACCGCAATTAAATCAACGAGGCTTCGCAGCGAAAGCGGGTCGGTTCACAAACAGTTGCGGGTTTCGGTTGGAGTTGCCGAAAGGCCGAGGCCGGACCTGCGCGGGATATCTAAAGAAAATGGCCGGTCTGGAGGGACCGGCCATGTGAGGCTAACGGGAGATTTGGTTCGCGGAAATCA
>DFYA01000093.1:5283-7738 GCA_002382525.1 Opitutaceae bacterium UBA4094
GCCCGAGTTGTTTCCGCCGCCGAAGCCGGCGTAGAAGGTGGATGCATTGAACCCGCCGTTGCCGATGGTGACTGCGGTGGCGCTGATCGACTCGACCAGCGTGCGTGAGCCGGTGCCATCCGCTCCGCGGCTGTAGAGACTCACGGACAGATCACCCACCGTGGCGCTCGCGAGGGTCATCGTGGTTTCCAGCTCATACCAGAGCGAACTGGAGAGGGTGAAGGTGGCGGAGTTGTTCGTGCTGCCTCCAACCTGGGAGTTCTGCTGAAACAGGCGGAGGAACGGGTTGCCGCTGCTGTTCTGACGAATTTGTCCCCAGGCCGCGGAACCTCCGCCGCTGTTGAAGTTGGAGCCGGTGGAGCGAATGAAGCCGGTTTGTGCCTGGAAAACATTGCCGGTCGCAACCGTGCCCGCCTGGAAGAGGATGCTGGTTCCGTATTGTTGTCCGGTGCTCCACGTGATGGCCGCGCCGGAGCCGCTGAAATAAACGTTGCCCGTGTGGGTGCCCGTGCCGATCGCATTGATCCGGCCTTCGGCTCCGCCGACGCCGGTCGTGCTGCTCCACTCGAACCCACCGGTCCCCGAATCAGACTGCGCGGAGAAGTTGCTGAAGTTGGACGGGAACGTGTCCGAAACGAGCGTCTGGGCGCCGGCCGTGGTGACGGCCATCGCACCGAGAGCGAGGAGAGGAATGAGTAGTTTATGCATGGTGGGTGGTTGGGGTCTTGGTTCTTCCCCAGTCATTGCATCGGAGGTGTTCGGCTCCATCACTATCCGGACGAGGCCGGCCTTTCGTTTCGCCAATGCGAAATGGTCCGGGGTGCGCGAAGGCTCATTCACGGCGCTGCGCGGGCCCAGGTCATTTTCGCTCATGCGAAACTAACCTGATCGCGGGCGGCTTCACGGCTCGTCGTGGCGGGGCGAGTCTTAATCCATCTTTCGATTCCGTTTCCGCTTATCGCGGTTCGGTTGATTCGCCGTTGGCCGAATCGTCCACGACGAAATCACTCCCCACTTCACTTACAACTCCCCCTCTCCCGATGCTCCGCCCGCTTACCCTCCTGCTCTGCCTCCTGTTCGGACTTCTCGCTTCCGGCCTCCGGGCCGATACGGTTTCCCTGATCGGAACGGGAGGGCTCGACGCGCTCTCCCTTCAAGGCGAGCAGCACGGGGCCGCGCTTGGCTCCGTGACCGTTCAGCACCCGGTTTTTTCCCAGGCGTTGCGGGTCCAGGTGCCTAAGCGCGTGCCGAAGATTCACGAGATTCAGCTGCGGGTGACCAACCGCGCGCCGGTCGCGGTCGACGACATCGTGCTCGTTCGCCTCACGCTTCGAGCCGCGGGCGGGCCGGACGCGCGCGGTGCGGGGCAGCTCTTCGTGCAGGACAGCTCTGAAAACTTCCGGACGGTCGCCAGCCGCGCGATCTCGGCAGGCGCGGGATGGGAAGAGGTCGAGCTGATGGTGCCGCTCAAGAAAGCCTATTTTCGTAACGAGCTAAGCTTCGCCCTCATGCTCGGCGAGGCGGCGCAAACCCTCGAGATCGCTCGTTTCGAGGTGTGGAACCTCGGTGCGAAGCCCGCCGAGAGCGAGCTGGCGCGCCTCCGCGCCACCGCGCTCATCCACCACGATTTCGAGGGCGAGTTCAAAGCGCTCGCCGCGCCCAAGACGGGCGTGCCGGCGATCACGGGCTTCATCCCCGAGGGTTGGGAAGAGGACTCCGCTTGGGCCGATGTCGCGGTGCGCTATGGGCCGACCCGTTCCAATCCCCACGCCGGCGCACAATCCTTCGGGATCAACGCCACCGCCATCCGCTCCGGCACGGTGCAGTTTCGTCTGCCCTCGATCATCGTCGATCCGTCCTACCAGATCCGCCTGCGCGTCGCCACCCGCAGCCCCACCAACACCCCGGTGAAGGTCGCCCTGCGCCAACGAGCCGCGCCGTATGCCATCTATTGGCAGACCAGTTTGTCCGCGCTCGCCGAGTGGAGCGTGTCCGAGGTGCTCGCCTCCTCGGCGGTCGCCGATCCCGAGGCCGTGCTCGTGTTCTCGCTCGATAATCCCGGCATGCTCGAAATCGACGAGCTCACCCTGACCTACCTCACGCCCGCCCAAGCCTTGGGCAATCGCAGTTTCGCGGGCAACCTGCTCCCATCCTCGTCCCTGCCCCTCGGCATCGCCGCGCCCTGGGCCGGCGGGGGTAATGGAAAACCGGATACGGCCTATGTCGCCGATCCCGCCGTGCGCGGTCCCTCCGGTTTGCCTTCCCTGCGCATGACGACGTTCCGCGAGGGCGGGCGTCCGGTGGCTCAGCTCACGGGGCCGTTTGAGGGACGCCCCGCCACGCCGCACACCTTCAGCTTCTGGGCCCGCGCCGCCCACAGCGGCCACCACATCTCCATCCGCGTCGGCCCGCCCGCCGAGCAACTCCATGAAGCCCCGTGGGCCAAGTCCGTGCG
>DFYA01000295.1:0-1640 GCA_002382525.1 Opitutaceae bacterium UBA4094
ATCTTTTCCAAGATGATCGCGGACGAACGCGGCACCGGCGTGCCGGGACCGAAGACCGCGGCGGCTCCGTTCGCGTAGAGGAACGCGTAGTCCTGCGCGGGAATCACGCCGCCTGCGAAAACGAGAATGTCGTCGCGGCCGTGTTTCTTCAGCTCGGCCACGAGCTGCGGGAGAAGCGTTTTGTGTCCGCCGGCCAGCGAACTCATCGCGACGGCGTGCACGTCGTTTTCGACGGCGTCGCGCGCGGCTTCTTCCGGCGTTTGAAAGAGCGGCCCGATATCCACGTCGAAGCCCATGTCGGCCATCGCGGTGGCGACGACTTTGGAGCCACGGTCGTGTCCGTCTTGGCCGAGCTTCGCGATCAGAATGCGCGGACGACGTCCTTCGCGCTCGGCAAACGTGTCGGCCATCGCACGCACGCGACTGACTTCGGATTCGCCTGTGGAGAAGGCGCGGTTGTAGACGCCCGCCACGGTGCGGATCTGCGCCTTGTAGCGTCCGTAGATGACTTCGAGCGCGTCGGAGATTTCGCCGAGCGTGGCGCGGGCCTGCGCGGCCTCGATGGACAGCGCGAGTAGGTTGCCCTCGCCCGATTTTGCGGCGGCGGTGAGCGCTTCGAGACTGGCTTTGACATTGGCATTGTCGCGTTCGGCGCGGAGTTGCTGGAGCTGTTTGATCTGCGACTCGCGCACAGCGGAGTTGTCCACTTCGAGGATCTCCATCGGGTCCTCTTTTTCGAGGCGGTGTTTGTTCACGCCGACGATGGTTTCCTGACCGGAGTCAATCATCGCCTGGCGACGTGCGGCGGCCTCCTCGATGCGGAGCTTCGGCAAGCCGGTTTCGATGGCCTTCGCCATGCCGCCGAGTTTCTCTACCTCCTCGATGTGCGCCCACGCTTTTTCGACGAGATCGTGCGTGAGTTTTTCGACGTAGTAGCTGCCGCCCCACGGATCGACGACGGAGCAGATGCCGGTCTCGGCTTGCAGGAATAGTTGGGTGTTACGCGCGATGCGGGCGGAGAAATCGGTGGGCAACGCGATGGCTTCGTCGAGCGAGTTGGTGTGCAAACTCTGCGTATGGCCGAGCGTGGCGGCCATAGCCTCGACGCAGGTGCGTGCGATGTTGTTGAACGGATCTTGTTCGGTGAGCGACCAACCGGAGGTCTGCGAGTGCGTGCGCAGCGCCATCGACTTGGTGTTTTTCGGGTCGAACTGTTTGACGAGCTTCGCCCAGAGGAGGCGGCCGGCGCGCATCTTCGCGACTTCCATGAAAAGGTTTTTCCCCTGTGCCCAGAAAAACGAGAGGCGCGGCGCGAAGGCGTCGATGTCGATGCCGGCTTTGAGGCCGGTGCGCAGGTATTCGAGTCCGTCGGCGAGCGTGTAGGCGAGTTCGAGGTCGGCGGTCGCGCCGGCTTCCTGCATGTGATAACCGGAGATCGAGATGGAGTTGAACTTCGGCATTTTCTGCGAAGTGAACTCGAAAATATCCGCGATGATCTTCATCGAGGGAATGGGCGGATAAATGTAGGTGTTCCGCACCATGTATTCCTTGAGGATGTCGTTCTGAATGGTCCCGGCGAGCTGCTCGAGTTTGACGCCATTTTCGAGGGCGGCCGCGATGTAGAACGCGAGCACGGGCAG